>NZ_JBWKUX010000010.1:0-128701 GCF_059421065.1 Pseudomonas sp. GW821-FHT03A09 | reverse complement strand
CACGGCCATCGCGTCTGGCGCGCGTTTGCCAGCGACACAGATCAAAGGTGGGAGCTGGCTTGCCTGCGAAAGCGGCGGCACTGCTGATGAATAGGCCGCCTGTGCCACCGCCTTCGCAGCCTCGCTGAAGCTCGACAGCTCCCACAGGAGATTGGCGGTGTTTGGGAAAACACTGCCGACACGGCCATCGCGTCTGGCGCGCGTTTGCCAGCGACACAGATCAAAGGTGGGAGCTGGCTTGCCTGCGAAAGCGGCGGCACTGCTGATGAATAGGCCGCCTGTGCCGCCGCCTTCGCAGCCTCGCTGAAGCTCGACAGCTCCCACAGGATATTGGCGGTGTTTGGGGAAACACTGCCGACACGGCCATCGCGTCTGACACGCGTTTGCCAGCGACACAGATCAAAGGTGGGAGCTGGCTTGCCTGCGAAAGCATCACCGCGGTGTCACTGACACACCGATGGCCCGCATCGCAGGCCAGCTCCCACATTGATTTACAGCCGTTGAACTATGCTGTCCCTCACACACCTTGTGTCGAGGGATGTATGGACGATCCAGTCAACAACAAACCCCCTACCTTCTGGCAAATGCTGCACAGTGTGATGGCAGCGGCGTTTGGCGTGCAGAGCGGCAAGAATCGCGCCCGCGACTTCACCCACGGCAAGCCCAGCCACTTTGTGATCCTGGGCATTCTGTTCACTGCTGTGTTTGCCTTGACGCTGTTCGGCATCGTCAAGCTGGTGCTGCATCTGGCTGGCGTTTAGCGCAACAGCAGTTGCAGGTTGAACGGATAACGGTAGGACACTGGCTTACCGACAGCAGAAAGTGACTGAAAATCGACCGGCGCCTGAGGGCCCAGCAGACGCTGTGCCTGGGCAGCATCAATCAGTTGGAACAACGTTTCCTTACGGTCGCGCCCGCCATAGGCATTGATGTCGACACCCTTGGCATCGTCATTGATCAACACCATGGCCCACCCGCCCAGAGTGAAATGCCCCGCCACCAGCGTACTCAACCGGCCATCCAGTCGCGCCTGCAATATCTCCGGTGAACTGTTCACCGCACTGAACAACGCATCCCTTCCCGGTGCTCGCCCGCTGTCCTCAAGCGCCTGCATGGCCCCCAGCGCCATCTCATCGTTGGCCGACCATACCAGCGTGGTCTGCGGGTAGCGCTTGAACAATTGAGTGGCTTGCTCGAAGGCGCGCTGGCGACTCCATTCACCGTAGACCAACTGGCGCAGACGCACCTCTGGGTGCTCGGCCAGCGCTCGACGCAGCCCCTGCTCACGCAATTGCGCGGCCGGGGTGTTCTTGGCACCGGAAAACGCCAACAGGTCGATAGTGGCGCCAGACGCGACCGGGCCGTGCTGACGCAGCAGATCACTCAACATCAGGTAACCGGCCTGCTCATCGTCGGCCACCATGCTGCAAAGCCAATCGATGCCACTGCCGAGCAATTGCGCCTGGTCAGCCGTCAGCGCGTTATTCACGATCAGCAGTTTGACCCCGCTGCCCTGGGCCATGCGCAGAATCTGCGGCGCAACGTATTGCTCGTTCACCAGCACCAGGTAATCCGGTCGCTCGCTGCCTTGCAACGCTTCCCGGGCCTGGACGAGCGTGTTGTCGGCATCACGCTCGGAATAGCGCACACGCAAATGCAAGCCGAGGTCCTTGGCCGCGGCCTGCATGAATTGCGCATAGCTGACCCAGAAGGTTTCCGTCGACATGCCAGGGTTGAGAAACACCACCGACGTTGCATGGGCCAGCGCCCCATACGTCGATCCCAGCAACCACACACACGTAATCAGAACCTTCAACATGGTTGTCCGAGCCTTGAACATTGACCGCCATGATAGTGGCATTACGACAGTCAATCGAGGCTCATTCAACACCCTTTTTACTGGTGGCTCACCCAGAACACAGCGGTGCCAACCACCAGGATAATCAGGAACAAAATCGCCCAGGCATCAACGGTACTGTCGGGTTTACGGGCTTTGGTTGAATTGCTCATCGCATCGCCTCTTGTCGGTTTTATAGGTGATTGCACGAAGACACGAGCACAGTAAAGTTGATGATTGCCCGCATGACAAATGTGGGTATCGCGATAACGGTTCTCATTAGTCAGTTTGGTTATTTACATATACCCAAACATCACTTTTGCGCATATACGCAAACTGGTATCGTGCGCCGGCTCCGTTGGGAGTGCGCGGCCGTGCGCGCAGATTTGCCGAGAACAGGACCTATATGTACGTATACGACGAATACGATCAGCGCATCATCGAGGACCGCGTCAAGCAGTTCCGTGATCAGACCCGACGCTATCTGGCAGGTGAACTGAGCGAAGAAGAGTTCCGCCCTCTGCGCCTGCAAAATGGCCTTTATGTTCAGCGCTTTGCGCCGATGCTGCGGGTAGCCGTGCCCTATGGCCAACTGACTTCGCGCCAGATGCGCATGATGGCCAAGATTGCCCGCGACTATGACAAAGGCTATGCCCACATCAGTACGCGCCAGAACGTACAGTTCAACTGGCCGGCCCTGGAAGATGTGCCGGACATCCTGGCTGAACTGGCCACCGTGCAGATGCACGCCATTCAGACCAGCGGTAACTGCTTGCGCAACGTGACCACCGACCAATTCGCCGGTGTAGCTGCCGATGAGCTGATCGACCCACGCCCGTGGTGCGAAATCGTCCGTCAATGGACCACCTTCCACCCTGAATTCGCCTACCTGCCGCGTAAGTTCAAGATCGCCATCAATGGCTCGACCTCGGACCGCGCAGCGATTGAAGTGCACGACATCGGCCTGGAGCCGGTGTACAACGCAGCCGGCGAGTTGGGCTTTCGCGTGCTGGTCGGTGGCGGCCTGGGCCGTACTCCAGTGGTCGGCGCCTTTATCAATGAGTTCCTGCCGTGGCAGGACCTGTTGAGCTACCTCGATGCCATCCTGCGGGTCTACAACCGCTATGGCCGTCGTGACAACAAATACAAGGCCCGGATCAAGATCCTGGTGAAAGCGCTGACCCCTGAGGTATTTGCCCAGAAAGTCGACGCCGAGATGG
The DNA here is from genome assembly GCF_059421065.1 of Pseudomonas sp. GW821-FHT03A09. Taxonomy (NCBI): domain Bacteria; kingdom Pseudomonadati; phylum Pseudomonadota; class Gammaproteobacteria; order Pseudomonadales; family Pseudomonadaceae; genus Pseudomonas; species Pseudomonas sp. GW821-FHT03A09. The sequence continues at coordinate 125,644 of NZ_JBWKUX010000010.1, read as the reverse complement.
AGCACCTGCGCGGCGGCCAGACCACCCTCACCGAAGCCGAAGTACACCGTGTGGCCAAACACTTCGTCGACCCTGAGTACAAGGCCCTGAGCAATCAGGACGCCGAGTTTGCAGCGCTAGATAAAGAACACCCAGGTTTCGCCCGCTGGCGTGGGCGCAACACCCTGGCACACAAGCAGCCGGGTTATGTCGCCGTGACCCTGTCGCTGAAACCTACCGGCGTGGCGCCAGGTGATATCACCGACAAACAGCTGGACGCCGTCGCCGACCTCGCCGACCGCTACAGCTTCGGCCAACTGCGCACCTCCCACGAGCAGAACATCATTCTCGCGGATGTGGAGCAAAGCCAACTGTTCACCCTGTGGGGCGAGCTGCGCGAGGGCGGTTTCGCCACGCCGAACATCGGCCTTTTGACCGACATCATCTGCTGCCCAGGCGGCGACTTCTGCTCCCTGGCCAACGCCAAATCGATCCCGATTGCCGAGTCGATCCAGCGCCGCTTCGATGACCTGGACTACCTGTTCGACATCGGCGAGCTGGACTTGAACATCTCCGGCTGCATGAACGCCTGTGGTCACCACCACGTCGGCCACATCGGCATCTTGGGCGTGGACAAGAAAGGCGAAGAATTCTACCAAGTGTCCCTGGGTGGCAGCGCCAGCCGCGATGCGAGTCTGGGCAAGATCCTCGGCCCATCCTTCGCCCAAGAAGCCATGCCCGAGGTGATCGGCAAGCTGATCGACGTGTACATCGAACAGCGCACCGAAGATGAACGTTTCATCGACACCTACCAGCGCATCGGCATCGACCTGTTCAAGGAGCGCGTCTATGCAGCGAATCATTAAGAACAACGAAGTCCTCGACGAAACCTGGCACTTGCTGCCCAAGGACGCGAGCTTCGACGGCATCTCCAACTGCGACGACCTGATCGTGCCGTTGGCCCTGTGGCGCGAACACGGTCATGCCCTCAAGGCTCGCGATGGCGGCCTGGGCGTATGGCTGGACGCCGATGAAGAAGCCGAAGAGATTGGCGAGGACGTGGCGCACTTCCAGGTCATCGCCCTGAACTTCCCGGCTTTCACCGACGGTCGCAACTACTCCAACGCCCGTCTGCTGCGTGACCGTTACGGTTACAAAGGCGAGCTGCGCGCCATTGGCGACGTGCTGCGCGACCAGTTGTTCTACCTGCACCGCTGCGGGTTCGATGCCTTCGCCTTGCGCGCCGACAAAGACCCGTACGAAGCGCTGAAAAGCCTCAAGGATTTCTCGGTGACCTATCAGGCCGCTACGGATGAACCGTTGCCGCTGTTCCGTCGCCGATAACGCTTGGCAAATGAAAAAGCCCTGGCATGCCAGGGCTTTTTTGTGGCCGTCATGACGCAATCTTCATACTAAAGGGTGAACATCCGCCTTGATCGAACTGTCCTCTACTGATCAGCAGCTTTTAACCTCACTGACGATTGGAGTTCTTCATGGCGAAAATCAACCTGGCCCAGCAATTGGCGAGCACCCTTGAACAGGCGGGCATCAAACGCATCTGGGGTTTGACTGGCGACAGCCTCAACGGCCTGACCGACGCCCTGCGCACCATGGACAGCATCGAGTGGATGCACGTTCGCCACGAAGAAGTCGCTGCGTTCGCCGCAGGTGCCGAAGCCGCTGTCACCGGTGAATTGGCCGTATGCGCAGGTAGTTGCGGCCCGGGCAATCTGCACTTGATCAATGGCCTGTTCGACTGCCATCGCAACCATGTGCCCGTGCTGGCTATCGCCGCGCAAATTCCGTCCTCGGAAATCGGCCTCAACTACTTTCAGGAAACCCATCCTCAGGAGCTGTTCAAGGAGTGCAGCCACTTCGTCGAGCTGGTGAGTAACCCCGCGCAGATGCCCGAAGTGCTGCACCGCGCCATGCGCTCGGCGATCCTCAATCGCGGCGTGGCGGTGGTGGTGCTTCCTGGGGATGTGTCGCTGCTGGAAGTCGAAGACAAACTCAAGCCCTGGCCCGCCCTGCACGCGCCGCGCACCCTGCCCGCCGAACAGGACCTGCAACGCCTCGCCGACCTGCTCCAGGGCAGCCAGAAAGTCACCCTGCTGTGTGGCAGCGGCTGTGCCGGTGCCCATGCCCAAGTAGTCGCCTTGGCTGACGCCCTCGGTGCACCCGTGGTGCACGCTTTGCGCGGCAAGGAGCATGTGGAGTGGGACAACCCGTTCGACGTGGGCATGACTGGCCTGATCGGCTTCAGCTCGGGCTACCACGCCATGCTCAACTGCGACACGCTGGTCATGCTCGGCACCGACTTCCCCTACCGTCAGTTCTACCCGACTGACGCCAAGATCATTCAGGTCGACCACAACCCGCAGGCCCTCGGCCGTCGCGCCACCTTGGACCTGGGCATCGCCGCCGACGTCAGCGAGACCATCGATGCACTGTTGCCCCGCTTGACCCGCAAGAGCGACCGCAGCTTTCTCGACACCTCATTGAAACACTATGAGAAAGCACGTCAGGGGCTGGATGACCTGGCCCAGCCGTCAAAAGCCAATCGCCCGATACATCCGCAATATGTCGCACGCTTGCTCAGTGAGCTGGCAGACGATGATGCGATTTTTACTGCCGATGTAGGTTCACCGACCGTTTGGGCTGCACGCTACCTGAAGATGAACGGCAGGCGTCGTCTGATCGGCTCGTTCAATCACGGTTCCATGGCCAATGCCATGCCCCAGGCCATCGGTGCCCAAGCGGCATTTCCCGGGCGCCAGGTGATTTCGATGTCCGGCGACGGTGGGTTCACCATGTTGATGGGGGATTTCATTTCCTTGACCCAGTTGAACCTGCCGGTGAAAGTCATCGTGTTCAACAACTCATCCCTGGGTTTTGTCGCCATGGAAATGAAGGCGGCAGGCTACCTGGATACGGGTACCGAGCTGAAAAACCCAGACTTCGCGGCGATGTCCAGCGCCATGGGTATCCTGGGGATTCGCGTGGAGCAATCAGAAGACCTGGAGCCGGCGCTACGCCGTGCCCTTGCGCATAACGGGCCGGTTTTAGTCGACGTGGTTACCGCTTCCCAGGAATTGGTCATGCCGCCAAGCATCAAGCTTGAGCAAGCCAAGGGGTTCAGCCTGTATATGCTCAAGGCGGTCATGAGTGGGCGTGGCGACGAGGTGATTGAACTGGCGCGCACCAACTGGCTGCGCTGATCTAAAAATGCGGGAGGGGCTTGCCCCCTCCCACATTGGATTGCACTGCCAAGTCAGGCTTTTTGTTTTTCCACCCATTTTGCGTAGGCGTCGATGAAGGCCTGCAGGAATGGCTTGGTTTTCTCCGAGACCTTGCCCGACTCATCAAACACACTGCCCGCACCGCCCAGGTAGGCTTCCGGTTGCTGCATACAAGGCACATCCAGGAACACCAAGGACTGGCGCAGATGATGGTTGGCGCCGAAACCACCAATGGCGCCCGGCGATACGCTGATGATCGCCCCCGGCTTGCCACTCCAGGCGCTTTTGCCATAAGGGCGGGAACCCACGTCGATGGCATTCTTCAACGGCGCGGGCACGGAACGGTTGTATTCCGGGGTCACGAACAACACCGCGTCGGATGAGCTCACTTGTTGACGGAAAGTACTGTAGGCTGCCGGCGGCGCACCTTGATCGGTGTCCTCGTTGTAGAGCGGCAAATCACCAATTTCGACAATGTTCAACTTGAGGTTGGCCGGGGCCAGTTCGGCCAATGCCAGGGCGACCTTGCGGTTGATCGACTCTTTTCTCAAGCTGCCAACCAGGACAGCAATCGTGTAGACCTTGCTCATTGAGGTTTCCCGACGTCTGACTAAAGGAGTGTGTAGTTATAGAGCCTCCGTGGCGTGTTCACCAGCAGGTTTTGATAATCCCCCAGCCGTTTGCCACGCAACACTACGCGTAGGAAACGTCTGAAATATTCAACGAATAGTATTTTTTTCCTATAGGTAAACTACCCCGCTCCATGACGGTCTACAGAACCGCAAATCGAGTGTTTATCTCCAGAGGTTCTAAACAGATGGCTGCAGTACTTGTCGGACAGTTCCATGCCAGAGACGCAGAGGGACGCGTGTATTCGGTGCATGAGTTCCAGGAATCCAACCCGGCGCAGGACAGCCAGGCTGGCTCGACGCCTTCCACCACCTACAAGTTGGCCATTGGCGACCGCGTAGAAAAACTGGAAGGTGATGAATTCAAATTGATCCAGTCAGGCACGATCATCGTGCGCGAATCGCCAACCACCCTCGCCTCATAAGACCCCGCCTGGTCGACCTGCTCAGTCCTGGCCCTTGACGCCATTGACTGGGCCGGGGGTCACCGATTACGTATCTCCGTCACCTCGATACCCTGCTCACCGTCAACTTGCTTGAGCGTCACCATCAACTGCCCTCTCTCGCCCTCGACGACAAACATCGAACGCTTGTATCCCGATGCGTTGCTGGTGGGGTAAGCGATAACCTGCCTGACCAACGCCATTTCCAATACAGCACCCACGCGTTCGCTCACCGGCTCTTGGGCGCGGATAAAAGCTTCGAGTGCGAGGGTTTCAGGCGAGTGTTCTTCGTGATTGTTCAAGAGATAAGCAGCCGCACACCCCACGGTTACCAGCACCAGGAGTTGTTTGGCCGTTACCCCGAAAAAGTTCGTGGGTAGAGGCATTCGAGACCAGACCTATTGTTGTTTTAAGTGCCGAGTCGTCGGCATTGGTCGTTGATGATCAGACGCGTCATTCTAATCAGGTCGCCAGGTAATGCCAGATCTATCAGAGGTCGCCGTAGGTAATATCTTTGTTTTCCCCGACACCGCCCAGCGTGCGGTCCTTGCCGAACGAGAACAAGTCAAAGGGTGTATTGGGCTGGTTCGACGGGTAGTGATACTGGTAGGCAACGCCCCAGGGGTCCACCAGCAAGTCCTCGCTGATGTAAGGGCCTTGCCATTTCGACTCGCCGGCCGGTTGCCGAGTGAGCGCTTCCAACCCTTCGTCATCGCTGGGATAGCGACCGATGTCTTGATGAAAGCGTTCGATAGCCCCGCCCAACTGACTCACTTGGGCTTTCGCGCTGGCTATCTCGGCCACGTTCACATCACCAAACAACCGTGGCCCCAAGGCCAGGGCCAATAGGCCAATGATGAGTAGCCCCACCAATATCGCCCAGCGCGTATAGCCACGCTGGCTGTGCCGCTGTCCGTTGACTGTATTTGATCCGGGCATTGGAACACTCCCTGATGATCCTCGGTTCGTACGCTCTTTATAGGGCCTGCTCATTGCAGTTGCACGCACGATTTACAGCACAAGACTCGCTCTTTTCCCACAGCCATTGAAACCCCGTCCCGCGCACCCTAGACTCCGGCGATGCGTTTACGTCATATCGAAGTGATTCAAGCCATCTTGCAAACCGGACACCTCGGCACCGCCGCCGAATGGTTGCAACTCCCCGTGGGCGATGTGGATGCCGCGCTCAAGGACGCCGAGCAGCAATTGGGCTTCATGCTGTTTGCCAGTGTACGCGGGCGTTTGCAAGCCACCCGCGAGACTCTTGAGTTGCAGGCTGAAATCGCCCACCTGTACGAAGCGCTGGAGCCCGTGCAGCGCCTGGCCAGCCGCTTGAAGCACCACCATGCCCCGACCCTGCGGGCCTTGTGCACTCCGCCCCTGGCCAACCAGTTGCTGCCGCAAAGTATCGCCGTGCTGCGCCGACGCTTCCAGGACACGCCGTGCAACCTGTCGAACCAGCCGACCCGCGAGATTGTCAGGAGCCTGCTGCTGCACGAAGCCGACGTGGGTCTGAGCCTGCATGACCCGGAACATCCTCAAATCCAAAGCACCGTGCTGGCCCAGGGCAAACTGCAATTGCTTGCTCCCCATGGCTGGCTCAAACCCAAGCAGAAGTACATTGCGCTACAAGACCTTGCCGGGCAGTCGATGATCGGCCTCGAAGGCCAGGACCCGATGAGCCGCCTGCTGGACGCCAAACTGCAAGCCCTGCGCCCACTGCCGGTGGTACAGACGCGGGTACAGACCTACCAGATGATGCGCAGCATGGTAGAGGCCGGGGAAGGTTTGGCGATTGTCGATCCCTTTACCGCGTTTGGCGCACGGGAGGCAGGGTTGGACGCATGCCCGGTGTCACCGCCGATCCTGGTCAACCTCTATGCACTGAGCCTGAAGGACAGCGCGACCTCCCCGGCCCTGAATGCGTTGCTGGAGATTGTCACGCAGAAGGCCGAAAGCCTGTTGGCGGGTTAAGGCGATTCGGTTTCCGTCTTGAACAAGCGGTACCAGAAAATCGCCACCTCGCGGGTTTGCGGATCAATGCCGCGATAGCGCAGGTGATCGACACCGCCCATTACATACCCACAGCGCTCATACAAGCGACAAGCCCCGAGGTTGTTGTTCTGGGTTTCCAGCATCATGCCCGGCAGGCTTTTCTTGCGGCTCCAGAACTGCGCCACGTCCAACAGCGCCTTGGCCACCCCATGGCGCCGCGCAGGCAGGGCCACCGCCAACTCATCAACGTGCGCAAAGCCGTTCCAATTGGTGCTCACCACGATGTGCCCCACCGCCCGGTCATCGAGGTAAGCCATGAAGATTGCACTGTCGGCGGCATCACGGAAACTGGCGAATTCTTCAGGGTCGATGCCATAACACTTGCGATACGGCAGGACCCGTTCCACGGGCCACTCATCGACCCGCTTGCCCATCTGCGGCAGGCCATAGGCGCTGACCTCAAAGCTGAAATCATTGCCCCACACGTAGGTATCGAAACCCTCGTCGGCCACCCGGACACTGAGCCCCGGATACTTCGGATTCATTACAGCTTGCATAACCATCCTTAACCCTTGATGCAGTCGACGGTGTAACAACGACCATTGCCGTCATCTTCGTGTTGCAACCCATGAACATCGGCAACAAACCCAGGGAAACCGCTATCGAATGTACGGGCGAACGCCAGGTAATCAATGATCGACCGCGTTGCCTCGGTAAAACGTTCGCCGGGCATGATCAATGGAATGCCCGGCGGGTAAGGCACCAGCATCACGGCTGCGATGCGCCCTGGCAAGGCGTCTATGGATACAGCTTCCACCTCGCCCTTGACCAACTGGTCGTATGCATCGGCCGGTTTCATCGCAATCTCGGGCAGTACCGTGTACATGCGCTTGAGGTGCTTCGCGGTGGCATTGCTGCGGTAACAACTGTGCAATTGGTCGCATAGGTCACGCAAACCCAGGCCCTGATAACGCGACGTCCCCTGGGCATACACCGATGGCAAGCAAGTGGCCAGGCTGACATTCGCGTCGTAGTTGCGTTTGAACTCCAGCAACTCGGTGAGCAAGGTACTCCATTTACCTTTGGTAATCCCCATGGAAAACAACACGAGGAACGAATACAGGCCAGTCTTCTCCACCACCAGCCCGCGCTCCCAGAGAAACTTGCTGACCACCGCCGCAGGAATACCACAATCGCTCAAGGCACCGCCGGCGCTGAGACCGGGCATCACTAGCGTGACTTTGATGGGGTCCAACAACACATAATCCTCGGCCACGTCGCCAAAGCCATGCCAATCATCTCCGGGATGCAACAGCCAATCCGTCGTGGCAACCCGATCGATACCTGCCACCGACGGCGGTTGCCAAATTGAGAACCACCAGTCTTCAGCGGCGATATGCTGGCGCAGGTTGGCCAGCGCACGACGGAAGCTCAGGGCTTCATCGAACATCTCCTGCAACAGCGAACGCCCGGCCGGGCCTTCCATCATGGCCGAGGCGACGTCCAGCGAGGCAATGATGCTGTACTGCGGCGAGGTCGAGATATGCATCATGAAGGCTTCGTTGAAGCGGTCGCGGTCCAATTGGCGGGCACCGCCATCCTGCACATGGATCATCGACGCCTGACTGAATGCGGCCAGCAACTTATGCGTCGAGTGGGTGGTGAACACCAGCGGGCTGTCCGGCGTACGCGAGGTGCCCATGCCGTAGCGACCGGCGAAAAACTCGTGGAAGGCCGCATAGGCGTACCAGGCCTCATCAAAGTGCAGCACCTCAACGCTGCTGCCCAGTTGCTGCTTGATCAACTCTGCGTTGTAACACAGGCCGTCGTAGGTCGAGTTGGTCACCACCGCCATCTTCACCTTCGGCGGCCGACCACGGGTTAAAGGGCTGGCATCGATCTTGGCGCGGATGGCCTCGGGGCTGAACTCGCTCAGGGGAATCGGGCCGATGATGCCCAGTTCGTTGCGCTCCGGGCACAGGTACAGCGGGATCGCACCGGTCATGATGATCGAATGCAGCACCGATTTGTGACAGTTGCGGTCCACCAGCACCAAGTCATTGCGACCGACCATGGAGTGCCAGACGATCTTGTTGGCGGTGGACGTGCCATTGATCACGAAGAAGGTGTGATCAGCACCAAAGTTGCGTGCGGCACGAGCCTCGGCTTCCGCCAGCGGGCCGGTATGGTCCAGTAGCGAGCCAAGTTCCGGCACGGAAACGGACAAGTCCGAACGCAGTGTGTTTTCCCCAAAAAACTGGTGGAACGCCTGCCCCACCGGACTTTTGCGATAGGCCACGCCGCCCCCATGGCCGGGAGTGTGCCAGGAGTAGTTGGAATCGGCAGTGTGCTGCACCAATGCCTTGAAGAACGGCGGCAACAAGCCATCCAGGTAAGCACGCGCGGCGCGAGCGACTTGCCGGGCGAGAAACGGCACGGTGTCTTCGAACAGATAAAGAATGCCGCGCAGTTGGTTGAGTTCACTCATGGCGTCGGCCGGGGCGTTTTCCAAGGTGACTTGCTCGCCGAGAGCGAAGATTGGCAGGTTGGGTGCCCTCACCCGCGCCAGGCGAATCAGCTCGACCATGTTTTGCAGCAGATGGGTATTTTCCCCGGCCCCTTCGGCAGCGATCAGCATGCAGGCCAGGCCGTGATGGGTCGACGCCACCAGACGGCCTTCGGCATAGTCCACTGCGGAAAAGATACTGAAGCCCTCTTGCTCCAACTCCCTGGCGATGCCTCGAACCCGGTCACCGGCAACGGTGTCGGCCTTGATGTCGCGGTGCACGATCAGAACGGGGAACTTCAGGTCTTTGTACATGACGGCTTGTAGTCCTGAGGGCTATGCACTCAGGGTAGAAGCTGGGAGAGGATGTGGCGAATGAAGATTCTTGAGAGCGCTGCAAATCACCTGTGGGAGCCAGCTTGTGTGGGAGCCGGGCTTGCCCGCGATGCAGGCACCTTGGTGTGTTAGTCACACCGCGGTGATGCCATCGCAGGCAAGCCAGCTCCCACACAAGCCAGCTCCCACATTTTCAACTGCGCTCGGCCGGGATTATTGCTCGGTCAGCTGCGACCACAACGCCGGTGCCCCGGCCGACTTGGCAATTGCTTCCAACCGGGCCGCATGCTCGGCCAGGTCTTGCTCGCTGGCCCGGATAATCGTGGTGGGTGTGCGATCGGTCGGCAGGCGGCGGATTTCCGAAGGGCGATTGCCCGAGCCTTCCGCGGAGCCGCTGCCGTCCGACGCGTTACCGGCCAGGGACAGGCTCGTCTGGCCGCCGGTCATGGTCAGGTAGACGTCGGCGAGAATCTCGGAGTCGAGCAAGGCGCCGTGCAGTTCACGGCCGGAGTTGTCGACACCGTAGCGTTTGCAAAGGGCATCGAGGCTGTTGCGCTGGCCCGGATGGCGCTCACGGGCCATCATCAGGGTATCGAGAATCGAGCAGTGCTTGGAAATATCCGCTCGATCCGTCTGCCCCATCAAGGCGAATTCGTTATTGATAAAGCCGACGTCGAACGCCGCGTTGTGGATGATCAACTGGGCGCCGTTGATGAACTCGAAGAACTCATCAGCCACTTCGGCAAAGCGCGGCTTACCTTTGAGGAATTCATCGGTGATACCGTGGACGCCGATGGCGCCTTCGTCACTGTCCCGGTCCGGTTGCAGATAGACGTGGAAATGACGACCGGTGAGACGGCGACCCATCAACTCGACGCAGCCGATTTCGATGATCCGGTGACCATCGGTCACCGGCATGCCGGTGGTTTCGGTATCGAGTACTACAGATCGGATGGCCATCAGGGTTCAGCTCTCAACGGTGTGATGTATTTCAAGGGACGGGATATTAGCACGTCATGTCCCAGGCGACCCAAGACTGTCCCAAGGCATTAAACCCTCGACAGTTTTTAACAATCCTTAGCAAAGCTGCAGCAGTTTGCCCAAGGCGCCCTTGCTAGCCTGCACACCCCAGTTGATGCAGACCCCGCAAACACCATGAACCCACCAAAACTACTGTGCGCGCTGCTGCTGTTGGGCAGCACCTGCACGGCGCAAGCCACCAGTTTCGTCATGACTACCGACTTTCTGGTGAGCCTGTCCATGAGCGCAACCAAAGGCACCAGTTCTTCATTCAGGGACGACAAGATCGTTCAGGCAGCGAGGGACGACGCCGAATCCTTTGTCGCCACAGACGGCCAGATCCGTGGCGTGCGCCTGGAAGCGGCGCTGACACATATTCGCGAACGCCTGCCGGAGCAAACCTTCACCGACATGCAATTGGCCCAGGCCATCACTGCGCTTTGAGCATCAGCTCTGCTTGTAACCACGCACTTCGTCTACGCCTCGGTTAGCCAATTGGTCGGCCCGTTCGTTACCGGGATGACCAATGTGCCCACGCACCCATTTCCAGGTAATGTCGTGGCGATTGCATTGCTCATCGAGCAATTGCCACAGGTCGGCATTCTTGACCGGTTCCTTGGCCGCCGTCTTCCAGCCACGCTTCTTCCAATTGACCATCCACTCGTTGATACCCTTCATCACGTACTGCGAGTCGGTTACCAACAGTACGTTACAACGTCGCTTGAGCTCTTCCAGGCCGCGAATGGCGCCCATCAACTCCATGCGATTGTTGGTGGTATTGGGCTCGCCGCCCCAGAGTTCCTTCTCCACGCCCTTGCACACCAGCAAGGCGCCCCAGCCGCCTGGGCCAGGGTTGCCCTTGCAGGCGCCGTCGGTGAAGAGTTCTACGCTATCGGTCATCGGTTACTCGGTCTGAAATCAAGAAGAGGTTTACGGTTCACTTTGCTTGCGATTGACCTTGGCCATCGGCATCGGCACCAGTTTGCCCACGGGCTGGCGTAACACCTGACGCACCGGTCGTAGCCCAACCACAATCTTGCGCGCTACCAACAAATAGAAGCCGCCACCCGACAGTTGCCAGGCCCCAGCCCGGCGTTCCCAGCCAGCCAGACGCGCCTGCCACTTGGTCGAGGCAAGCGGCGGACGATAGCACCCGAAGCGGCGTTTCTCCAGCGCGAAGCCCAGCAGGTTCAGCCAGTCGCCTACTCGCGAAGGCGCGATGCAACGCGCCTGGCGCAGGCCATCGTGGGCGAACACATGGCGCAGCCCCCAACTGCTCCAGGGGTTGATGCCAATAATCAGCAAATGGCCACCAGGGCGTACGCTGCTGGCAGCTTCACGCAGCAAACCATGGGGCGACAGGCAAAAGTCCAGGCCATGCTGCAACACCACCACATCGGCGGCGTGTTCGCTCAGCGGCCAGGCTTGTTCCTCGCAGACGATTTCCACCCCCGGCAACGGCGCGCCCAGGCGCACATTGCGTTGCACCTGCGGCGCCGATGGCGGCGTTTGCGCCGAGGGACCGTAGTGCACGAGGTAGCCACCAAAGAACCGGCCCAGCTCGTCTTCGAGCATGCGCCGTTCTTCATCCAGCAGGAATTGCCCAATCGGCCCGGACAGCCACTCGCGGGCCGCGCTGATCAGGGCCAGCCACTCAGGATCGGCCTGGGCGAACGCTTTATCAGTCATTGCATTCTCCAACTCGCCTAGACGTTCTAAGATGCACCAATGTGTTCAGCTTGGCGAATCGAAGAATGATACAGATCAGTGCGCTACCCGCCTTCACCGACAACTACATCTGGTTGTTACAAGACCCACGCACCCAGCACTGCGCTGTCGTCGACCCGGGTGATGCCGAACCGGTACTCGCTTGGCTCAAGGCCAACCCTGGCTGGGTGCTCAGCGACATCCTGATCACCCACCATCACCATGATCATGTCGGCGGCGTCGAGCAACTGAAAAGTGTTACAGGGGCCAAGGTCTATGGCCCCGCCAACGAGAAGATCCCGGCGCGGGACGTTGCCCTGCAAGATAACGATCGCGTGACAGTGCTGGGCTGGGACTTCGACGTCTATACAGTGCCCGGCCATACCTTGGGCCACATCGCCTATTACCATCAGGGCGTACTGTTTTGTGGCGATACCCTGTTTGCCGCCGGATGTGGGCGTCTGTTCGAAGGCACGCCCGAGCAGATGCACACCTCCCTGGAGCGTCTGTCCGCCCTGCCTGCCGACACATTGGTGTACTGCACCCACGAATACACACAAAGCAACCTCAAGTTTGCCCAAGCAGTGGAACCGGATAACGCCGATATCGCCGAACGGGTGGAAAACGTCCGCCAACGGCGCGCGCGGGGTGAAATCACGTTGCCGTCCGACTTGGCCCTGGAAAAACGCACTAACCCCTTTCTGCGCACCTCTGAAACATCCGTTAAACAAAAAGCGGACGAACGGAATGGCCGCGACAACCGCTCTGGGGCCGAGGTGTTTGCTAGCTTGAGGGCGTGGAAAGATAAGTTCTAACGTGAAGCAATCTGATACGCAATTTCTGAATGGTTGACCGGAACCAAAGTGCTTTCTAGAATCGCCCGACATTTTTGCCCGGAACTTACTTCCAGCCAATGTCGTCATCTATTCGCAAATCCATCTCTTCAGACGCATTGACCCGCCTGGCTCAAGCCGTGGCGGTGGCTGTGTCCGCGACTCTGGCGGGCTGCCAATCGACAAATTTCGCTGCACAATCCACCGTGCAACCCAAACCCAATCTTGCCGCCAAGATCAAGCAAAAACCTATCTGGCTCTCAGAGAAGCCCAGCCCCGAAGTGCCCCAGGATGTCTGGGAACGCATGCGACGGGGCTTTCAATTGCAGGACGGGGTAGGCGTCAACCCGCGCATTGAGCAGCAGCGCTTGTGGTTCGCCAGTAACCCGTCCTTCCTGGAGAACGCCGGAGAACGCGGCAGTCTCTACATTCATTACATCGTCGAACGCCTTGAAGAACGCAACATGCCCCTGGAGCTGGCGCTGTTGCCAGTGATTGAAAGTGCCTACAACCCAATGGCCTATTCCCGTAGCGATGCGGTCGGCCTGTGGCAGTTCATCCCCTCCACCGGGCGCTACTTCAACCTGCGCCAGACCCGGGCGTACGACGGCCGCCGCGACATCACCGCTTCCACCACCGCCGCCCTGGACTACCTGACACGCCTGCATGACATGTTCAACGGCGACTGGTTGCTGGCCCTGGCGGCGTATAACGCCGGCGAAGGCACGGTCAGCCGGGCCATCGAGCGCAACGAAAAGCTCGGCCTGCCCACCGACTATTGGAACCTGCCCCTGCCCCAGGAAACCAAGGACTACGTGCCCAAGTTCCTGGCGCTGTCCCAAGTGGTGCTGGCCCCGGAAGCGTACGGTGTCAACCTGAACCCGATCGCCAACCAGCCGTACTTTGAAGTCGTTGAAGTCAAGCAGAGCATGGACCTGTCTCGGGTTGCCGCGCTGGCGGAAATCGACGAAGACGAACTGTTCCAACTCAACCCGGCCCTGAAACAACGCACCACCCTGGACGGTCCCCAGCATTTGCTGGTGCCAAGTTCCAAGGCGCAGTTGCTGACCAGCACCCTTTCGACGATGCGGCCGGAAGAGTTGCTCGCCATGCGTCCGAAAAAGGCGGTGTTCGACGAAGTCGAGACCAAGACAGTGGCCGGACGCACCCGCAGCTATAAAGTGCGCACGGGTGACAATCTCACCCAGATTGCCAAGGCCAACAAGGTCGACGTGCATGACCTGCAGCGCTGGAACAAGCTCAACGGCCAGGCACTCAAGGTCGGCCAGACCCTGGTGATGCAGGACACACGCAAAGTCGTGGCCAGCAGCAAGAAGCCGGTGCAGTACAAGGTCAAGAAAGGCGACTCGCTGTACATCGTTGCCAAACGGTTCAACGTCGAGATGCAACATCTCAAGCGCTGGAACCCACGGACTGGCCAGGCGTTGAAGCCGGGGCAGATGCTGGTGGTTTCCGGGCCGCGATAAGGCTCTCAAGAACACCGCAAAACATAGGTGGGAGGGGGCTTGCTCCCGATTGCAGTGGGTCAGTCAACCTAAGTAGTGACTGATCCACCGCAATCGGGAGCAAGCCCCCTCCCACATTTGCTTAGTGGTGTTTTCAGCATGCTTTTTCCAACCGGAACAAGCTGTTACTGTACCGATCATAAAGCCCAAGCCGCCTGGATCGGATCTCTGACTTGAAGCGTCCCCTCCTTCTACTAATAAGTCTGGCCTTGAGCTTTGCTGCGAACGCGACGATTACCGAGAGCCACGGTTACACGCAGTTCGGCACACTCAAGTACCCGGCCAAATTCACCCACTTCGACTGGGTAAACCCTGCAGCGCCCAAAGGCGGGACGTTGCGGGTCATGGCATTTGGCACGTTCGATACACTCAACCCCTATACCTTCAAGGGCTCCAGCCCGGTTTCAACCCCCAATTTCCTGCAATACGGCGTCAATGAGCTGAACGAGCCGTTGATGGTCGGCACTGGCCAGTACGCCCCCTCCGGTGATGAACCCACCTCCAGCTACGGGCTGATCGCTCAATCGGTGGAATACAGCGAGGACCGCAGTTGGGTCGTGTTCAACCTGCGCCCCGAAGCGCGCTTTCACGATGGGAAACCGATCACCGCCTACGACGTGGCGTTTTCCTACCGCACGCTGCTGACTGAAGGCCACCCGCAATACCGTACCAACCTGCAGGAAGTGGCACGGGTCGACATCCTCAACCGTCATCGCATCCGTTTTGTATTCAAGCGCGCCGGTAACCCGTTGCTGATCCTGCGCCTGGGCGAAATGCCGGTACTGCCCCAGCATTACTGGAAAAACCGTGACTTCAAGGCCACCACCTTCGAGCCGCCGCTGGGCAGCGGGCCGTATCGCATCACCAAGGTTACGCCGGGGCGGCAATTGGTCTTCGAACGCGTCAAGGATTACTGGGGCAAGGACTTGCCGGTCAACCAGGGGTTCTACAACTACGACAAGGTCGAAGTGGAGTTCTACCGCGACAGCGACGTGGCGTTCGAAGCCTTCAAGGCCGGCGAGTTCGACATTTATATTGAGCACCAGGCCAAGAACTGGGCCACGGGCTACAACTTTCCGGCGGTCAACCGAGGCGAGGTGATCAAGGCGCAGATCGCCCACCAGATCCCGACCCAAAGCCAGGGTTTGTTCATGAACACCCGGCGTCCGACCTTCAGCCAAGCCAAAGTACGCGAAGCCTTGGGGCTGATGTTCGACTTTGAATGGACCAACCGCACCCTGTTCAGCAGCGCCTACAAACGCAGTGTGAGTTACTACCCCAACAGCGAGTTTTCGGCGAGCGGCGTACCGGTGGGCCATGAATGGCTGATGCTCTCCCCCTACCGCGACCAGTTGCCCGCCGCCCTGTTCACCCAACCGTTCAGCCTGCCGCAGACCGACGGGCGTGGCATCCCCCGCGACACCATGCGGCGCGCCCTGGCATTGCTCGGTGAAGCCGGCTGGAAGCTGTCGGGGCAACACTTGCTCGACAGTAAGGGGCAACCCCTGCGCCTGGAGATTCTGTTGGTCAACCCGAACCTGGAGCGCATCCTGCAGCCCTATGTCGAAAACTTGATCAGCATCGGCGTCGACGCACGCCTGCGCACCGTTGACCGGGCGCAATACAAGCAACGCCTGGATCAGTTCGACTTCGACATGATCCTCATGACCCTCAACCAAACCTTGAGCCCGGGCCTTGAGCAGTGGCAGTACTTCCACTCCAGCCAAGTGGCGATCAAGGGCAGCAAGAACTATGCAGGCATCGCCAACCCCGTGGTCGATCACCTGCTGGAACAACTGCTGGCCGCACAGACCCGCGAGGAACAGTTGGCCGCCGGCCGGGCCCTCGACCGAGTGCTGTTGTGGCAGCACTACAGTATTCCCAATTGGTACCTCAACTATCATCGACTGGCATACCGCAATCGGTTCGCCTTTGTCACCACGCCGCCCTATAGCCTGGGCTTGAGCGCTTGGTGGCTCAAAGCTTCGGAGAAAGCCCAATGATATCTTTGCGTACTGCACTGCTTGGCAGCCTCTTGCTATGTACCGTGGCCCAAGCTGCCCCGCAACATGCGTTGACGCTCTACAACGAGCCGCCAAAATACCCCGCCGACTTCAAGCACTTCGACTATGTAAACCCCGATGCCCCCAAGGGCGGCACCTTCCGCGAATCCGCCATGGGTGGCTTCGACAGCCTCAACCCCTACATCAGCAAGGGCGTGCCAGCGGATAATATCAACCTGATCTACGACACCCTGGCCATGCAAAGCCTGGACGAGCCCATCACCGAATACGGGCTGGTGGCCGGCAAGATCGAAAAGGCGCCGGACAACAGTTGGGTCCGCTTCTACCTGCGCCCCGAAGCGCGCTTTCATGATGGGCACCCAATCCGCGCCGAAGATGTGGTCTTCACCTTCCAGACGTTGCTCAAAGACGGTTCACCCATCTTCCGCACCTACTACGCCGACGTCGATGAAGTGGTCGCTGAAGATCCGTTGCGGGTGCTGTTCAAGTTCAAGCGCACCAATAACCGTGAACTACCGCTGATCCTTGGGCAGCTCCCAGTCCTGCCCAAGCATTGGTGGGCCACCCGCGACTTCGCCAAGGGCAACCTGGAAGTGCCCCTGGGAAGCGGGCCGTACAAAGTGGCAGAGGTCAAGGCCGGGCGCATGATTCGCTACGAGCGGGTCAAAGACTATTGGGCCAAGGACCTGCCGATCACCCAAGGGTTCTACAACTTCGACAACCGCATCACCGACTACTATCGCGACAACACCGTGGCCCTGGAAGCCTTGAAGGCCGGGCAATTCGACTACTGGCTGGAAATCAGCGCGAAGAACTGGGCCAACGCCTACAACACTCCGGCAGTCGCCCAAGGTCGGTTGATCAAGGAAGAGATCCCCAACGGCAACCCCACCGGCATGCAAGGCTTCGTGTTCAATACACGCAAGCCAATGTTCCAGGATGTGTGCGTGCGCAAGGCAATCAGCCTGTTGCTGGACTTTGAATGGAGCAACAGGCAGTTGTTCAATGGCGCCTATACCCGTAGTCGCAGTTACTTCGAAAACTCGGAAATGGCCGCCACCGGCTTACCCGGCCCGGACGAGCTGGCGATTCTCGAACCCCTGCGCGACAAAATCCCGGCCGAGGTTTTCACCCAAGCGTTCGAGCCCGCCAAAACCGACGGCAGCGGCATGATTCGCACCCAGCAGCGAGAGGCTTACCAGTTGCTGCAGGAGGCTGGCTGGAAGATCGTCAACGATAAAATGGTCGACACCACCGGCAAGCCAGTGACCATCGAGTTCCTGCTGGTCCAGACTGACTTCGAACGTGTCCTGCTGCCGTTCAAGCGCAACCTCGCCGACCTGGGCATCGACCTGGTAATTCGCCGGGTCGACGTGTCGCAGTACATCAACCGCCTGCGCTCGCGGGATTTCGACATGTTGGTGGGCAGTTTCCCGCAGTCCACTTCGCCGGGTAACGAACAGCGCGAGTACTGGAAGTCCTCCAGCGCCGACAAGCCCGGCAGCCGCAATTACATGGGGCTCAAGGACCCTGCGGTCGACCAACTGGTGGAAGAGCTGATCGACGCCGACTCGCGCAAAAGCCTGGTGGCCCACGCCAAGGCCCTGGACCGCGTGTTGCAGTTCGGCTACTACGTGATTCCGAACTGGCATATCAAGACCTTCCGCGTGGCGTACTGGGATCACCTGGGCCACCCCAAGGTCCCGCCGCGCTATGACGTCGGCACCGTGACCTGGTGGGCCAAACCCGACGTAAAACCGGCGGTTCCCCTGGACACGATTCAAAGCGCCGACCCGGCGAGCGGAGGCGATTGAATGCTGGCCTATATTGTTCGTCGCCTGTTGCTGATCATCCCCACGCTGTTCGGGATCCTGCTGATCAACTTCATCATCATCCAGGCCGCCCCCGGTGGCCCGGTGGAGCAGATGATCGCCAAGCTCGAAGGCTTTGACGGCGCCACCAGTCGCATTGCCGGCGGCGGTGCCGAGGTCTCTGTGGCCGGTTCCAGCTATCGGGGCGCACAGGGCCTGGACCCGGCACTGATCAAGGAAATCGAAAAGATGTACGGCTTCGACAAATCGGCGCCGGAACGCTTGTGGATCATGGTCAAGAACTACGCCCGGCTGGACTTCGGCGACAGCTTCTTCCGAGACGCCAAGGTCATCGACTTGATCAAGGAAAAGATGCCGGTATCCATTTCCCTCGGGTTATGGAGCACGCTGATCATGTACCTGGTATCGATACCGCTGGGTATCGCCAAGGCCACACGACACGGCAGCCACTTCGATGTGTGGACCAGCTCGGCGATCATCGTCGGCTATGCGATCCCGGCGTTCCTGTTTGCGATCCTGCTGATCGTGGTATTTGCCGGTGGCAGTTATCTCGACTGGTTCCCGTTGCGCGGGCTCACCTCCAACAATTTCGATGAGTTGAGTTGGGGCGGCAAAATCCTCGATTACTTCTGGCACCTGGCGCTGCCGGTCACCGCACTGGTGATCGGCAACTTCGCGACCATGACGCTGCTGACCAAAAACAGTTTTCTGGACGAGATCAACAAACAATACGTGGTCACGGCCAAGGCCAAGGGCCTGACGAACCGCCGCGTGCTCTATGGCCATGTG
The DNA here is from genome assembly GCF_059421065.1 of Pseudomonas sp. GW821-FHT03A09. NCBI lineage: Bacteria > Pseudomonadati > Pseudomonadota > Gammaproteobacteria > Pseudomonadales > Pseudomonadaceae > Pseudomonas > Pseudomonas sp. GW821-FHT03A09. The sequence continues at coordinate 106,786 of NZ_JBWKUX010000010.1, read as the reverse complement.
TTCCGTAACGCCATGCTGCTGGTGATCGCCGGCTTCCCTTCGGCATTCATCGGGATCTTCTTCACGGGCTCGTTACTGGTGGAGGTGATTTTCTCCCTCGACGGCCTGGGCCTGATGAGTTTTGAAGCGGCGATCAACCGCGACTATCCGGTGGTGTTCGGCACGCTGTTCATCTTCACTCTGCTGGGGTTGATCGTGAAACTGATCGGCGACCTCACCTACACCCTGGTCGATCCGCGCATCGACTTCGCCAGCCGGGAGCATTGAGATGAACCTGTCCCCCCTCAATCGCCGTCGGTTCGAGCGCTTCAAGGCCAACAAACGTGGCTGGTGGTCGTTGTGGCTGTTCCTGATCCTGTTCGTGCTCAGCCTGGGCGCAGAGCTGATCGCCAATGACAAGCCATTGGCGGTGCACTTCGACGGCGGCTGGTACTTCCCGGCGCTCAAGCGTTATCCGGAAACCACCTTCGGCGGTGAATTTCCGCTGGAGGCCAACTACAAGAGCCCGTACATCCAGGAACTGCTCAAGGCCAAGGATGCGTGGACCTTGTGGGCGCCGATCCCATTCAGCTACCAGAGCATCAACTACGACTTGAAAGTCCCCGCCCCGGCGCCCCCTTCGAGCGTCAACCTGCTGGGCACCGATGACCAGGGCCGTGATGTGCTGGCCCGCGTGATCTACGGGTTTCGGGTTTCGGTGCTGTTTGCCCTGACCCTCACCGTTCTCAGCTCGATCATCGGCGTGATCGCCGGCGCCTTGCAGGGTTTCTATGGCGGCTGGGTCGACCTGGCCGGGCAGCGTTTCCTGGAAATCTGGTCGGGTTTGCCGGTGTTGTATCTGCTGATCATCCTCGCCAGCTTCGTGCAGCCCAATTTCTGGTGGCTGCTGGGGATCATGCTGTTGTTTTCCTGGATGAGCCTGGTGGATGTGGTGCGCGCCGAGTTCCTGCGCGGGCGTAACCTGGAGTACGTGCGCGCAGCCCGGGCGCTGGGCATGCAGAATGGCGCGATCATGTTCCGGCACATCCTGCCCAACGCCATGGTTTCGACCATGACGTTCATGCCATTTATTCTCACCGGCGCCATCGGCACCCTCACCGCCCTCGACTTCCTCGGCTTCGGTCTGCCTGCCGGTTCGCCGTCCCTGGGCGAGTTGGTGGCCCAGGGCAAATCCAACCTGCAAGCGCCCTGGCTGGGCATGAGTGCGTTTGCCGTGCTGGCGATCATGTTGAGTTTGCTGGTGTTTATCGGCGAGTCCGCTCGCGATGCCTTCGACCCGAGGAAATGAGATGAATCAGGACAATCTGATCGAAGTCCGCGACCTCAGCGTCGAGTTCGTCACCGGGGACCATCACCACCGCGTGGTGAACAACGTCAGCTTCGATATCAAGCGCGGCGAAACCCTGGCCCTGGTTGGCGAAAGCGGCTCGGGTAAATCGGTGACCGCCCACTCGATCCTGCGCCTGCTGCCCTACCCGTTGGCGCGACATCCATCGGGCACCATCACCTATTCCGGGCAGGACCTGCTGACGCTCAAGGAAAAAACCATCCGGCACATTCGCGGCAACCGCATTGCGATGATCTTTCAGGAGCCGATGACCTCGTTGAACCCGCTGCACTCAATCGAGAAACAGATCAACGAGGTGCTCGGCCTGCACAAAGGGCTCACCGGTAAAGTCGCCACCCGTCGCACCCTGGAATTGCTGGAACTGGTGGGCATCCCCGATCCGCACAAGCGCCTCAAGGCCCTGCCCCATGAGTTGTCTGGCGGCCAGCGCCAACGGGTGATGATCGCCATGGCATTGGCCAACGAGCCAGAATTATTGATCGCCGATGAGCCGACCACGGCCCTCGATGTCACGGTGCAATTGAAGATATTGGAGCTGCTCAAGGAATTGCAGGCCCGTCTGGGCATGGCGTTGCTGTTGATCAGCCATGACTTGAACCTGGTACGACGCATCGCCCACCGTGTATGCGTGATGCAGAAAGGCTGCATCGTTGAACAGGCCGACTGCGAGACGCTATTCCAATCGCCCCAGCACCCTTACACCCAGGAACTGCTGGCTGCCGAGCCCAGCGGCGGGCCTGCCGTCAACGAAGTCGGGCCACCGTTGCTGGAAGTCGATGACCTCAAGGTCTGGTTCCCGATCAAGAAAGGCTTTTTGCGCAGCACCGTCGATTACGTCAAGGCGGTGGATGGCATCAACTTCAGCTTGCCCCAAGGGCAAACCCTGGGCATCGTCGGTGAAAGCGGCTCGGGTAAATCCACCTTGGGCTTGGCAATTCTGCGGCTGATCGGCAGCAAAGGCGGCATTCGTTTCGAAGGCCAGCAACTGGACACACTCAGCCAGCAACAGGTACGCCCATTGCGACGGGAAATGCAGGTGGTGTTCCAGGACCCGTTCGGCAGTCTGAGCCCGCGCATGTGCGTCAGCGAAATCGTCGGCGAAGGTTTGCGCATTCATAAAATGGGTACGCCGACCGAACAGGAAGCGGCGATTATCGCGGCGCTCAAGGAAGTGGGCCTGGACCCCGAGGCCCGTCATCGCTACCCCCATGAGTTCTCCGGCGGCCAGCGCCAACGCATCGCCATCGCCCGTGCCCTGGTACTCAAGCCGCGCCTGATCCTGTTGGACGAACCCACTTCGGCACTCGACCGCACGGTACAACGCCAAGTGGTGGAATTGCTGCGCAGCTTGCAGGCCAAGTATAACCTGACGTACCTGTTCATCAGCCATGACTTGGCGGTAGTGAAGGCCTTGAGTCACCAGTTGATGGTGGTCAAGCATGGGCAGGTGGTGGAACAGGGAGAGGCGCGGACGATTTTTGCCGATCCGCAGCATGCCTATACCCGGCAGCTGCTAGAGGCCGCGTTCCTGGCACCGGGAGTGGATGCATGACAGAGCCTACTTCGCACTCACCACGCTTCTGGCGCGACGAGCACTTGCCATTCATCGAAACGCGCGCCATCGCCGATGGGCGCAAGGTCACTTACAGCCGGCATGCCCATGAGCATTTTTCCATCGGGGCGGTCACCACCGGACGCAGCTATTACCACTACGGCACGGACACCTTCCAGATCAGCGCCGGTACAGTCGTGCTGATGAACCCTGGGGATGTGCACGCCTGCAACCCCATCGACAATGAGCCTTGGTCCTATCGAATGCTGTACATCGATACGCCCTGGCTGACCGACCTGCAGCACCAATTGGGCTTCAGCACCGACCAGGGTTACCGGCCATTCAACACGCCTTACACGCGGGACAAGACGTTGTATGCAGGGCTGCTGGAGCTGTATCAGGTATTGGTGGACGAGCAAGCCGAACACTTGCAGAAGCAGAGTACGCTGGTGAGCTTTTTCACTGAGGTTCAGCAACGCCTCAACCCTGCCGACACGCCGATACGGGAGGTCAATCACAAGCTGGAACGGGCGGCCGAGTACATCCGCGAGCACTGTACCCAAGCATTGAAGCTGGAAGACATCTGCATGGCGGCCGAGCTATCGCCGTCTTACCTGATCCGCGCATTCAAGCAGTATTACGGGCTGACACCCCATGCTTATCTGGTGAACCAACGCATCCAGTTTGCCCGTGCCCAACTGCGCCAGGGCAAGTTGATCGCCGATGTGGCCCTGGCTTCGGGCTTCGCCGACCAGGCGCATTTCCAGCGTGCCTTCAAACAGCATTTCGCTGCCACGCCCGGGCAGTACCGCGACCTGCTCAAGCCATCAGCAAATAACCCACACTGGCCACCAGCAACGCGGCCATCGAGCGGTTGAACAGGCGTACGCCCTGGGGGTTGCCGAGGTAACGGCGCAAAAACGTTCCGGCGTAGGCCCAGCACGCCACCGACAGGTAGCAGATCACCAGATAGAGCGCCGCGAACAACCACACCTGCGCAGCGTCGCCATCCGCCACGAACAAGCCCATTCCCGCCACACAGGCCAACCAGGCTTTCGGGTTCAGCCACTGCATGATCGCGCCGTAGAGCATCGACGGCGCAGTGGCCGCGCCATCAGCATTCAACTGACCATCATCCACGGCCAGTTTCCAGGCCATGTACAGCAAGAAGGCCACCCCACCCCACTGGATCAGCTGGGTGAGAATGGGCCATCGCGTCAGCACTTCATGAAGACCTAGGCCAATCAGCACCAGCAACAAAGTGAAGCCCACGGCGGCACCGAACACATGCTTCTGGCTGGCGGCAAAACCGAAGCGCGCACCGGAACTCAGGGCGACCACATTGACCGGCCCCGGTGTGATGGAGGTCGCCAAGGCGAAGGCGGCCATGGAAATGATCAAGCTCATTGCGATTCCCTTTATGTGGTGACGATCAAGATGACGTCACGGTAAAGGGCACGGCGCGCGTGGTATTGAAGAAAATGCCCCTCAAGCCACCTTAACGCTGTGAAGGAATACGGATGTCACCGTCACGGCATTGGGTCTTGACGCTGCGCGGGCAACCGGCGAACGCCAGATCCTTGGTCAGGCACACCCGCACTTCCGACAACACCTTGCCTTTACAGATCACCGCCACCCCATGATTGCCCATGCGCGGGTTGCTCTCGCGAAACAACGCCTCGATCTCCTGGGCCGGTAATGACGGTGGCGAGTTGAGCGGCTGCAACTGTTGCGGAATATTCACCGCGCCCAGCGCAGCGTCTGTCTTGTCCAGGTAGGCCAACGGCTCAAGTCCGGAGCACGTGCCGTGCTTGGCCCATTCATGCTTGAGCAGCGAACGGCTCGGGAACAACGTGGCCCCCTTGTCCATGGCTTCGCGGTTCAGCGACGACTGCGGATCACACGACGCCGGCCACCCGCCCCGCGCGTATTGCGGCCACAAGCCGTGCAGCACAAAGCCGTAACCCTTGCCCGAACACTGCTCGTTGCCAGGGTGAGTCAGGCAAAAGGTCGGTGACCACGACAATGACAACACATAAAAATCAAACTCCCCCGCCTGCCCTTGGCTGCGCGGAGCCGCCACAGCACTCGTGGCCAGCACCAGCCACAACGCCATCCAGTATTTCATACGTCTGTTCCTTGTAAAAAACTCATCTTAGTGCGACGACTCAGGATGATGGTGGTTACGTTGTAGCACCTGATCGAGGATTCGATCGGTCTTCAACGCTTCGATCGCCAACGAGGGATGCTGCGCCTCACCGCGTATATGGGCATTCATGCCCAGCACGTGATGCCATTGGATATGCGCGTGACACGGTACTGTCAGCACTTCGTTGGTTTCGCCTTCGAGCTGTATCGGCTGGTCTTCGAATACCGAAAAGCGGATACGCCCGTGGCTGCCGATCAACTCGACCCAGTCTTCGCGTCGGTCCGCGACAAAATTCCAACACCCCATACCCAGAGCGCCCGAAGCGAAGCGCCAACTGGCAGTCACGGCGTCCTCTGCCGCATAACGGCCTGCCTGGCGAGAGGTAAATCCCGCCACATCAACGATATCGCCAGCCAGGTACTGGAACAGGTCAAAACCATGGCTGGCCAGGTCGGCGAAGTAGCCGCCACCGGCAACCGACGGGTCGGTGCGCCAGTTGGCAGGGTTGGCATCCGCTGCCGCGGGCGGCTTGCACAAGGTCCAGGTCAGGTGGCGCAACTCACCGATCCGCCCGGATCGCAGCCAGTCGCGCACTTGCTGAAAACGCGGCAGCGAGCGGCGATAGTAGGACACAAACAAATGCAGCCCGGCGTGATCAAAGGTGCGCTGCATCAATGCACTCTGCTCGGCATTCAGCGACATGGGCTTCTCGACGCAGCAATGCTTGCCGGCTGCCGCCACCATCAGGCTGTATTCAAGGTGGCTGTCGGGCGGTGTGGCGATGTACACCGCATCCACTTCTGGGTCGTTGATCAGCGCCTGGGCGTCGGTGTAATAACGGGCAATGCCATGGCGTGCCGCATAATCGCGCACCGCCTCGACACGTCGCCCCATCACTGCCACCAACGCCGAACCGGGCGCTTTGTAGAAAGCGGGTCCACTCTTTAACTCAGTGACACTGCCACAGCCGATCATGCCCCAGCGTACGGTACTCATCTGCGTTCCTCGTCCGTGTTGTCCAGCGAGCAGTATCCACATCCCCTCTTGTCGGCGCCACAGCAGCCACACATGACAATTACATTACAATTTGATGACACTCATTTCGCTACGGAGCACCAGACGTTGAAAACACGCGCAACGGTCATTTGCGCCCATGAGGGGCATATCCTCTTCGTGCGCAAAGCCCGATCAAAATGGGCATTGCCAGGTGGCAAGGTCGAACCCGGCGAGCGCCCCGTGGGCGCGGCCGAACGGGAGCTGCACGAAGAAACCGGGTTGCAGGTGGATGGCTTGTTGTACTTGCAGCACATGAAGGCTCGCGACACCGAGCACCATGTGTTTGAAGCGTCAGTGATCAACATCACGCAGGCCAAGCCCTGCAACGAGATCATCGATTGCCGGTGGCATGCTTATGCCGCCCTGGATGACCTGGACACCACCGATGCCACGCGGCATATCGTCAAAGCCTTTCTGCGTCGCCTCTGACGCCACGAACGCTCACGAACGTGGCCGGCTGGCCACTTGTGTGACTTTGGCCTTCGCCTGTCCCCGTTGATAAAGCGCCTCGACCAGTTTCTGCCGTTCATCCTGAGGCAAACTGCTCGCAAACTGCGCCAGGGTGCTGTCCACCAAGGCCCGCAGCGCCACATCGGCCTCACGCGCCTTGGCCAGCTCAGCCACCAACACATCGTGATCCAGGGTCGGTGCTTCCAGTTGCTTGATCACCCCTAAACGGGCTTCACGACCCGCCATGATCAACGGCTGGCTGTCAGCACGGTTGTGGCGCAATAACTGCCGCAACTCTTTGCGTCGTTCCGGGGGCAGCTTGAACATCGCCTGGCGCAGACCATGCTGGTTGACCACCGCTTCGGCGGGCTTGGCGACGGCCATCCAATGATAGAGGCCGCCCCCCACTCCGCCGATCAGAAATACGTTGAGCAACACCGAGACGACCAACCAGGGTTTAAGGGTTTTGGGTGTCATTGCTCGGCTTCCTCGGCGTTGACGGTAAAAACGACTTCGGCATCGCCCTGATCGAAGACGCTGGGCAGCACTTCAGCTGACAGCATGGGCCGCGGCACACTCATCGACGCCACCAGCACCCCGGCAGCGATGCCGGCAATGCCCACGCCAACCAGCCCGGCCGGCGACAACCAACTGGCGTAACGCGACCAGAATGACCGGCGTTGCGGGGCCGACTGACGGATTTTGCGTGCCAACGCGGGATCGACGAGCGCCAGTTGATGACTGTCCATCTGCTGATCAAGCCAGCGCGCCGCACTCAATGCCTCGCGGGCACCGGGGTCGCCGCTGTCAAGCAAGGCGCGGGCCGCCGCTTGATCGGCGACGGGCCAGCGATGCAGGCTGGCACCGTAGGCATCGACCAGATAAGCAAATCGTTCAGGTGTCATGGTGTTCCCCTTCCTGGGCGGGCAAGCCCGGGTGTGTCGGCAAGTTGACTGCGCAACTGGCGGCGGGCCCGCGACAGCAGGCTCTCCAGTGCCTCGACGCTGATATTCATCAGGGCCGCGGCGTCGATGTTCGACAGCTCCTGGTAGTACTGCAACACAATGGCTTCGCGCTGACGCTCGGGCAAGGCCGCCAACGCGGCGGCCATGCGTGTACTGCTCTCGTTGCTTTCCAACTGTTCGTCCGGGGGTGGGGCACTGTCTGCCAGCTCCAGCACCTCCTCCTCATTCAACGGACGCTCCTTGCGCCGGCGCAGGCGGTCATGGCACAGGTTGAGCGCCACCCGGTGCAGCCAGGTGTCAAAGCGCGCTTCGCCTGCGCGCCAGTTGGCCGCCTGGCGCCAGATCCGCAGGAAACTTTCCTGGGCCACGTCCTTGGCCTCGTCAGCATCCCCCAGGAGCCGACCGGCGAGTGCCAGCAACCGTGGCAGCTTACGCGTCACCATTTCAGTGACGGCTGCCGCTTCGTTGTTGCTGATACGCGCCAGTAGCTCAACGTCCGGATCAGTGTCTTTCAATCGGCTAATACTCGGTCCGGGGAGTCAGGTTTCAGCGAATCCAATGCCCTTCGCGCCAGTACCAATTCGGCCCACGGGACTCCCAATGCCCTGGCTCCCACCGCGCGTTACGCATCACCGGCTGCCAGTGGCCCGGCACCCAGGCGTAGGCTCCGTGCTCCCAACGCCAGTGACCACGGTCCCAGGCGTAACCCGGGCGCTCTGCCGGAATCACTTCGACACGCTCAACCGGCGGTGCCTGGCGAATAATCACTTCGGTCTGGGCAAACGTCGGGGTGCTGACAAGCGCGGCGAACGCCAGCGGCACCAGTAAGGCGCAATGCAATTTGGCCAGTGATTTCATGGCAACTCCTTCATACGGCGAGCGAAAGTGCACGCTGCTGATGGGTTGAACGCACAACGTAGGAAAAATCCGTCGCAGCCGGCACAGTTTTTTTGCGCGGTGCCTGGAAGGCAGTATTGCTCAGGGATTGGGGGGCTGGATGAAATGTTTGAATACCTTGCGACGGATTCGTAGCAGTGGTTGCGTTCAAGGAATAACGCAGCACACACCATGAGGAAATACCATGTCCCGTCGCCTATACATGCTGATCGCCGCCCTCTTGATCGTCAGCCTCAACGGCTGCGTGATCCTGCCGGAACACCGGCATTGCTGCTGGCGCTACTACGGCGCAGCCGACACGCACACTGCAACCGTCAACAGTTAACCCACCGCCGCAAAACCACGGCGCCCGGCCTTGATCTCGGTGCGCAACTCGCCAATCAGGTTTGAGATGGAACGGACGCTGTCCAGGCCTTGGGGCGAGACCCGGGTCAGCAGCAGGTCGACGCGACCGGACTCCGGTTCGAACACGCTGATGCGCAGCGAACCGTCGCTGTTGAGGCTGCAGTCACACGCCAGCGGCAAGAAACCCGCGGCCATGATGCGGTTGAGTTCGGTGAGCGAGATCATGATGAGGCCCCGTCCGTGGGTTCTACCCTGTCGGTGTTTTGCCAACAGCATAGATAAGCTTTTACTTGCTACTGAACAATTAATTCAAAAGTGTTACCTGTGCCTCATTTTACCCTGTAAACGCTGGTGCTCTGGCGCCAGAAACCCAGCACGCGACCTCTCGTCTGCGGCTTTTGCGAAGGCTTGACTCAAGGCGTGGATCGCAAGACGCTCTTGGCTTTTAGCCATCACCGAGCAGCCCGCCATGAGCATCGATTCCCCCCACCTGCCCGACAGCGATGTCTACAAAACCCTGCTGGAATCGACCAAAGCCATCCCCTGGCGCATCGATTGGCAAAGCATGACCTTCAGCTACATCGGCCCGCAGATCGAGGCATTGCTGGGCTGGACCCCGCAAAGCTGGGTCAGCGTGGATGACTGGGTCGAACGCATGCACCCGGACGACCGTGAGTACGTGGTGAACTTCTGTGTGTCGCAATCCCGCGCCGGGGTGGATCACGAGGCCGACTACCGTGCGCTGACAGTGAACGGCGACTACGTGTGGATTCGCGATGTGGTGCATGTGGTACGCAAGGACGGTGAAGTGGAGGCGCTGAATGGCTTCATGTTCGATATCAGCGAACGCAAGAAGACCGAAGAACACCTGATCCGCCTGCAAAAACAGCTGGAGGAATACTCCTTCCAGGACGGCCTCACCGGCATCGCCAACCGCCGCATGTTCGACACCGTGCTGGAACGGGAATGGGCCAGTGCGCTGCGCAGCCAGTTGCCGCTGTCGCTGATCATCCTCGATATCGATTTCTTCAAGCAGTACAACGACCACTATGGTCATATCAAGGGCGATGAGTGCCTGCGCCAGGTGGCACGCACCCTGTCCCAGGCCGCCAATCGGCCACGGGACTTCATTGCCCGTATTGGCGGCGAAGAGTTTGTGTGGCTGCTACCGGAAACCGACGCCGCGTCAGCCAGACAGGTGGCGCGACGCTGCCTGCATCTGATGTGTCAGCAACAGATCGAGCACGGTTTCTCAGCGGTGTCGGACCTGCTGACGCTGAGCCTGGGAGTAGGCACTCATATCGTGACGCCCAACAGCGCCATGCTGGGGTTTGTCGAGTCTGTCGATAAGTTGCTGTATCAGGCCAAACGCAACGGCAGGATGCGCGCGGAGTTCGCCGATATTGAAGTTTGACGCCGAGGTCAAATTACGGGCAAAAAAAATCCCAAGTAGCTGATGGAAACTTGGGATTTAAAAATGCATAAACCGTGGGAGGTGAACGCCCGGCTATAGTACCGACTGCAAAAACCACTAACAAGATTATTTTAACCCTTTCGTCGGATTCTTAATCTCGTAAGTCATTCAATAACCACACATTTTTTAAGGCAGCGAACACTATCAGTGCCACTTTTTGGTGCAATAAACCGCGATGGTCTTTAGTGCTTAGCCGGTATATTCCCGCTATTAAAATAAGGTTATTGATTATAAAGGCGCGACGCTTTCCGCATAACGTTTCTTAAGTTGCTTGCAGGCTTCAGGTGGTTCAAGACTGTTTGGCGCAGCCGCACGGGCCACGCTTTCAATATGTTGGCAGAGCGCCAGGCGCTCGGCGGCCTCTTCTCGCTCTCGGTCGACCTGGGCATTGAAGCGCATGAAATAGGCACCCAGCGGCACCGCGACGCACAGAACCCCAATCGCAAAAAAACGAAAGCTGTCAGACGGCGGTGGTTCTGATGGATTCATGGGATCAGGGCGCCCTGCTCTTCTCATAACGGACGTCGTCGCCATCGACCACCTCGGCAATCCAGACACAGGGCGTTTCACGGATACTGTCTGCCAGCACCTGCGGCGTGATGCCAAGCTCTGCCATTTGCTCGCGGCTCAAGTGGTTCTGTACGACAGCGGTACGAATGGCGAACAACGTGTCGATATCAGCAAGCGTTGCCAGTCGGATAACGGTTTGCATCAGTGCTTCCTCCCTGGAAGCCCGCAATTGTATGCAAATAGAAACATATCCATTGTCGTGGATTTGTAAAAAACGTGTGACGACTAGATTTCTGCCTGCTCTTGTCGCCGAAATTTCCCTGGCGCCACACCATGGGCCTTGCGAAAACAGCGGGAAAAGTAGGCTTCATCGGCAAACCCGCACCGTTGTGCAATGACGCCGATCATCTGAGTGCTGTTGAGCAACAGCGTGCGCGCCAGTTGCATACGGCGATCAAGCACCAACTGAGAAAACGGTTTTCCAGTTTCCTTGCGCAGCAGATGCGTCAAGTAGTTGGCTGACAGGAATGCGGCGGCGGCCGTATCGGTCAAGTTGAGGCTGGGCTCGTGCACATGCGCGCGAATATAGCCCTGCACACGCGCCAAGGCGTCCTTGCGCCCGCGCCGTATGGCGTTGTTGGCGGCGAAGGCTTGCAGCGGCTCGGCGTACTGTTCACACACCAGGCCGATCAGTTGAAACAGATACCCCTTGAGCTGCTCGCGGGCACCGAAGGTACGGTGGGCGTCGAGGGTGCGCATATGGGTCAGCCAGGTTTTCACCTGCTCGAACGCCGCATCATCGAGAATGAAATCCAGTTGTTCCTGAAAACGAAATGGCGACAGCTCCGGCGCCTGGCCGATGGGGATGTCCTCCAGATCCAACGGATCACAGGTCAGCTGCGGCAGGAAAAACGCCTGGCTGAAGTTGATCAGCATGAACTCGCCGTCCTCCGGGTGAGGAATCACATGCAAGCGATGAGGCAGGATGAACGCCAGGGCTTTACGCGGAAACGGCCGCACCGCGCCCCCGATATGCTGCACGGTGTCGCCGCCGAGGTTGATCTGGATCTGGAAGTATTCATGCCGGTGGGGGCTGGTGAGCGCCGCCCGCCCGCGCTTGTCACGGATATAGAAGTCGGGGCGGTCGCTGCGTTGTTCCATGCCATAGGTGGTGACGCGGGTGCCGGGCATAGCGCTCTCTCAGGTGGCCAGGGCACCACTTTAGCCTCAACCGTTGCCGAGGGTGAAACTCAACTCGCCAACGCCTTCGATACCGGCGGTCACCACGTCTCCCGGTTGCAGCGCGCCGACGCCGGCCGGGGTGCCGGTGAAGATCAGGTCACCGGCCTTGAGCGCCACGGATCTGGAGGCGTGACTGATCACTTCGCTGACGGACCAGATCTGGTCAGCCAGGTCGCCGATCTGGCGCTGCTCGCCATTGACCTTCAGCCAGATGCTTCCTGTGGACGGATGCCCTATCGCGCTCACTGGCTGTAATGCGCTGCTTGGCGCCGACTCATCAAAGGCTTTGGCCCATTCCCACGGACGCGAGAGTTTTTTCGCCTGGGCTTGCAGGTCGCGGCGCGTCAGGTCGATCCCCACGCCATACCCCCAGATGTGGGAAAAAGCATCCTCAGGGCTGATATCCACCCCGCCCTTGCCGATGGCCACCACCAACTCCACTTCGTGATGCAAGTCCGCCGTCAGCGGCGGATAGGCGATCATGCCTTCGGCCGGCACCACCGCATCGGCCGGCTTCATGAAGAAGAACGGTGGCTCACGATCCGGGTCATGCCCCATTTCGCGGGCGTGCTCGCTGTAGTTGCGGCCGACGCAGAATACGCGACGCAGAGGGAAGCGCGCGGCGCTGCCCTGTATGGCCAAGGATGGGGTTTGTGCGGGGGGAAATACGTAATCGGTCATGGCCTATGCCTCCTGGTTTACCTGGCACCAGTATGTCGAGCGGCATCACGGCAAAGTTGGACAGGCTTACGCAGATATTGCACTGACCGGTGCAAAGCACTCGGGGGCTATTTGCGCGCCACCTTGTAGCGCAAGCAGTCCTGATAAAAGCTTTGGCGAATCGCCTCGGGCTTGAGCCGCGAACGGCTGTCATAGGTCTGCTCGGTGATGCCCATGGCCATCATGCGCATCCACGACTTGCTGAACTTGATGGTCTGGATCTTCTGCCTGGCAGCGTAGAGCGACACGCCCGACAACTTGAGTTCCTGGGCCCTGGCAGCCGTGCCGGCGCCCCAGCTGCACATGTACTTGTCACCCTCGCGCAACTCCCGTGCCTGCACGGCAGCCGCGCCGCCGGCCAGGGAGCAGGCGATCAGCATGATTCCAACAGTGCGCATTTGCTTCCTCACCTAACCACCTGAAAATAAAAGCGATTCTGGCGAGAATTTTGTTACAAAGGGGCCATTAAATTGCCTTATCGGCGAATGTTCACCATTGGTAAGCCACATCCGCCGGCACTTAGCCCCACGCCACCACCAACAACCCAACCCCCAACACCAGGCACAACGGCGAATAAAAATACGTATCCAACCGTGCAAACCTCGACCCACTCACCTTTTTGAAAAAACCCACCAGTTCCGAGTCCCCAATCGCCCTGGCGAACATGACCACGGCGATCGCACTGATGCCCCACTGCAACGCCCCATGGGACACCGGCGAGAAGTACAGACCAGCCCGTAGGCAAACGAGCAACGCAATCGCCACCAGCCCCATCGCAACCAGAAACGTGCCCAGCGCCGAAGGCTTGAACGCCGGCCGTGGTCCGCTGGCGAACTCGCCGGGCAGTTGGGGGATGGCGGCGAGGCTCCCGAGTTTGCCACCCGCGGCCCAGTACAGATGTACCATGCTGATGCAGGTAAAAACGCCGACGATCCACCGCGCGATGACAAAGCTCATGGCTGGCTCTCCCTGAAAATGTGCGATTCAGGATAGTCGCCCTGGGATTTTTTGTAGGCATTTCGTCGGCGGCTGATGGTAAAGTGCCGCCCCATGAAACTCGCCCGCGCCGACCGCTCGCTCATTGCCTGGATGCTCTACTGCTGCGTCCTGTTCAATGTGTTCGCCTGCAGTATTGGTCACGGGCAGATGCTGGGGATGCAGCTCAACGGCATCGGTGGTCAGTTCTGTACGGTGGACCCGCGTACCCAGGCGCCCACGCAGACCAACCCTACGGACGAGAACTTGCCGACGCTGTCCAAGGCGTTCGGATGCCCGCTATGTTCCAGCGGTGGCATGGGCCCTGCGCTCAACACCAGCTTGAATGTGGCGGTGTTGCCACAACCCCATGCGCCACCTCCGGCTGTCGTTCACGCCGCCGATATCCCTGCCCGCTTCACCTGGCCCACGGCTCACCCGCGCGCGCCTCCCGTTCTCGCCTGACACTTTCGCTTTCTGATCTGCACCGGTCACCGTTCCCATTGGGGATTACGGGCGGCTGTGCGTTGTTTTCAAGCTAAGTATTTCAGGATTCAACCATGAAACATTTACCCCTGTTGGCGGGCCTGTTCGGCTGCCTGCCTGTCTGTGGCTGGGCACTTGAACTGGCCCCGACTACCATCGACGGCGAACAAACCGCTGAACCCGGTCTGGCCCTGGACCAGTCCAGCGGCATGGCGTCGCGCCTGGGCTTGAGCGTGCGGGAAACCCCGGCGTCGGTGGCTATCGCCAATCGCAATGACATCGAGCGTCATGGTGCCAAGACCTTCCGTGATGCGGCCAATACCCTACCCGGTGTGAACGCCAGTGCACCGCCGGGGTTTGGCGGGTTTGTGTCCTATCGGGGTTTTACCAGCAGCCAGATCACCCAGATGTTCAACGGCATTAACGTTGCGACCGGTTTGGCGCGGCCGGTGGATGCGTGGATTTATGACCGAGTCGAACTCGTTGGCGGCCCCTCCTCCTTGATCAACGGTGCGGGGTCCGTAGGTGGTTCGCTGAACTACGTGACCAAACTGGCGACCCGCGAAGAACAGGCGGCCGAAGGCCAACTCACCTACGGCAGCTATGACACCGCCGGCATGGCTTTCGGCCTCAACCACGCCCTGACCGAACCTGGCGCCGAGGTGCAGCACTACGCACGCCTGGACGTCAGCCGTAACACCAACCACAGCTACATCGACCGCGATCAGCGCGATGCCTGGAGCGTGGCGTTTTCTTTGCTCAGCGACCTGACGCCCAACCTGTCTCACACCCTGGCGCTGGAATACCAGGATGAACATGAAGACAGCCCCTACTGGGGCACACCGGTGCTCAACCCCAAGGCCGGCGAATTGAAGATTGACCGACACAACCGCTTCAACAACTACAACGTCGCCGATGGCCGTTACGAACAGCGCACAATCTGGGCGCGCTCGATCATCGACTACCGGATCAACGACAGCACCACGCTGAAAAACACCCTCTATCACCTGGACAGCCAGCGCGACTATCGCAACCTGGAGACTTACCAATACAACGCCGACAACAGTGCGGTGAACCGCTCAACCGCGTACCAAGTACGCCATCAGGGTGAGCAGAGCGGCAACCAGTTCGAACTGCGTCACGACGACAGCCTTTTCGGTCTGTCCACCACGTGGTCCGGGGGCTTTGAATACAAGGTCAACAGCACCACCAACAACCCACTGAACGTCCCGGGCAAGAGCACGGTCGACCCGAATAACTATGACCCGGGGCACTTCTATGACATCCCAGGCACAAAACCCGGTTTCGTCGCGGACAAGACCAATGAGGTGACGACCAAGGCACTGTTCGTGGAAAACCGCCTGGGCCTCACCGATAAACTCTCGCTGCTGACAGGGTTGCGCTACGACGCCATCGACCTCGACGTGACCAACCACCGCACGATCACCGCCACCAACCCACGCCACTTCAAACGCAGTTGGGAGCCGTTGACCGGCCGCGTGGGCCTGACTTACCAGTTCATCCCGTCGGCCAATGTGTATGTGCAATACAGCACCGCAGCCGAGCAGCCATCGACCACCACCCAAGTGTTCGACGTGTCCACCGGCAAGCAGTGGGAAGTGGGCAGCAAGTTCGACTACCTGGAGGGTCGTGGTTCGGCGACGATCGCCGCCTACAAGATCGAGCGCAAGGATTTCGCCGTCACCGACCCACTGGACCCGAACAGCAGCATTCCGGTAGGCGCGCAATCGTCCAAAGGCATCGAGTTGGCCAGTTCGTTGCGCATCACCCCCAAATTGCTGGCTGAAGGCAACTTCGCCTGGGTAGACGCCGAGTACGATGACTTCAACGAGAAGCTCGCCAGTGGCGCCGTGGTATCGCGCAAGGGCAACACACCGACCAACGTGCCCAAGCGCGTCGGCAACCTGTGGCTGACTTATGATTTTGCCGAGGATTGGCAAGGCGGCGTGGACGCACGGTACGTTGCCGAGGTGTATGCGGACAATGCCAATACACTCACGGTACCGGCCTATACGTTGTTCGGGACATTCCTGCGCTACAAGGTGGACGCCCATACCTCGGTGACTGGCCGGGTGCGTAACCTGACCAATGAGGTGTATGCCGAGTTTGCCCATGTGTCGCCGGCGTATTACCTGGGATCGCCGCGGACATTCGAGCTGGCTGTACAAACCAAGTTCTAAACCTGGAATACAACTCAAAATGTGTTTAACCAAGAAGCCTTGCTAGCTAACTGCACCGGCTAGGTCAACGGGGCTCGTGGCAGCCATGCTGTTGCACACGCTCGACTCGCACCTGAGCCGAATACAAATTGAGTGTGGGAGCGGGCTTGCCCGCGAAGGCGGTGGATCAGTCACAACATCTTTGACTGACACTCAGCATTCGCGGGCAAGCCCGCTCCCACATTTTGGTCTCCACTTGGCAGTAAGGCTTGTGGCTACTTCAGGCTCGCCTCGACCTTCTGCGCCACATCGTCCGTCAACCAAGCTTTCCACACTTCGGGATGTTCCTTGAGAAACGCCTGGGCCACCTCCCGTGGTGGCGTGTGATTCTCGCTCATGGTTGCCAAGGCTTTGTTCAGCGGCGCGATGGGAAACTGCACCTTGGTAAAGAATTCAGCGATCTGGGGATGTTCGCTCTGGAATGGCGTCGACACACCAATGCTCAACTTGGACGCCAACGAGCGTGTTGGCCGTGGGTTGGGATTGTCGGCATCGGTCAGCGTCTTCCAGGCATCGGCATCAAACGCTGGTTCCTCAAGCTGGATCAGCTTGTAACGCCCCATCAAAGGCGTTGGCGACCAGTAATAGAACAACACCGGTTTGCCGCGGCGAATCGACGAGGCAATCTCGGCATCCAGTGCCGCGCCCGAACCACTGCGGAAATTCACATAACTGTCGTTCAGGCCATACGCCTTGAGCTTCTGCGCGTTGACCACTTCCGAAGTCCAACCGATCGGGCTATTGAGAAAGCGCCCTTTGCCAGGCGACTCGGGGTCCTTGAACACGTCTTTGTAGCGTACCAGGTCTTGCACGGTCTTGAGGTCCGGCGCCAGGGGCTTGAGACCTTTGGCGGGGTCGCCCTTGACCACATACTCCGGCACCCACCAACCCTCCGTGGCACCCTTGACCGTATCGCCCAGCCCCAGCACCTTGCCTTCGGCCTCCGCCTTGATCCATACCGGGCTGCGGCCGGCCCACTCTTCGCCGATCACTTGGATATCGTTTTTCGCCAGGGCGGTTTCCAAGGTGATGGTCGTGCCGGGTAAGGTGTCGGTGGGCAAGTCGTAGCCTTTTTCGACAATAAAGCGCAGCACTTCTGTGATCAGGCTGCCGCTCTCCCAGTTCAGGTCGGCGAAATGCACGGGTGCCTGGGCGGCGGGTGCCGGGAGTGAAGCCAGTGACAGACTCAAGGTCGTCAGGGACACAGCCAATAGGGATTTCAATCCTTTCATGCTTCACCTCGCATTTCGCAGCCATGGCAGGTGGCTTTGCAGTCAATGCGCGAAGCCTCTGAATAGTTAAGTCAACTCAACTGTAGTAGAGGTTCCGGAAGAGCAAGGTACACGACGTATTTAGCGCTACTCACTGGCCTTGAAGGTCACCAGTTCACCCTTGCGCCACTTGGCGGCCTTGCCGGTCACGGCCTTGAGGGTTTTGGTCAGGCCTTCCTGCAGCTGTTCGTTAGCGGCAAACACCAGCATCACGCTATGGCCTTCCTTGAACAGGATGCCCTGGCCCTCGGGAGTGGAGACGAAGGCGTAATCGCCCAAGCCATACACCGTCAACTTGATGTCACGGAACTTCAGTTCGAACTTGCCACCTTCACGGCTGGGCAACACGGCTGCACGAAAATGGTCGCCAACCTTGAGCTCCAGGCGTGGTTTGTCATCCACGACCATTGCCGCTTCGGTATCGATCTCGGCGATATAGATGCCTTCTGGCGTTTGTTCAGTGACATAAACAAAACGGGATTGGAACTGTTTGACCAACTTTGCGCGCAAATCACCCAGCACGAATAACGCATGCATATCCAGATTACTGACTGCCAAGGAAACGCCCCCACATCAAAAAGGCGCTACCCGCTGAAGCGGGCAGCACAAAAAACGGCCATTACGGCACGATCACACATTCGTCAGAAAACTGAAGAGACCCCGCTGGTGCACCAGAAGACTAGTACAGGCAGGCGCGGATGACCCCTGCAAGGTCATCCGGCACCACAGCAAATCACAGGTTTAACAACCCGAGAATACGGGTCGACCAACTTCAGAGAATAACCCTAATAAAAACGCAGTTTTCTGACGCCCGGCATAAAAGAAAATACTCGCGCATGGAACCAAGCGCGCAGTGCCGACGACAATACTAAAACAGCAACACGGGTCAAAACCACCCGAAATGCTGCTGATGGGTCAACATGATCGATCGACAGGAGCTGGCGATGAACCGACCTCAACACAACGCTACAACTTCAAGCGCAAGTTCAACATGTCATGACAGGCGCCAATACTACTGCTTGCACAACCCCGATGGGTATTTGAATTCAGTCCTTTATCAGGTCGTTCCGGCCGGAAAGAACTTTTTCCATGTGCTTGAGGTTACCAGCGGCAGGGTCAGAGGTTTCCGCAGCGACCACATCAAGGCCTGTGAGTTGGCCAAACAACTGGAGGCCAAGCTGTATGCCTTTCACGGGGGCATCGTTTCGTCAGCCGGATGACTTTACTGCGCCGCCGTCGCCCAACAACTGCCATACTGCCCCGTCCATTGAAGTTTGCCCCTTGTGGGTCAGGTTTCATCAGTGCAGTTACCTTGAAGGGAAGGCTATACGTGACGGAATTTGATATTGGCGAGTTTTTTATCCATGGCGACGCCCGGGAAATAGACGGTGAGTTTCAAGCGGTCATCATCATGCGGGCCAAACCACCGCTGAGCACAGTCACGCTGCATCAGGTTGAAAAAGACCGTTGGTTCAAAACCGTTGACGCCGCTGCCGTTGCCGCAAAAGAGGCTGCCAAGGCCCTCAAGACTGCCGTGGATTCAGGCGCACTCAATTCCTGATAGTCGCGAGGCCATCTGCTCGCTGAAGAAGTGAAATTGATCGCCGTCCCGAGCCCCCCTCTCAATGCAGGCTGTCTGACTGCTCCAGGCTCATCAACGCCTGCCAGGCAGCCCTGCACTCCTCTGCCTCATCGCGACTGGCAAATGCGGTGCCGCGCTGCTCGCCATTGAGCAATACAACCCAGCAAGCCCTCTGGCCCAGTGCACGCAGGGTTTCAGGTACGCCACTGCCGATCATCACGGCAACATCGACTTTGTTTTGCATGGAGCTTCTCCGCAGCATTAGTTAGCTGGCTAACAATGTTGGCCATGCTACGGTTTTCTGCCAGTTGGAAAAAGCTATCATCTGAATAGCTGCGTTGCATAAACCGCAACAATCGATGGCGAGGTGCGCTAGTTCGGCAATGCGCCCGGCACCTTCGCGGGCCAGGTCGTAGATGCGCGGGTAAAAGTCATCCAGACCGGCTTGGACATGTCTCTGGGGAGCCAATAGCAAGGCCCCCCGTACACCGCATCAGGCTTGACGCTGGTGCTTGTCGATCTGCTCGTGGCGCTCTTGCGCTTCGATGCAGTACTTGGTGGTCGGGCTGATCAGCAGGCGCTTGAGCCCGATAGGCTCACCGCTGTCATCACACCAGCCGAAGGAGTCTTCCTTGATGCGCTCCAGGGCACGCTCAAGTTGCGGTAGCATACGCTGGTCGCGGTCGATGGCGTTCACCAGCCAGGTGCGCTCTTCTTCAACGGAAGCAGCATCAGCCGGGTCAGCCGGGGTGTCCAGGCTTTCAATGGCGATGCGGTTCTGTTCAATGCGCTCGTGGTGTTCCACTTTCATGTCTTGCAGCAACTGCTCGAAAAAAGCGTGCTGTTCGGCATTCATGTAGTCATCCGCCGGCATGGCCAGCAACTTTTCCTTTGTCATTTATTTCTCTATAAAAAATACGTGCATTAAGGCGAATAAGGGAGCGTTCCGGCCGACCTCTGCAGGTCTCGGAAGGGCGCCGTCCATTCCAAGCGCCACCCGGCACTCAATTTACGAGGGGCGGCAGTCTAAGGCCGACTTGAGGGCGCAGCAACTGAAAAGACAGGCAATTTTTCCGAGATAACCTCCAAAAGCACCAGGACGGGCTCGGCGAATGGTCATCGGAGTGCGTTTATAGCAAGAAATTCAGTGTTGTGGAGCTATATAGAAGACAAACGGTTAGAACTGATGGGGCGGTACTCATTGTGGAAGGGGGCTTGCCCTAATGCCAGTCAGTTAAACGGTGGGGTGTCGAGCGCAGCATCTGTAGTGAGCGGGCTTGCCCCGCTCACTACAAGAGTCTGGTCGCGGCAGATTTTCTTAACTGACTGGCACTAGGGCTTGCCCCCTCCCACATTTTACCCTGCGCAATCTCAGCGCTTGAGTTTGCGCTTGTTGCGGTATTGGTCGATCACCACCGCCACCACAATGATCAGGCCCTTGATGATGTCCTGGATGTACGCATCCACACCGACAAAGGTAAACCCGCTGGCCATCACCCCAAGGATCAGCGCACCGATCACCGTGCCAGTAATGCGCCCTACCCCGCCCGCCAGGCTGGTGCCGCCGATCACTGCCGCAGCAATCGCATCCAGCTCATAAGACATCCCCATGCCGGCCTGGCCGGTGGCAGCACGTGCAGAGGCCACCACACCGGCCAGCCCGGCGAGCAAGCCGGCGATGCTGTAGACAATGATCAGATGGCGCTTGACGTTGATCCCCGAAGTGCGCGCCGCCTGCATATTGCCGCCGATGGCGTAGGTGTACTTGCCGTACTTGGTGTAGCGCAGGGCGATGTGGAAGATCACCGCCACCACCAGGAAGATAATCACCGGCATGGCGCCATGGCCAATCGCGGTATACGAATCCGAGAGCATGCTTACCGGCTGGCCTTCGGTGTAATAGCGCGCCAGACCACGGGCCGAGACCATCATGCCCAGGGTGGCAATGAACGGTGGGATACCGGTGACGGCGATGATGCTGCCGTTGATCGCCCCCGCCAGCAGCCCCACACCCAGCCCCATCGCCACCGGAATCCATACCGGCAAATCAGTCAAACTGGGGAAGACCGCCCGGGAAAAGTCAGAAGTCTGCGCCAGACTGGCCGCGATCATCGCCGACAGCGCCAGCACCGACCCCGAGGACAAATCGATACCCGTGGTGATGATCACCTGGGTCACGCCAATCGCCAGCAGGCCAATGATCGACACCTGCAGGATCATCAGCACCAACCGCTGGGAGTTCATCAAAAAACTCTGGTCACGCACGATCCAGCCGAACAGCTCAAACACCAGCCCGATGCCGATCAGCACCAGGAAAATGCTCAGCTCGGTAGGCATGCGTCGGCGGTTCTTGACCGGTGCCGTGGCCGGCTTGTTTTCTGTTATCGCGTTCATAGCCCATCACCTTCTTATTCTGTACGTCAGTGGACTGCCGTCATACCGGAAGCCAGCTGCATGACTTTTTCCTGGGTCGCATCCGCACGATCCAGGGTGCCCATCAGTTCGCCTTCGTGCATCACCATGACCCGGTCGCTCATGCCCAACACTTCAGGCAGCTCCGAAGAAATCATGATGACCGCCATGCCTTCACTGGCGAGGAAGGCAATCAAGCGATAGATCTCAGCCTTGGCACCGACGTCGATACCCCGGGTCGGTTCATCGAGAATCAGCAGTCGAGGGTTGGTCATCAGCCAGCGCGCCAACAGCGCCTTCTGCTGGTTGCCGCCAGACAAAGTGTCGATGCATTGTTCAAGGGATGGGGTTTTCACCCGCAGCTTCTTGCACATGTCTTCGCACAACGCCCGCAGGGCCTTCTGCTGGATAAAGCCGTTGCCCGAATAATGCGGCAGCACCGCCATTTCCATGTTTTCCAGCACCGACAGGCACGGAAACAGGCCACTGAGCTTGCGATCCTCGGTCAGCAGCGCGAAGCCTTTTTCAATCGCCATGTGCGGGTCGGTGATGCGTACGGCCTTACCGTCGAGGGTTATCTGCCCGCTGCTGCTGGGGGTGATGCCAAAAATGGCTTCCGCCACGTTGGTCCGCCCGGAGCCCATCAGCCCGGCAATGCCAAGGATTTCACCGGCATGCAAGTCGAACGATACATCCTTGAATACACCGTCCAGCGTCAGGTCACGCACCGACAACAACAGCCCGCCGATAGGCGTCTCGCGCACCGGGAACAATTGGCTCAGCTCGCGGCCGACCATCATCGAGATCAGGCTGTCGCTGTTCATGCTGTCAGCACGTTGCAGGCCGATGTACTGGCCGTCACGGAACACCGCCACCTCGTCGGCGATGGCGAACACTTCGTTCATTTTGTGCGTGATGTAGACGATGCCTTTGCCCTGGGACTTGAGGTCGGCAATGATCGAAAACAGGTGGGCCACTTCCTTGTCGGTAATGGCCGACGTCGGTTCATCCATGATCAGGATGTCGGAGTCGTAGGACACTGCCTTGGCAATCTCGACCATCTGCCGCTCGGCGATACTCAGGTTGCCCACCTGTTCTTCGGGGTCCAGGTTGATGCGCAAACGTGCCAGCAACTCGGCAGTGCAGCGGTGCATTTCGCGGTGGTTGACCATGTGCAGGCTGTTGAGCTGCTCGCGGCCGATCCAGATATTCTCGGCGATGCTCATGTGGGGCATCAGGTTGAGTTCCTGGTGAATCATCGCAATCCCGGCCTTCTGCGCCGCCAAGGGCGTTTCGAACTTGACCGACTTGCCCCGCAGGCGAATCTGGCCGGCATCGGGTTGATAGATACCGGCGATGATTTTCATCAGCGTCGACTTGCCCGCACCGTTCTCACCCATCAGCGCCAGCACTGTGCCTGGGCGCACCCGCAGTTGCACATCGTCCAGGGCTACGACACCAGGAAAGCCTTTGCTGACGTTGACGATTTCCAACAGGTAGGGTTCTTCCAGCTCGACAGGCTGGATACCGGAAGGCTGCGAAGCAGTCGCTTGAGCGAGCATAGAAAGGCACTCCATCTGCAGGGCGGCCGTGACCGCCCTGCCGGCTTATTGTTGTTATGACAGGGCTACTTGAAGTCTTTGAGGTTGTCCGGGGTGATCAACTGGAACGGGATAACGATGTTCTGTTCGATCGTTTCGCCTTTGGCCATCTTGCGTGCCGCCTCTACCGAACCGTCCGCCTGGCCTTTTGCGTCCTGGAACACCGACACCGTCATCTCGCCCCTGGAAATCGCGTTCAAGCCATCCGGCGTGCCATCGACACCCGCGATCAATACGCTGCCCGGCTTGGTGCCCACCGACTTCAAGGCCATGGCGGCACCAATGGCCATTTCATCATTGTTGGCGAGCACGGCATTGAACGCACGGCCTTGGGTCAGCCAGTCGTTGACCAGGGTCATGCCCTTGTCACGCAGCCAGATGCCGGTCTGCTCCTGCTCGATCTTGATGTCCGGGTACTTGGCCAGGATCTCCTTGATGCCCTTGGTACGGTTGGTGGTGGAGTTGTTGGCCAGGTCACCGAGCAGGATCACGATCTTGCCCTTGCCGCCCAGTTTGTCGGCGATGTACTGCATTTGCAGGCGGCCGGCCTCTTCATCATTGGAGGTCACGGCTGCGACACCTTTGGGCAGGTCCTTCTGATCAGGCCGACGGTTGACGTACACCAGCGGAATGCCAGCCTCGGTCGCTTCCTTGCTGATTCTTGCCGTAGACGCCGTATCCACCGGGTTGACGATGATGGCGTCGACTTTCTGGCTGATGAAGTTCTCGACCTGGCTCAGTTGCTTGACCACGTCGGCACGAGCGTCTTCGAATTGCAATTGCACACCGTCGCCCTTCGGATAGGACTTGGCTTGCTCGACCATGAACTCACGCACATTGGTCAGGTAGGTGTCATCGAACTGCGACATGCTCACGCCGATCTTGAGATCGGCAGCCGAGGCGAAGCTGCTGGCCAGCAGCATGGACAGGGCCAGCGCGGTGAAACGGATCGGGGTCTTCATGAACGGTCTGTCTCCACATTCTTGTTGGTTTTTTGGACGTTGCGTTTATCAGAGCTCGGCGGGCAGTCGGACCACCGGCGCACCCGGGATGCAGCACACCAGCGCGCCTTTGTTTTCGACACACAGCACATTAAGGAAGGAAAAATAAAACGGGCGGGCGCGGGGCAGACCGCGTGACGCAAAGACGGGGCGTAAAACTCGCAGTACAGCGTTGAAGATTTTCATCTGACGGTACCTGGTTGTTTTTGATCTTGTTTTTGTTGAGTCGCACGAATCGAGTTCGAACGTACTTTTTGCAACCTGGAAAAGACTTTATTGGAAAATAATTTCCACATCAACACATTTTAGAATTTTATTCTATTTTTGTTGAAACCACCTGCTGGCGCTCGGCGCTGAGGCGTGCGGCGTCCAATATACGGGTGGTTTCCAGCGCATCATAGGCGTCGACCGGCAGTGCTCCCTGGCCGTGCACAGCGCGTTGCAACTGACGGTAGAACTGCGTCCAGCAACCCTTCTCCGACGGTACTCGCTCTCGCTCCGCCCCTTGCTCGAACCAACCCCAGCGCCGGTGCTCTTCAGCGCCCCAATGCTCGCCTTCGGTTTTGGGGGATTTGCCGGCCATCAGTGCTTCTTCCTGACCATCCAGGCCCTCCACGGTGTAACAACCCAAGGTGCCGCTCACCCGAAAGCGCGGTGCCTGGCTGTTTTGCAGCGCATTGCCCCACAGGTGGGAAATCACGCCGTTGGTGTGGGTCAGGGAGACAAAAAAACCGTGGTCGAGCGTTGGGTGTTCCGGGCTGAACTGCAATTGTGCGAATACGCGATCCACTGGGCCGAACAATTGCAGCGCCTGGTCTACCAGATGGCTGCCCAAGTCCCGTAACCAGCCGCCGCCACTGGCATTGCCCACGGCGTGTGGGCTGTAGCGTTCGACCCGGGATTCAAACCGGGTGATCTCGCCTAGGGCGCCAGCGTCGATGAGTTTGCGTAACGTCAGGTAATCCGAATCCCAACGTCGGTTCTGATAGACACTCAGCAGCACACCTTGGCGCTCGGCGGCGGTGATCAGTGCCTGGGCCTGTTCAGCGTTGGCGGCAAAAGGTTTGTCGCTGACCACGGCGATGCCGTGCTCGATGGCTTCCAAGACCAGCGCCGGACGGCCTTTGAGCGTGGTGGAAATGACCAGGGCGTCGACGCCGGCCTCAACGATCTGGCCGATGGAGTCGAAGGCTTTCACACCGGGATGGTCAGTGTTCAATTGTTGCCGGCGCTCGGCTGAGCGTGTGACAACGCCGACAAACGTGGCGCCGGGCAAGGTTGCAATCAGCGGCGCATGAAAAAAGCGCCCGCCGTGGCCGTAGCCGACCAGTCCGATTCGCATACATACACTCCTCAATTGAAGTGGAAACCCAATTCAAGTGTGGGAGCTGGCTTGCCTGCGATAGCAATCTGTCAGTTGCAAATGTATTGCCTGATACTCTGCTATCGCAGGCAAGCCAGCTCCCACAGTTTTTGATCGAGTTTCTTCAGTGGTTTAGCCGTAGAAGTGCGGACGCTTCGGCAAGCTCACCTTCACAATCTGCTCACTGCCCTGCGCCTCGATACACGCATCCGCCGCCACCGCCGCCGCAAACCCATCCCACGCCGATGGCCCGCCCACTTGGCCGGCACGCACGCTATCAATGAAGGCCTGCAACTCCACGTCGTAGGCACCGATGAACCGGTCCTTCCAGTCCATCAAGATCGCATTCGACAGTTTCGCGCCACTGCGCAGCTGCACCTGGGACGGCTCCGGCAGTTTGGCGATGCCGGTCTCCCCCACCACTTCGCACTGGATGTCGTAGCCGTACTGGCAGTTCACAAAGACTTCCACATCGATGCGCGTGCCCTTGGCGGTTTCCAGCAGCACGATCTGCGGGTCGCGCAGGTGGGCCAGCGCCTTGCTGGATTTGCGCGGGAACACCACTTGTACCGACACATAGTCGTCGTTGAGCAGCCAGCGCAACACATCCAGCTCATGGATCAACGTGTCGGTGATCGCCATGTCGGTCTTGTAGTTCTCCCCCACCGTCGGGTTGCGGTGCGCGCAGTGCAGCATCAACGGCTCGCCGATCTGGCCACTGTCGATCACCGCCTTGAGGGCACGATAGCCTTCGTCATACGGACGCATGAAGCCCACTTGCACCAGGCGCTTGCCGTAGGCCACTTCGGCGTCGACGATCTTGCGACAGCCTGCGGCCGTCACCGCCAGGGGCTTCTCACAAAACACCGGCTTGCCGGCGGCGATGGCGGCCAGCACGAATTCTTCGTGGCTCGGCCCCCAGGACGTCACCAGCACCGCCTCCACCTGCGGCGAGGCGATCAGCGCACGCCCGTCCGGGTACACCTCGGCGTCCAACTTCAAATCCGCCACCACCTTGGCCGCTTGCTCAAGGTTGATGTCGGTGACGGCCACCACCTGGCTGTTGAGCAAGGTCTGGCTGCAACGACGAATATGGTCCCGGCCGATGGCGCCCGTACCGATCACACCTAGCTTCAACGACATACATTCACCCCTTTTGTTATTAGTACTGCCGGGCCTTGGCCAGCTGTTCATTGAGTTTTTTCGCCGCCGCATTCGTGCGTTCGCTGGTGGACACCTGTGCCACGCCCACCCGCCACCACGACAGGTAGCCGTGGACCATGGTCTTGGGCAGTACCTTGATGTCGATCAACGTCGACACGGTCTGCGTGCGCGCATCGGCCAGGGCCGCTTCCAGTTGCTCCACCGTGCTCACCTTGTAGGTCTTGCAGCCATACGCCGCCGCACTCATGGCGAAGTCCACCGGCACCAGCCCGCCGTCGAGCTTGCCGCTCTCGGGGTTGCGGAAGCGGAATTCAGTGCCGAAACTGTCCATGCCATTGCCGATCTGCAGGTTGTTGATGCAACCGAAGGCCATGTTGTCGAGCAGCACCACATTGATCTTGCGCCGCTCCTGGATCGAGGTGGCCAGTTCCGAATGCAGCATCATGTACGAGCCATCGCCGACCAGGGCATAGACCTCCTTGCCTGGCTCTGCCAGCTTCACCCCCAAGGCCGCATTGATCTCGTAACCCATGCACGAATAGCCGTACTCGACGTGGTACGTGTTGACGCCCTTGCTGCGCCAGGCGCGCTGCAAGTCGCCGGGCAGGCTGCCGGCGGCGGCGACGATGATCGCGTCGTCGGCCAGGGCCTGGTTCAGCACGCCCAGTACACGGCTTTGGGTCAGGCATGAACCGGTCAGTTCGATAAATTCGCGCAGCACCGCGCGGTCCAGGTGGTCATCGACTTCGGGCACGAAGCCATCGCCGTCATATTCCACGTGATGCACACGGTCCACTTCCGCGTCCAGCTGCGCCTTGGCGTCGCGGATCTGCTCGCCCCAGCCCGAGCGGTAATCGCCCAAGGCGTCGGCCAATGCGTCCAGAGCCACTTGCGCATCAGCCAGTACCTGCACGCCATCCAGCTTCAAGGCATCGCACGGGCTGATATTGAGGTTGAGGAACTTCACCTCGGGATGCTTGAACAGCGATTTCGACGAAGTGGTGAAGTCGGTATAGCGGGTGCCGATGCCGATGATCAGGTCTGCCTCGGGCGCCAGCAGGTTGGCCGCCAGGCAGCCGGTTTCACCAATGCCACCGACGTTCAGCGGATGAGCGGAGATCACCGCGCTCTTGCCCGCCTGGGTTTCGGCGAAAGGAATATCAAAGCGTTCGGCAAAGGCTTGCAGCGCAGCATTCGCGCCGGAGTACTTCACGCCGCCGCCGCAGATGATCAGCGGTTTGCGCTTGCCCCGGAACGCGGCCAAGGCATCGCCGATCATCGCCGCAGTGGCCGGGCGGCGCTCGATGCGGTGCACACGTTTTTGCAGGAAATAATCGGGATAGTCCCAGGCTTCAGCCTGCACATCTTGCGGTAGCGCCAGGGTCACGGCGCCAGTCTCCGCGGGATCAGTCAATACGCGCATGGCGTGGATCGCCGCCGTCATCAACTGCTCGGGCCGGTTGATGCGGTCCCAGTACTTGCTCACGGAACGGAAGGCGTCGTTGGTGCTGATGCTCAGGTCATGGAACTGCTCGATCTGTTGCAGCACCGGGTCGGGCTGACGGCTGGCGTAGACATCGCCGGGCAACAACAGCAACGGGATACGGTTGGCGGTGGCCGTCGCAGCGGCGGTCAGCATATTCGCCGCGCCCGGCCCCACAGACGCCGTGCACGCGTAGATCTTGCGCCGCAGGTGCTGCTTGGCGAAACCGATGGCGGCGTGGGCCATGCCTTGCTCATTGCGGCCCTGGTGCACCACCAGGTCACCGCTGTCCTGCTCCAGGGCCTGGCCCAGGCCCAGCACATTGCCGTGACCGAAAATCGTGAACACCCCGGCGACAAACTTGCTCTGTACGCCATCGACTTCGATGTATTGGTTATCCAGGAACTTCACCAGGGCCTGGGCCATGGTCAATCGGGTGGTGGTCATGTCACGCCCCTTAAAGGTCCAGCAGCCAGCTGTGCTGCGGGTCGTTATGGAAATGCCAGGCACGCTTCGGGCCGGCCATCACATTCAGGTAGTAGGACTCATAGCCATACGGCACGCTGACCGGGTGATACCCCTTGGGCACCACCACCAGGTCGCTGTTTTCTACGGCCATGGCCTGGTCGATGCTGCGGTCGTCGGTGTAGACGCGCTGGAACACGAAGCCCTGGGGCGGATTGATCTGGTGGTAGTAGGTTTCTTCAAGGAAGCTCTGGTGCGGCAGGTCGTCGGTGTCGTGCTTGTGCGGCGGGTAGCTCGACGAATGCCCGGACGGCGTGCGCACTTCCACCACCAGCAGGGAATGGGCCGGCTCGCTGTCGGGCAGGATGTCGCACACGTAGCGGGTGTTGGCGCCTTTGCCACGGACGCTGCGCTTGCAGTTTTCCGGGCGGATCAGACGTGGCGCGTAGCCTTCGGCACCGGGCGCGGCGCACACGGCGATCTGTACATCGCTCAAGGCGGTGACCTGGGCCGTGGTGCCAGGCGGTAGGTAGGCGGCGAAAGGTGACTTGTCTTCGAACACCGACTGGCGATCACCCAGGTTCTGCCAGTTGAAGCCCTCGCCTTCAATGTTCACCCGACCGCTGAGCAGCACCAGGCACAGCTCCTTATCCCCGGTACTGACCGGCAGGGTTTCACCCAGGCTCAGGCGGTAAGCGGAAAAACCCACATACTCCAGGCGCCCGGCTTCCAGGGCCACCATGGTTTGTCCACGTTTGCTGCTTTTGACCAGCAAGCTCATCACTCAAGTCCTCTCGTTGAGAAGCGCGCGCAAGGTGTCATAACCCTTTTTGGCGTAGATATAGCTCGGCGCCACGGCAGGGTCTTGCTCGGCTTCCACCACCAGCCAGCCCTCGTATTGCGCAGCCAGCAGGACGTCGAGCAATTCCGCGAAATCGATATCACCGTCGCCGGGCACGGTGAAGGTGCCGTTGACGATGCAATCGGGGAAGCTCCACATCTGGTTGCGTGCCAGTTGCACCACCGGCTTGCGCACGTCCTTGAAATGCACGTGGCAGACGCGCCCGATATGTTTGCGCAGCACCTCGATGGGTTCGCCGCCGCCCATGTAGCAGTGGCCGGAGTCGAACAGCAGGCCGACTTCAGGGCCGGTGCGGCTCATCAACTGGTCGATGTCTTCGGGAGATTCGACGTAGGCGCCCATGTGATGGTGGTAGGCCAACCGCACGCCCTGGGACAGGGTGAAGCGAGCCAGTTCGGTGAGTTTGTCCGCGTATTCCTGCCAAGCCTGTTCGCTGTGAAAACGCGGACGTTCGATCAGGCGGATGCGCGAACCCTGGATCGAGTCGGCGACTTCGCCATACACCAGCACCTTGGCGCCATTGTGCTTGAGCAATTCGACATGACCGGCAATAGCCTCGATTTCTTCCGCCACCGAGCGCCGCGCCAGGCGGCTGGAATACCAGCCGGAGACCAGTGCCAGGTCATAGGGGCGCAATACATCGCCGACGCCCTTGGCGTCCTTGGGGAATTTGCCGTTGAGCTCAAAACCTTCGTAGCCGATTTCCTTGCCTTCGCTGAGGGCCGTGCTCAAGGGCGTTTCACCGCCCAGGGCCGGCAGGTCGTCGTTGCTCCAGGAGATCGGGTTGATGCCAATTCGAATTGCGGGCATGGCTGCACCTTTTATTTTTTTCAGATATCACTGAGATCTGCTTTATGTGGGAGGGGGCTTGCTCCCGATAGCGGTTAATCAGGCAAAACCTCTATAACTGAACCACCGCCATCGGGGGCAAGCCCCCTCCCACATTTGATTGCATTGCACATTTGGAATTGTGATCAGGTTCGGGAACTGCGCCAGGCATTGATGAGCTGTTCGAACGTGTGCTGCACCTGCTGAATCAGGGTCTCGTCATCAATCTCCCCGGCCATCCAGGCGCGGCTCGGCTCCTGGAAGATCGTGCGGCCTACGGCAAAACCACGGCAGGTGGTGCTGTGGCGAGCTTGCTGGAAGCCATCAGCCAGGTACTCGGCTGAAGCATTCAAGCCCAGCAACACTACGCCACGGCAGTATGGGTCGCGCTCCTGGATCAGTTCGTCGAGCTTTTTCCAATCCTCGGCCGACTGCGCCTCGATCTTCCACCACGCCGGGTAGATGCCCAGGTTGTACAGGCGCTTGAGGCTGCGATAGAGCACATCCGGGTAGATGGATGGATGATCCTTGGGTGGGATGACCTCCAGTAGCA
The DNA here is from genome assembly GCF_059421065.1 of Pseudomonas sp. GW821-FHT03A09. NCBI lineage: Bacteria > Pseudomonadati > Pseudomonadota > Gammaproteobacteria > Pseudomonadales > Pseudomonadaceae > Pseudomonas > Pseudomonas sp. GW821-FHT03A09. The sequence continues at coordinate 75,792 of NZ_JBWKUX010000010.1, read as the reverse complement.
ACTCATGGCCACTGACCAGGGACGCCTCGTACACCGCCTTGAGTTGTGCCTCCTGCTCCAGGCGCAGCAACGGCTCGTCGTCCGGGTGGAATTGCACCAGGCACTTGATGATCTGCTCCTGGGGCCAGGCAATCAGGTTGCTGCCGACCGAACGCCCATGTTCGAACGCCAACGGCCGCGAGTTCTGTACTTCCACCGGGCGCGCGATCCACCAGCCGCGACCGCTGGCGGTGTTGAGCGCGTCCTGGCCGAAACGTTGGTCGGCCAGCAGCCCTACATCGGCGTCGACACCCTGCTCGCCAAGTTTCTGCTCCACCCGCTCGATAGCCTGGATAAACAGCTGCTTGATGTCGCTGATGCGCAGCGGGTCTTGCCCGCCCTTTTGCGCGAGGTCCACCAACTGCCAGCGATGGTCGAAGGCAAACACGAACAACTGCTTCCAGGCCTTGCGCGGCACGCTGACACGGTGCAGGCGCTGCAGGGTCACGTCCTGATCCGGCCGCGTGATAGGCACCGGGCTGTTGAACAGGTAATCCAGTTCGGCCGGCGTCGGCATTGCCGGGGCGCAGGCGTGGCGCGACACCACCAAGCCGCCGCAGGCATTGGCCAACTGGCTGCAACGTTCATCGCTGGCATCGTTCAGCCACCCGCTGAGGAAGCCGGACATGAACGCATCGCCGGCGCCGAGCACATTGAGGACTTCAACCCGTACGCCGGGGTAGATCGCGCCGTCTTCCAAACGTGCGGGGATGGCACCATGGATCACTGTGCAACCTTGCGGGCCGAGCTTGACCACCAGGGTTGCCGGGGTCAGTTCACGCACGGTGCGCAGTGCGACCAGCAGGTCTTCACTGCCACCGGCGATCAGAAACTCTTCTTCGGTGCCGACGATCAGGTCGAAACGCGGCAGGATTTTCTGCACGTGCTGGCTGACATTCTGGTCGGCGACAAACCGCGTTTCCCCGTCCGCCTTGCCCGCCAGGCCCCACAGCACCGGGCGGTAGTCGATGTCCAGCACGCGCTTGACGTTGTGCTTGGCGGCATAGTCCAGGGCCTGGAGGCTGGCCTTGTACACACCCTCCGTGGAGAAATGCGTGCCGGTGATCAGCAGGGCTTTGCTGGAGGCGATAAAGGCCTCGTTGATGTCTTCGGCGCGCAGGGCCATGTCGGCGCAGTTTTCGCGGTAGAACACCAGGGGGAAGGTTTCGCGGTCCTTGAGGCCCAGCAGCACCAACGCGGTGAGGCGCTCGGGGTCGACCTTGATGCCGCTGACATCGCAGCCTTCACGCGCCAGGGATTCGAGCAGGAAACGCCCCATGTGGTCATCCCCGACCCGACTCAACATCGCTGACCTGAGCCCCAGCCGAGCGGTGCCGAAAGCGATATTGGCGGAGGACCCACCGAGGTACTTGGCGAAGCTGGACACGTCCTCAAGCCGCGCACCCACTTGCTGTGCGTAGAGGTCGACGCCCAGGCGCCCGAGGCAAATCAGATCCAATTGACGCCCACTGGCAAAACGAGTCTGGCCCATGCTGGCTCCTGTTATTTTTATCAGCCTGCGTTGTGCCGCCGTGGGGGCGGCAAACGCTCTTGGTGGGAGCAGACTAGAACGTCCGGCGACGGCAATCAATATTTATTCCATAATTATTTTTAGTGGAATATTTTTTCCAATACGCTGGCATAATGGCACGCCAGCCGCCGTGCATCGTTTCAGCAGGCCACGCGGGCCGTGATGCCGGGGTATTTTTTTGCGCCTACCCTGTAGACTTGCGCCACCCATCAGCGCAACAGACGAAAACGCCAGAAGGATTGCCCATGTCCCGCACCGATCCCGAGACCACCCTGGAAGCCACGATCCCCAGCCCTCCGGTCAATGCCGAACGCCTGTTGCAGCTGATCACCGACGAATACGAAAGCCTGCCACGCCAGCTCAAACGCATCGCCAGCTACATGAGCCAGCAGAGCGACCGGATCATGGTCGATCGCATCAGCGACATCGCCCGCGAATGTGAAGTGCACCCTTCGGCCATCGTGCGCTTTTCCCAGCGCTTCGGTTTCAGTGGTTTCAGTGAGATGCAGGCGTTGTTTCGCGAGGCCTACACCCACAAGACCACGCCGGTGCAGAACTACCAGCAGCGTATCCGCAGCATGATCGCCAACAAGTCGCAGAAAGCCAGCGGCGGCGATCTGGCGCGTGAATGCGTCAACGCCACACTGTCCGGCATCGAGCGCCTGGGGCTGGAACTGGATGACGCGGCGTTCGAGAAAGCCGTGGACCTGGTGGTCAATGCCGACAATATCTACGTGGTCGGCGTGCGCCGTTCTTTTGCAGTGGCGGATTACCTGGTCTACAACCTGCAACACACCAACAAGCGCATTCACCTGGTCTCCGGCCTCGGCGGCAGTTACCGCGAACAGATGCGCAGCGTGCGTGCCAACGATCTGGTGATCGCCATCAGCTTCACGCCCTACGGCAAAGAGACTCAGCACTGCCTGCGCATCGCTCAGCACCACCAGGCCAAGACCCTGATCATCACCGACAGCAACCTGTCGCCCCTGGCCAAGCGGGCGAACGCGGTGCTGCTGGTGAATGAGGGCTCTTCATTTGCCTTCCGCTCGTTGAGCGCCACCTTGTGCCTGTGTCAGGCGTTGTTTATCGCCGTGGCCTACCGCCTGGAACTGAAGGTGGACGAGATCCACGAGCAGGTCGGGTTCGACGACTGATCCTGGGCTTCTGAAGATCCCCTGTGGGAGTGGGCTTGCCCCCTCCCACATTTTTGATCAGTGTTTGGCTTTAGGGCGGCGCATCAGGTAGTACGCAGCCGGGATGACGAACAGCGACAACAGCGGCGCCGTCAGCATCCCGCCGATCATCGGTGCGGCAATGCGGCTCATCACTTCACTGCCCGTACCACTGCCCAGCAGGATCGGCAACAACCCGGCGATGATCACCGCCACCGTCATCGCCTTGGGCCGCACCCTTAGCACTGCGCCTTCAGTGATGGCGGCCAGCAGGTTGCCGTCCGTGCGCTCGGCCCAGGCATTTTTCAGGTACAGCAGCATGATCACGCCGAACTCCGCCGACACCCCCGCCAACGCGATAAACCCCACGCCTGTGGCCACCGACAGGTTGAAGCCCAATCCGTAGAGCAACCACACACCTCCGGTCAGTGCGAACGGCAACGTCGCCAGAATCAACAACGCCTCCTCCACCCGGCGAAAGGTCAGGTACAGCAGCACAAAAATGATCAGCAGCGTGGCCGGCACCACCAGCTTCAATCGCTCATTGGCACGCTCCAGGAACTCGAACTGACCCGAGTAACTGAGGCTCATGCCCGGTTGCAAGTGCACTTGCTGGTTGATCGCCGCACGCAGGTCCTTGACCACCGACGCCAAGTCACGGTCACGCACGTCGATATACACCCAACCGGAAGGCCGTGCGTTTTCACTCTTGAGCATCGGCGGGCCATCGTTGACCTGGATCTTGGCGACCGTGCCAAGCGTGATCTGGCTGCCCTTCGGCGTGTACACCGGCAGGTTGCGCAGTGCCGCCACCGAATCGCGCCACTCCTTGGGATAACGCAGGCTGATGGGGAAGCGCGCCAAGCCTTCCACGGTTTCGCCGATGGTTTCACCGCCCACCGCGCCGGACACGATGGCCTGTACATCGGTAATGTTCAGCCCGTACTGCGCAGCGGCGGCACGGTCGATGTCCACGTCAATATAGCGCCCGCCGGTCAAGCGTTCAGCCAACGCCGAACTCACCCCCGGCACTGTCTTGGCAACTTTCTCCACGGCCTGGGTCACGGCGTCGATCTGCATCAGGCTGGTGCCTGCGACCTTCACCCCAATCGGGCTCTTGACCCCAGTGGCCAGCATGTCGATACGGTTGCGGATCGGAGGAATCCAGATGTTGGTCAGGCCCGGCACCTGCACCACGCGGTCCAGCTCCTTGACCAACTTGTCGGGGGTCATGCCGGGGCGCCATTGGTCCTTGGGCTTGAACTCGATGGTGGTCTCGAACATCTCCAGCGGTGCCGGGTCGGTGGCGGTTTCAGCGCGGCCCGCCTTGCCGAACACATGGGCGACTTCGGGCACGCTCTTGATCAGGCGATCGGTGCGTTGCAGCAGTTCGCCCGCCGTTTGCGTCGACAAACCTGGCAATGCCGAAGGCATGTACAACAAGTCGCCCTCATCCAGCGGCGGCAGGAACTCACCGCCCAGTTTCGAGATCGGCCACAGCGCGCTCGCCGCTATCAGCAACGCCACCAGCAAGGTCATGCGCGGCCAACGCAGCACCGCATCCAGGGCCGGTTGATAGAGCTTGATCAGCCCGCGATTGAGCGGGTTGCGCTGCTCATCGGGAATGCGCCCGCGAATCCAATAGCCCATCAACACGGGGACCAACGTCACCGACAAGCCGGCCGCCGCCGCCATGGCGTAGGTCTTGGTATAGGCCAACGGGCCGAACAACCGACCTTCCTGGGCCTGCAAGGTGAACACCGGGATAAACGACAGCGTAATGATCAACAGGCAGAAAAACAGCGCCGGCCCGACTTCGACCGCCGCGTCGGTCATCACCTTCCAATGCTCATCGCCCTTCAATTCCCGGCCAGGGTTGGCGTGGTGCCAGGCTTCGATTTTCTTGTGGGCGTTTTCGATCATCACCACCGCCGCATCCACCATCGCGCCGATCGCAATCGCGATACCGCCTAGGGACATGATGTTGGCGTTGATACCCTGGAAGCGCATGACGATAAAGGCGATCAACACGCCTACCGGCAACGAGATGATCGCCACCAGGGACGAGCGCAGGTGCCACAGGAAAATCCCGCACACCAGCGCCACCACCAGGAATTCCTCCAGCAACTTGTGGCTGAGGTTGTCCACGGCGCGGTCGATCAACTTGCTACGGTCGTAGGTGGTGACGATCTCCACACCCGGCGGCAGGCTGCTTTTCAACTGTTCCAGCTTGGTCTTGACCGCCGCGATGGCTTCCCGTGCATTCTTGCCGCTGCGCAGGATCACCACGCCGCCAACCGCCTCACCCTTGCCGTCCAGCTCGCTGATGCCTCGGCGCAGGTCCGGACCCAGTTGGACGTTTGCCACATCGCCCAAGGTGACCGGCACATTGTTGGCGTCAAGGCGCAGCGGGATGGCGCGAAAGTCGGCCAGGTTTTTCAGGTAGCCGGAGGCGCGCACCACGTACTCGGACTCGCCCAGGTTCAGCACCGAGCCACCGGCTTCCTGGTTGGCCTTGTCGATGGCGTCCTTCACCTGTGCCTGGGTGATGCCGCGACTGGCCAGGGCCAGTGGGTCGAGTTGCACTTGATACTGCTTGACCTGGCCGCCGATGGTGGCGACTTCCGCCACATTGGGCAGGGTCTTGAGTTCGAACTTGAGGAACCAGTCCTGCAGCGCACGCAATTGCGCCAAGTCGTGCTGGCCAGTGCGGTCCACCAAGGCGTACTGGTAGATCCAGCCCACCCCGGTGGCGTCAGGCCCCAATGACGGCTTGGCCGAGGCCGGCAGGCGCGCCTGCAACTGGCTGAGGTATTCCAATACCCGCGAGCGGGCCCAATACAGGTCGGTGCCTTCGTCGAACAACACGTACACGTAGCTGTCGCCGAAAAACGAAAAGCCACGCACGGTCTTGGCCCCCGGTACCGAGAGCATGGTAGTGGTCATCGGGTAGGTGACTTGGTTCTCGACGATCTGCGGCGCCTGTCCCGGGTACGGCGTGCGAATGATCACCTGCACATCCGAAAGGTCCGGCAAGGCGTCGACGGGCGTGTTCTGCACCGACCAGACACCCCACGCAGTGATGAACAGCGTCGCCAGCAACACCAGAAAGCGGTTGGCCACAGACCAGCGAATCAACAAGGCGATCATGGTTGGGCTCCCGGCTGCATGTTCATCGCGGCTTCGGCAGGGGTCGCGGTGATGCCTTTGAGACTGGCCTCGGAGTCGAGCAGGAATTGCCCAGACGCGACCACTTGCTGGCCTTCCTGCAAGCCGCTGACGATCACGGTCTGGTCCTGATTTTCGGCACCGACGACCACCTCGACTGGCCGATAGTGACCGCCCTCCTCTGCCAGCATCACCAGCACGCGCTTGCCGGTGCGGATCAACGCTTCGCTGGGCACCTGCACGACCGATTGCCCAGTGGTTTGCGCCAGGCTGACCTGGGCGGTCATGCCAGGCCGTAAGATTCCATCGGGGTTGGGCAGCTCGACACGTACTTGCACGGTGCGACTGTCCATGGCGGTGGCCGGCAAGATCGCAGTGACCATGCCGGTGACGACGTTGCCCGGTAAACCGACAAAGCGGCTCTGCACGGTTTGCCCCACATGCAACGCTGCGCCTTGAGCCTCGGGCACGGCGACCTGCAACCACACCCGATCCAGGCCATTGAGCCGCGCCAGGGTCTGCCCCGCCGCCACCGTCATGCCTTCACGCACCTCGAGGGTTTGCAATGCGCCGCTCAACGGGCTGGTAACCGTCAACACCGACTGCACCCGGCCGCTGCGTTCCATCTGCGTGATCAACCCGCTGGGCATGCCACTCAGGCGCAGGCGTTGACGCGCGGCAGCGATCAAACCGCTGTCACCGTTGTGGCGCAGCGCCAGAAACTCTTCCTGAACCGCCGCCCACTCAGGCACCAGAATGTCTGCCAACGGCGCGCCGGCCTTGAGGACATCCCCCGGAGCCCGTGCGTAAACCCGCTCGACAAACCCCGCCGCCCGCGCCTGCACCACCGCCACATCACGGTCGTTGAAGGCCAGCACGCCCGACACGTCCAGATTGGACGTCAGCACACCCCGGCTGACACTGGCCAGGCGCACGCCGATGTTCTGCGCCAGGCGCGGATCGATCTGCACCACCGGCGTTGCCGCCGAGGCGCCTGCGTCGGCATAGCGCGGCACCAGTTGCATGTCCATGAACGGCGATTTGCCGGGCTTGTCGAACTTCTGCTGTGGGTACATCGGGTCGTACCAATACAGCGCCTGCTTGTCGTCTTTGACGGGAGCAACAGCGGCCGGGTGCAACTGCGCCACCCCGTAGCCAACGCCTAGCCCCAGCAGCACGAGCGCTGCGGCGATTCGATTATTCATTGGTAGGTTCCCCATAGGCGAAGTACAGCTGGGCGCCGACCAGGGCGCGTTGCTCGATGGCATCAATCTGTTTGAAACGGGCTTCGACCAGCTCACGACGAGCGCTGACCACGCTCACCAAGTCCCCCTTGCCCGCCCGGTAACCGGCCAGGCTCAGTCGGACCTTTTCCTCGGCGAGCGGCACCAGGCTGTCCTGGCTGCGCTGCACGGCGCGGTCCAGCCGTTGGTAGTCGGCCAGGTCATCGTCGAGCAACTGGAGATGTTCACGGGTAGCGGCTTCGCGTTCAGCGTCGAGCTGGTCCAGTTCAGCCTGCTTGGCAGCGATGCCAGGGTTTTGCCGACGCCCGGGGAAAATCGGCAGGTCGAAGGTGAACTGCACGTTGACCATGTCACCGAACTCACGGCTGCGATGCCCGTAGTCGACTTCCCAGCTCCAGTCCGAGGTTTTCTGCGCCTTGGCCTCCTGCAGCCGCGCTTGCGCCTCGCGAGTGCGCGGCACGTAGGCTTGCAACCGCGGGTGTTGATGCAGGTTATGGTTCAGGCTACCGGTATCGAGCGTCCAGTTGGGCAACTGGCCGCTGGGGGCTTCGTTGGCGGCCGTACCGATCCAGCGTTTGAGGGCGGCGCGGGCCTGGGCGCGTTGCTGGGTCAGTTCATCTTCGCGCCCGTTGAGTTCCGCGGCTTCCTGCTTGGGGATGACCGCATCGGAAGCCTGGCCACGACCGCCTGCCAGTTGCGCACGCACGGTGTCTTGCAACAGGCGGTTCTGTTGGTAGAACGCGGTGAACAGCACTTGCTTTTGCTCGACCGCATACGCGCGAATCCATGCCTGGGCGGTAGCCTGGCGCACATTCAGACGTTCGATTCTGCCCTCGGCCGCGGTGCGCTCAATGGTTGCGTCAGCCAGTTCGACCCGGGCCTTGCGCTTGTCGCGACTGGGCACCTGCTGCTGTATGCCGATCATCTGTTGTGTCATGTCATCGCCATTCAACGTGCCGCGATTGGGCCCGCCAATGGGGAAACTCTGCAGGCCCACCACCAACTTTGGGTCGGGCAGTTCGCCGGCCGGGATCGCCGATTGAGTGGCGGCTTGCAGCTTGGCCGACTCTGCCGCCAGCGACGGTGCGGTGTTTTGCGCCAGGCGCAAGGCGTCATCCAGGGTCAGCGCGCTCGCCAACGCCGGCCACGCCAGCACGCCCACCACCAGGGCGCGCATGTAGAGGGAATTCATGGTGAAGATTCCTGATCTGTTCTACTGCGTGCCGCTTTATGCGGCCCACAGCAAGGCCGTCCCGGTCAGGGACGCGTCTTCAGGTGCAACAGGAATCAGGAACGGGGTGGGCGCCAGACGCCAGGCGGCGTGCGGTCGGGGATAAAATCGGAGGCGCCGTTGAGGGCTAACGGATGGGCCAGGGTCAACGGAGCCTTGAGCACGGGCATCGACAATTGCAGCATGCCGCCAGTCTTGCATTCCTGGCCAGGCTTGCACGCCTTGCCGTGGTCGACGCCGTCCTGGCAACAGTCGGGCGACATGTCGCTCATCATCGGCATGTCTGACATCTTCATCGGGCACGGCTCGGTGCTCGACGGCACACCCGCCATCCCGGTGAGGGGAAGCGTGAGGCTCAGCAGCATGACGAAGATGACACGTAGAAGGCGGCTCATGGGGCGCGAGTCTAGCCAAGCCGGGGTTAAGCCGCCATTAACAATTGCGTGAGAACTCGGCCATGGAAACGGATCTGTGCCAGGGTCAAGGCGGTGTAGCCGATGATCACTGCCGGTGGTAGGCGTGTCTCAACGCAAAACTTGCCCAACGGTTGCAACATCAACCCAACAGCGGCGGCACGTTGGCAGAAATCCTCCTCCGCCATATCCGCCGGCAACCACAGCACAAAGTGCAACCCTGCCTGCTGGCCACTCACACAGCCGTTATCCGGCAGGCACGCGAGCAAGGCATCACGCCGCGCCTGATACGCCTGGCGCGAAGCACGCAGATGACGCACGAAAGCACCACTGCCGAGGAACTCCAGCAACCCGACCTGATCCGTGGCCCCTACCGAATGCCCGGTGAGTTGCAAGGTGCGCAACAACGCAGGGCGCAAGGCTTTGGGCACCACCATGAAGCCGACGCGTAAACCGGGAAACAGGTTTTTGTTGAAGCTGCCGCAATAAAGCACCCGGTCACCGGAATCCAGGGACTTGAGCGCCGCCAGGGGCGCGCTGTTGTAGTTGTATTCGCTGTCGTAGTCGTCTTCGATCACCCAGGCGTCGGCACGGGCGGCCCAGTCCAGCAGCGCCAGACGCCGTGAGACCGACAGGGTCATGCCCAGGGGGGCCTGGTGCGCCGGGGTGACGTAGGCCAGGCGTGCAGTGCCCGGCAGTTGCTCGGTATCCAAACCCTCCGCCGTCACCGGGATACTCTGAACCCGCGCACCGGCCAGACTGAACAGGCGACGTGCGGGTTTATAGCCGGGGTCTTCAATGCAGGCCGTATCGCCAGGCTTGAGCAGCGTGCGGGCGATCAGGTCGAGCGCGTGGCGAATGCCGGTGGTGACGATCACTTCGTCGGCCTCGCATTGCATGCCGCGATAGCTGCGCAGGTAGTCGGCGATCTGCTCACGCAAGGCTGGCAACCCGGCCAGATGCGCAGCCTCCAGCACGCCGGGGCCTACGCTCAGCAAGCCACGGGAAATGCAACGCGCCCAGGTTTTCAAGTCGAACAGACTGGCGTCCGGGCGCCGTGCAACGAAGGGCACGTGGCTTTGTACGGCGGTATCGGGCTGATCGGGCTGCACCGCACGACGCGGGATGGTCGTGGGCACCGGGGCCGCAATGAATTGCTCCGGGATCACCGCGCACACCCGAGTACCCGAGCCGGCCACCCGCTGCACGTAGCCTTCGCTGTGCAAACGTTCGTAAGCCGCTTCAAGGGTGCCACGGGACACCCGCCAGCGCTCGGCCAGGCTGCGGGTGGACGGCAAGCGGCTGCCCGCCGGCAACTGCCGATTCAGGATCGCGGTACGCAACGCATCGTAGGCGCCCTGCTGCTTGCCGGTGTCCAAGGCATCGGGACGCGGCAGGTCCAGGGCGGATGGTTGTTTTCCTTGGCGCATAAGTGGTCCAGTCAATTCACGAATAAACGGCCCACAGGATTAAACCACAAAGCCGCTAGAGTTCGGGCTCTACTCATAGGATTGAGGCTTTCCATGGCACAACGCTCCCTTTCCACCGGCTTCTGGCTGGTGCTGCTGACCGTCCTGATCGCCTTGCCACGCCTCACCCTGGACCTGCACCTGCCGGCCCTGCCCGCCATGGCCGACGACTTCCACAGCAGCGACGCCCAACTGCAATTGACCCTTACGCTGTACACCCTGGGCTCGGCGATTTCCCTGCTGGTCAGCGGCCCGTTGACCGACCGTTTCGGTCGCCGTCCGGTACTGCTCTCTGGCCTGTTCCTCTATGTAGCGGCCACCACCGCCTGCGCCTTGTCCGACAGCCTCGGCGTGCTGATCATCGCCCGCCTGTTCCAGGCCCTCGGAGGCTGCTGTACCACGGTGATCGGCCGGGTGATCGTGCGCGACTATTTCGACCGCCAGGAACAAGCACGCTTGCTGGGGTTGATCTCCATGGCCATGGCCGTGTCGCCGATGGCCGCACCGGTGCTGGGCAGCCTGATGCTGCCCTGGATCGACTGGCGTGGGCTGTTCGTGCTGCTGGGGTTGATCGGCGCTGCGCTGTACCTGGTGGTGTATCGTCGCCTACCGGAAACCCGCCCGGCAGAAGTTGCCGCCGCGCCGCCGAGCAATCTGCTGCGGATCTACAGTCAACTGCTGTGTGACCGCTATTTTCTGCGCTATTCCCTTGCCATCGGTTGCGTCTACAGCACCTATTTTCCGTTTATCAGCGAATCGTCGGCCCTGCTGCAGCGTGGCTTTCACCTGTCCGCCACGGCCTACGCGCTGGTGTTTGCCGCCACGATCAGCGGCTACATGCTGGGTGCAAACCTGTTTCGGCGATTAGTGCAGCGTTTCGAGCCCGACCGGTTGATCAGCGTCGGCATCGGCTTGAACCTAGTGGGCAGTGTGATGCTGGCGATGGCAACCACACTGTTGCCTGGGGAATGGCTGGCCATTGTGCTGCCCATGGTGGTAATCATGGTGTCGGTAGGCTTGGTGATTCCGGCCTGCCAGCTGTCGGTGTTGCAGCCTTATGGCGCAATGGCCGGGACGGCGTCGGGGTTGTTCTTCTTTATCCAGATGTTCCTCACGGCCGTAGGCAGCTGGGTCACCGGGTTGCTGTCAGATGGCACCTCAAGCCCCTTGGTGATCATGACCGCAGCGGCCAGTGCGTTGCTGGTCGCGAGCTGGCTGACACTCCACAAAAGCCCCCTCCCACAGGAGACCGAGCCAGGCTCAGGTTTATCGCGATCATGATGATGGCCAGGCTAATCGACAATTAATTACTCTTGTATTTCAACAGGTTAAATAATTTTAGCTTCTTAGTACCTTACAACCTGCAAGAATCACCTCTGACAAGCGGGCGCTATGCACTCCACCCCGTCTGATGTGTCGGTTTTACCAACATGAAAATTTTTTTAGTAAGCCGACTATCATTTCTTGGCAAAATGCCCCCACTTCTAGTGTGAACGCTCACCAGGTAATCCTATGACACGCATTTTGACCATCGAGGATGACGCCGTAACGGCCCGCGAGATCGTCGCCGAGCTGAGTAGCCATGGACTGGACGTAGATTGGGTGGACAACGGCCGCGAAGGCCTGGTCCGTGCCGTGAGCGGTGATTACGATCTGATCACCCTCGACCGCATGCTGCCGGAACTCGACGGCCTGGCCATCGTCACCACCTTGCGCACCATCGGCGTGTCGACGCCGATCCTGATGATCAGCGCCCTCTCCGATGTCGACGAGCGTGTACGCGGCCTGCGTGCCGGTGGTGATGATTACCTGACCAAACCATTTGCCTCCGACGAAATGGCCGCCCGTGTGGAAGTGCTGCTGCGACGCAAGAGCACGGTCAAGGAATTCGAAACCGCTTTGCGTGTGGCCGACCTTGAACTGAACCTGATCAGCCGCGAAGCCAGCCGCGCCGAACAGCCGCTGAGCCTGCTTCCCACCGAATACAAACTGCTGGAATTCCTGATGCGCAACACCGGGCAGATTCTGTCGCGGATGATGATCTTCGAGGAAGTCTGGGGTTATCACTTCGACCCGGGCACCAACCTGATCGACGTGCACATCGGTCGCCTGCGCAAAAAAATCGATCCACCGGGCCTCACGCCGTTGATCCGCACGGTACGAGGTTCCGGGTATGTCATTGCTGAACCCCTCTAAGGGCTGGCGTTCCTCCAGCAGCCGCTTGCTGGCGCTGTACAGCTCGTTGTTCGTGGCGTGGAGCTGCATCCTCATGGGGGTGCTGTATTACGAGGTCTCGGGATACCTGGGCGATTTGTCACGCCACTCCCTGATGCAACGCCAGCACCTGTTCCAACGTTTCGACGGCGAGGAACTGGTGGAAGCCCTGACCACCAGCATGACCTTCGACATGAAGGGCGTGGACGCCTACGGCCTATTCGATGAACAGTTTCGCCCACTGAGCGGGCCGATCCGTGCAGTGCCGCCCGACCTGCCGTTGGACGGCAAGATCCACGCCCTGGCCAACTGCGTCGACTCCGACGACCCCAAACTGCCCAAGGACAGCTGCGACGCCGTGGCTACCCACACCGAAGACGGCCGCTGGTTGGTACTGGTGCGTGCCAATGGTTCGTTATTTGGTGTCACCCGGATCATCTGGCATGCCCTGCTGTGGGCGCTGTCCCTGACCATCATCCCGGGCGCTGCGGGCTGGCATTTGCTGCGCCGCCGGCCTTTACGACGCATTCGAGGCATCCAGGCCAGCGCCGAAGCTATCGTCGCCGGCGACCTGACCCACCGCTTGCCGCTGTCCAATCGCCGTGACGAACTGGACATGCTCGCCGCCATCGTCAACGCCATGCTCGACCGCATCGAGAAGCTGATGAACGAGGTCAAGGGCGTATGCGACAACATCGCCCACGACCTGCGCACCCCGCTGACACGCCTGCGTGCGCAGCTTTATCGCATCAAGCAACAAGCCGAAGAAGACTCGGCCCATGCGGTGAAACTGGACGATGCCATCGCCGAAACCGACACGCTGATGGCGCGTTTTCGCGGGCTGCTGCGGATCTCTGAACTGGAAGACCACCAACGCCGCTCGGGCTTTCTGGTGATGGACCCGTTGCCGCTACTACGCGAATTGCATGACTTCTACTTGCCTTTGGCGGAAGAAGGCGAAATGGAGTTGGTATTGCAAATCCCCGAGTCTCTACCGTGGATCACCGGCGACCGCGCACTGTTGTTCGAAGCCTTGGCCAACTTGCTGAGCAACTCGATCAAGTTCACACCGCCTGGCGGCAAGGTCATCCTGCGCGCGTCCAACGATGTGGGCAGCACGCGAATCGAAGTGCATGACTCGGGGCCCGGGATTCCGGTGGCTGAGCGTCACTCGGTGTTCCAACGCTTCTATCGGGTGGATGAAGGTGATCAGCAAGGTGGTTTTGGCCTGGGCCTTTCGATTGTCGCAGCGATCATCAACCTGCATGGTTTCAAGCTGGACGTCGGCACCAGTGAGCTGGGTGGCGCCCGCCTGGTGCTGGAATGTCGCCAACAACTGATGCCTGAGTAGCGGCGCTCCCGCTAGAGCACCGCGCCCATCGCCTTGATCAACACCGGGTCGCGCCCATAGATATCGGGCGCGTACACCAACCCGCCCTGACGATCCACTTCCACCGTCCAATACCCCAACAGTACCGGCACCGGCGTGGCCAGCCTGAACTCGTGGGTCGCGCCGGTGGCCAGCAATGCATCGGTGCGCGCACGTTCGGCCGGGCTCACCAGCAGGTCGCGCAACATCAACGGTTGCTCCACCCTCACACATCCCGAACTGAATGCCCGCGGCCCCTTGGTAAACAGCGGCTGGCTGGGCGTGTCGTGCAGGTACACCGAATACGGATTGGGAAAGCGCATCACGATCCGCCCCAACGGGTTACGTGGGCCGGCGTCCTGACGCAGGAGGATGTTGCCCGGGCGCGACCAATCCACCTGGTCGGGCGTCAGCGGGCGACCTTGGGCATCGAGCACTTGCAGGTTCTGCTGGCGCAGGTACTCGGGGTTGAGGCGGATCGCCGGGAGCTTGTCCTCGCGCATGATGGTCGGCGGGATAGTCCAGGTGGGGTTGAGGGTCAACCGGGTGATGCGGGACTTGAGCAGCGGCGTCTGGCGTTCGGCACGCCCCACTTGCAGGCGTGTCTGCCACACCGGGATGCCACTTTGGTACACGCTCAGTTGCGCCGCCGCGACGTTCACCACCACCCCTTCAGGCTCCAGGTCCTGGGCGAGCCAGCGGAAACGTTCGAGGTTGATGCGCAGTTGTTCACGACGCATCGCCGGGCTGATGTTGAGTTCCGCCACGGTGCCGGCGCCGATCACGCCGTCCGCTTGCAATGAGTGACTGAGCTGGAACGCCTTAACCGCCTTGACCAGTTCGTCACGGTATTGCCTGCTGTTTCCGGTCGGTGCCTTGGCCAGGTAGCCACCGCTGAACATGCGTCGCGCCAGTTCCGGCACGCGGGGGTCCTCCATGCCAGGTCGCAGCAAGGGGCCACTGGCGACAGGATTCCAATGGGGCAAGGGCTGCAGACGCACGGTCGCGTAGGCATTGCGCAGGCTGCGATACAAGTCGGCACTGGGGCGCGCCTGGTCGAAGCCTTTCGCCATGTCTTGCAAACCCGTGCTCGCGAACGCCAGCACCTCGGTATTGGGGTCACGGGTAGGCGGCTGGGAATGCCAGAGCGGTTCGTAACGCGACTGCTGCAAGCGCC
Organism: Pseudomonas sp. GW821-FHT03A09; assembly: GCF_059421065.1. Classification (NCBI taxonomy): domain Bacteria; kingdom Pseudomonadati; phylum Pseudomonadota; class Gammaproteobacteria; order Pseudomonadales; family Pseudomonadaceae; genus Pseudomonas; species Pseudomonas sp. GW821-FHT03A09. The sequence continues at coordinate 60,765 of NZ_JBWKUX010000010.1, read as the reverse complement.
CGTAATGCAGATCCTGCAAGGCTTGCAGGTACTGGCGACTGCTGTCGATATCGCTGCACAGCACGTTGGCCGTGGCGTCTACCGCAGGCAGGCTATAGTGGGAAGGGTCCAGGCCATCGTCGGCCAGCAGTTGCAACTGGGCCTGCAACGCTGGGCGGCGCTCGCCGGTAGCCCACAGTGGCGCATCACCCTGCTGCTGGTAGAACGCTTGCAGGCGCAACAGCGCCCCAGGGTCGATGTGCGGAGCGAGGCTTGGGCAAACGCTGGAGAGTTGCGCCAGGGCCAGTTGGATAGGGCTGGATGAGGCCACGGGGACTGCGTCTGGCGGCAACGATTCGGCTGTCGCGACCAGCGGTGCAACGAGCAAGCAAATGCTCAAGTAACATGCGTGTTTTTTGAACAATTGACCTGACTCCAATCTACGGCGGGGGACGCTTTGCAGATGCTGAATTTTATTGGCCGCCTCGGCTTGATCACCGTGACCCTGGCTACGCTGAGCAATTTTGCGCTCGCCGCCAATCAGACGTCTCCTAACTTGTATAGCAGCCTGGCGCGCTCGGCTCCAGAACTCAATCCCACCGTCCTCAAAAGCGCCCTGAACGCGGTGCAGTGTGCGGTCAATAACGGCGAAGAACGTTCGGATCGCCTAGCGGTTATTGACTACTCCCAGCCTTCGACCGCTCGTCGGCTGTGGATCTTCGATTTGCGTAAAAAGACCCTCGTGCTGCGCGATCTGGTGGCCCACGGCGCGAAGTCCGGGGAAAATTTCGCGACGCAATTCTCCAACCGCGAGGGCAGCCACCAGTCCAGCCTGGGGCTGTTCCGTACCCAGGAAAGTTACCTGGGCACCCACGGTTACTCATTGCGCATGGACGGCCTGGAGCCCGGCTTCAATGATCAGGCCCGGGACCGCGCACTGGTGATTCACGCCGCCGACTACGTCAGCCCCGCGTGGAGCAAACGCGAAGGCCGCATCGGTCGCAGCCAGGGCTGCCCGGCCGTGCGGCCGCAAGTGGCGCGCAAGGTGGTGGACAAGCTCAAGGATGGGCAGTTCATGTTTTCCTGGTACCCGGACCAGCATTGGCTGAAGTCCTCGACCTACCTCAATTGCAAACCCCAACAGGTGGCCAGTAGTCGTACAATCCGTGGCGGATAGCCTGTCCCCACAGATAAAAGAGAGCACCGCATGCTTCTACATAAGTCCACCTGGATCGAGATCGGGCAGTTTCTGGAGCGCAGCCGCACGGTGGTGATCCCCATCGGTTCCAATGAGCAACACGGTCCCACCGGCCTTTTGGGCACCGACTGGATGTGCCCGGAGATCATCGCCCATGAGGCGCAGAAGAACGCCGACATCCTGATCGGCCCGACCTTCAATATCGGCATGGCCCAGCACCATCTGGGCTTTCCCGGCACCATTTCCCTGCGCCCTTCCACCTTTATCGCCGCGATTGGCGACTGGGTGCGCTCGCTGGCCGGCCATGGTTTCGAGAAGATCCTGTTTCTGAACGGCCACGGCGGCAATATCGCGACCATCGAGGCCGCGTTTTCCGAGCTGTATGCCGAAGCCAGCTATGCCCGCCGCCCGGCCGGGTTCGCACTGAAGCTGGTGAACTGGTGGGATCTGGAAGGTGTTTCCGAGCTGGCGCACCGCCAATTCCCGGTAGGCCATGGCAGCCATGCCACGCCGTCAGAGATCGCGGTGACGCAGTGGGCGTATCCGGAGTCGATCAAGTCAGCCGATTATTCGCCGCAGATCGCCAATACCGGGCCGATCCGCGAGGCGCTGGATTTCCGCGCACGCTTCCCCGACGGGCGCATGGGTTCGGACCCGGCCCTGGCGACGGTGGAAAAAGGTGGGGAGTTGGTGGCATTGGCGGCTGAAGGGCTGCTCAAGGCGGTCGACAGTTTCAGCAGCGAAGCGAAACCCTGAGACATTCACACAGCAATGGGTGGGAGGGGGCTTGCTCCCGATTGCGGTGTGCCAACGACGAGTTCATTGGCTGAACCACTGCTATCGGGGGCAAGCCCCCTCCCACATTGAGTACTGTGTTGACTGGCGTTACTTGCAGTCTTTGGCCGCCAGCTCCAGCCGCGAGGGCGTGATAGCCGATGCCAGTGGCTTGCGCTCATACAGGAACACCTTGGTACCGTCCTGGGACTTGTAGGCTTCCAGTACATCATCGGCAGCAATCTTGCTGGTCAACAGCACCTTGGCGTGGCGCGAGTTCTGCGTCACGGTGGAGGTGATGCCGTGCTTTTCAAGCTTGGGCAATACGCACTGCACATAGCCTTCGGGCGTCTTGCTGGTTTGCAGGGTCAAGGTCGGGGCATTGGGAGCGGAAACACAACCGGTCAGCACCAAAGAAGCAAAAGCCAGGGCCGGGACGAAAAATGAGCGCATAAAAATTCCTGAAAATAACTAAAAAAGGTTCACATCAACCCGCTCGTACCAGCGCCTTGAGCGACGCATCGAACTGCTTCAAGGCGTCGAGCTGTACATCACGCTGTTGCTCGATCTGAGCGGCAATTTCAGGCGCCGCCTTGTCATGCACCCACACCGACGGTACTTGTTTGTGCACCGAGCCTTCGGCCTTGGCGATATATTGCAAGTCCGCGTCATAGAACCGTGCGGTAAACCTCGCTTCCACCAAATCGTTGCGTTGGGTCAGCAGTTGGTTATGGGTATCGAGCATCACCACCACGTCCGGGTGCGCCTGCACCAGCTCATCCAGGCTGCTATAGACCGTTACCGACAGAAAAGTGCCCTGCAACGAACTCATCAGCCAATCGATGGCCAGCTCAGGATCGGAGCTGTTGACGAAAGCCTCGCGGATACGTCCGTCCAAGGCATCCTTGGCGCCGTTCATCGCCATGGCATGGTAGCGTTCAAGGTAACTGAGGTTGTCGTGGGTGTTTTCGCTGTACAACACACCCACCGATTGCGCGCGCGCCAGGGAGTCTACGCTACCGACGAGTGGCAGCAAATGGCCCGTACGCAGTTCATCGGCAATGGCCGGGGTGGTCATGGCCACCGAACCTACCATCAACAGCATCAAACCCAGCTGGATTATCGTCCTCATCGCGCGTTTCCTTGAACAGCGTTTCGATGGCGCAATTTTCCACCTTTCCAGCAAAAACAGAACTTGCAATCCTTGATGGTGACTATCATTTGAACCGATAGTGTTGCGCAGCCCGCTTTCAATAAAACTTATAAGGACCACGCCATGAAGCCCCACCAGAAAACCTTCGACCGCATCCGCGAAGCCGTATTGCCGGAGTTTCGCGAGCGGGTCGCCGATTACCTGGTCGACTATGAAACCGTACTGCAGAACGAGACGGCCGACGCTGACCAACGCTACGCCAGCGCCCAGCAACTGCGCGGCTACCTGCGCGGCTTGAACACCACACGCGTGCTGGGCATGGCCGATTGGGAAGACCTCGACCGGCGTGTGGCCCACGAATGGCTGTAATACTTTAAAGCGCCGGGCGTGTCAGGTTGACCCAGGCCTGCACCGACGGCCGCTGCCACTGGCGCCGGGCATACGCAACCAACTCGGCCGGCACCTCGTCGCCGTTGAGGATCAGCCGGTTGAGCATCACGGCCAGGTCCACATCCGCAATCGACCATTCGCCGAACAAGTACGCCCTGTTACCCGCCAACAGCGCCTGCGCCGCACCGATCAATTTGCGCGCGGCGGTTTGCGCCACAGGCGACAGCGGCGGCATTTTCACGCCGTAAAACACCACCAACGTCGAACGTTCCTGCCTGATGGGCAGCAAGTCGCTGCGCAACCACGCCTGGACCTGCCGAGCCCTCGCTCGCTGCTTGGGGTCGGCCGGGTACACCGGCGTCTCGGGGTAAACCTGGTCGAGGTATTCCGTGATCGCCGAGGATTCCGACAAGGCAAAATCGCCTTCCACCAACGTCGGCACACGCTGTGTGACGGATAGCTCGGCGAAGCCCGCTGCGTGCTGTTGTGCGGCGTCCAAGTCTACGGGGACGGTGTCGAAGGCCAACCCCTTCTCCTGCAAGGTGACGAATACCGACATCGCATAGGGGCTGGTGAACTGGGCATCAACGTAGAGGCGTAACGGGCGCATGGCGGTTCTCCTTGGGTGAAAGCCAACGCTACGAGATGTACGGAAATAAAGACAATGTTGGTTTTTTATGGGGGCATTCCTGGCGGGAATAGCGCCGATGGTGGCAGTATTATGGCGATTAGCTACCTACCAACTCCCCTCCCCCTTCGTGGCCTTCAAGGAATGAACAGCACATGAAACAAGCGGTTGTGGTTATCCACGGCATCGGTGAACAGCGCCCAATGGACACTCTGCGCGGCTTCGTCGAAGCCATGATCCCGACGAACTCACCCGACGACAAACCCTTCTACTGGAGCAAACCGGATCGGCTGTCGCGCAATTTCGACCTGCGCGTGTTGAAGTCGTCGGGCCGCACCTCCACGGACTTCTACGAATACTACTGGGCCCACAAGATGCAGGGCACCAAGGTGGGCCACCTGCTCGGCTGGTTGTGGGACATTTTCAAGCGTCCGCGCCGCGACATTCCCGACGCCATCGTTCCGATCTGGCGTACCACGCGCTGGACAGTGCTAGTGCTTCTGCTGCTGATCGCCAGCGGCACCCTGGCCACGGCCTGGGGCCGCTTCGATCACAGCGACAACCCCTTTGCGCTGGTGCCGCTGCTGCTGGGTGCCATTGGCCTGGGCTTGCGCTATTCCGCCCTGTCCTACCTTGGCGATGCGGCGCGCTACCTGAGCCCCAACCCCCAGAATGTGGTGGTGCGTGAGCAGATACGCGCCGATGGCGTAGAGCTGTTGCGCGCATTGCACAACAAGGGCGACTACGACCGCATCATCGTGGTCGGCCACAGCCTGGGCAGCGTGATCGCCTACGACATCGTCGGCTACCTGTGGCACGAACATCACGACCAGCTCACCCAGGTGACGCCCAGCAATCGCGAACTGGCCGCCCGCTACGCCCATCACGAAGCGTTGCAACCGGTGATCAAGGAAGCACTGCCCAACGCCGGCGCCGCCCTCGACGGCAGCCTGGGCAGCACCTTGCGGTTTCGCGAACAGCAGGCGGCGGCGTTTGTCGAACAGCGCGGCCTGGGCAACCCGTGGCGCATCACCGACCTGGTCACCGTCGGCAGTCCGATGGCCCATGCCAGCCTCTTGTTGGGCCGCAGCGTCAGCGACTTCAAGCAACGTATGGAGCGCCGCGAAGCCCCGGCCTGCCCACCCACCGAGGATGACAAGGGCTACGGTTACAACGCCCGCCAACCGGTGATGCTAGGCCAGCAGCCTTTTACGCCGCACTACCTGCATCATGCCGCAGCGTTTGCGGTGACGCGCTGGACCAACCTCTACTTCCCGGCACCTTATGGCCTGTTTGGCGACATCGTCGGCGGCCCGGTCAAGCCGGTGATGGGCAACGGTGTGCTCGATTTACCGGTCAGCGTGGGCAAATGGAAAGGCTGGCTCGCCCGTTCCTGGCTCAGCCACACCCACTATTGGAGCGAGCGCGGCGGCGCCCAGGGTTACCTCGCCGCCCTCACCCAGGATGAACATGCGATCAGCCAAGGCCCGCGCCCCTCGGCCACCGAAGCCTTGCGCTGGGCGGTCGACCTCAAGGGTTTGCGGCGTTTTCGCCCGGCCGATGCCAAGAAAGTGGTGGAGCCCGCCGAGGCTTAACCGGCGAAGCCACCGTCCTTGAGGAACTCATGTTCCTGCTCGGTGGTAACCCGGGCCAGCAACGCGTTGCGATGGGGAAAGCGTCCGAACCGTTCGATGATGTTCGCGTGCTCCTTAGCCCAGTGATAGGTGCTGGCGTCCAGGTGCTGATTCAGTTCCACCGAACGCAGTTGATCCGCCAGGTCTTCGGAATGTTCGAACGGCAAATAACAGAACGCACGCAACTCAGGTTCGATCAATTGATCCAGCCCGGCACCCACCATGCGTTGGGCATACAGCCGCGCCAGTGGATCGGTGGCGAACATATGCGCGGTGCCACGAAAGGCATTGCGCGGGTATTGGTCCAGCAGAATCAGCAGGGCCAGCGCGCCTTGCGCCGATTCCAGCCAGCCCTCCAATTCACGCCTCGCGGCCTGCATATGGGTTTCGTGGAAGGTGTCGCGAAACGCCGCGTCAAATGCCTCATCCTTGGCGAACCAACGCTTGGGGCCGGCCTGTTTCCAGAACTCGATCACGGCTTCGGCCGACTGTGCTTGCATGCTCATCATCACTCCCCCAACGATCCTGAAAACCTCAACAAAAACTGGCCGCAACACCCTTGAGCATTGCGGCCAGTCTTTGAAGACAGGTGTTTAGACTACCCCAGTTCAGCCCGCAGTTGACGCGCCGCCGTCACCATATGAATCAACGCCGCTTCCGTCTCCGGCCAGCCCCGCGTCTTCAAGCCGCAATCCGGGTTGACCCACAGGCGCTCGGCCGGAATCCGCTTGGCTGCCTTGCGCAGCAGGTTGGCCATTTCCGAAGCGTCCGGCACCCGTGGCGAGTGGATGTCGTAGACACCCGGACCGATTTCATTCGGGTAAGCGAAGGCTTCGAAGGCGTCCAGCAGCTCCATGTCCGAGCGCGACGTTTCGATGGTGATCACGTCGGCATCCATGGCCGCGATGGACTCGATCACATCGTTGAACTCGCTGTAGCACATATGGGTGTGGATCTGGGTTTCGTCACGCACACCGGAGGCGCACAGGCGGAACACTTCGGTGGCCCAGTCCAGGTAGTGTTGCCACTGCGCCTGGCGTAATGGCAACCCCTCGCGGAACGCGGCTTCGTCGATCTGCACGATCTTGATGCCGGCAGCCTCCAGGTCCACCACTTCGTCGCGAATCGCCAGGGCCAGTTGGCGGGCCTGCACTTCGCGGCTCACGTCTTCGCGCGGGAACGACCACATCAGCATGGTCACCGGGCCGGTCAGCATGCCCTTCATCACCTTGTGGGTGAGGCCTTGGGCATAACGAATCCACTCTACGGTCATGGCCTTCGGGCGGCTCAAGTCACCGAAGATCACCGCCGGCTTCACGCAGCGCGAACCGTAGCTCTGCACCCAACCGAAGCGGGTGAACACGTAGCCATCCAGTTGCTCGGCGAAGTACTCGACCATGTCGTTGCGTTCTGCCTCACCGTGTACCAGCACGTCCAGGCCGAGGTTTTCCTGCACCTCCACGGCGTGCTTGATCTCGCTGTGCATGGCTTCGACGTATTCGGCCTCACTCAACTTGCCGGCCTTGTACGACTGGCGTGCCAGGCGGATCGAGGCGGTTTGCGGGAACGAACCGATGGTGGTGGTCGGGAACAATGGCAGGTTCAGGCCGGCGCGTTGTTTCTCGATACGCTGGGCAAACAGCGACTGGCGCTGGCTGTCCTTGGCCGTAATGGCGGCGACACGTGCCTGTACAACGGGCTTGTGGATGCGTGGCGAAGCCGCACGGGCGGCTTGGACAGCGCGGCTTTCAGCCAGGGCCGCCAACACATTGGGAGCTTCGGGCTGATTGACAGCCTGGGCCAGCACGGCGACTTCCGAGCACTTTTGCACGGCAAAGGCCAGCCAGCTTTTCAGCTCGGCATCCAGCGTGTCTTCACGGCCCAGATCCACCGGGCTGTGCAGCAGCGAGCAGGACGGCGCCACCCACAGGCGATCGCCGAGCCTCTCATGAGCGTGCTGCAAGGTTGCCAGGGCTTTTTCCAGGTCGCAACGCCAGACGTTACGGCCATTGACCACGCCCAGGGACAACACTTTATAAGCCGGCAGGCGGTCGAGGATGGTCGGGTACTGGTCCGGGGCACGTACCAGGTCGATATGCAGGCCGTCGACCGGTAAGTTGGCGGCCAAGCCGAGGTTCTCTTCCAGGCCGCCGAAGTAAGTTGCCACGAGCTTTTTCAGCGGGTCGCGCTGGATCAGGTTGTAGGCACGCTCGAAGGCGTTTTTCCATTCTTGAGGCAAGTCGAGTACCAGGATCGGCTCGTCGATCTGTACCCATTCCACACCCAGCTCGGCCAGGCGTTGGAAGATCTGGCCATACAGCGGCAGCAGGCGGTCGAGCAGGTCAAGTTTGTCGAAGTCGCCGCCCTTGGCTTTACCCAGCCACAGGTAAGTCAGCGGGCCGATAACCACCGGCTTGACGGTGTGACCCAGGTCGCGGGCTTCCTGCACCTCTTCGAACAGTTGATCCCAACCGAGATGGAATGTCTGATCGGCGCTGAACTCAGGCACCAGGTAGTGGTAGTTGGTGTCGAACCACTTGGTCATTTCCTGGGCGTGGGCGCCGCCGCAGCAGGTATCGCTGACGCCACGGGCCATGCCGAACAAGGTGTGCAAGGTGGCTTTGCCATCGGCTGGGCGGAAACGCTCGGGGATCACACCGAACATCAGCGAGTGGGTCAACACCTGGTCGTACCAGGCGAAGTCGCCAACGGGCAATAATTGGATACCGGCGTTTTTCTGCAAGTCCCAATGGGCCTTGCGCAGGTCACGGCCAACGGCACGCAGGCCGGCTTCGTCGAGCTCGCCCTTCCAAAACGCTTCCTGCGCTTTTTTCAGTTCACGATCGCGTCCAATGCGCGGAAATCCAAGGGAATGAGCGACTGCCATGACTTACAACTCCAATGTCTTTATGTATGGCAGCCATTGTCGATAAGCACTGATAGTGAGACAAACTCATATTATTCTAGATGATCACAAGATTCCCTCATGTTGCATTCACGTGCAGATAGAACGCATGGAACATGAAATACGCACACACCGCCAACGCCACACCCATGCAGCGATTGAACACTGTAAACGCTGACGTTCCATTGATCCGCCGCCCCAGCAAGGCCCCGAGCAGCGCATAAACCCACGGTGCACCGAATGCACCGAACGCCAGTGCAGCCGAAACGACGGCGATGGAAACCCCGGTGATGTGCGCCGCCGGCAGCATCACGCTGGTGATGGGCAACACCGCCATGATGCCCTTGGGGTTGAGCAACTGAATCACCAAACCATTCCAGAACGTGAGGGTCTTGGCCGGCGCCGTTGCAGACTGTTCATCCACCACCGTGCGGGCAGTGAACACCTGATAGGCGAGGTACAGGGTGTACACACCGCCCACCAGGGAAATGTACGGCAACGCCGCCTGGGAAATGATCGCCTCACCGGTGTAGCCAAACAGCACGAACAACACCATCATCGCGCAGCCCACCCCGGTGAAGAACCCGGTGGAGCGCCGGAACTGGCCGGTGAGCCCGGCGTTGAGGCCCATGAAGTTGACCGGGCCTGGGCTGTACATAACGCTGAAGGCGTAGAGGAAGATGTCCATGGGGAACCTGCAGTAGAGGGAATGCGGGAAGTCTACTGAGGGCGTTTGCGCTGGATCTTGTACGTTTGTGGTCGGCATGCGTACTGCACGAGGAGAACACGCATGAATGCAATGACCAAAGGCAGTTGCCTCTGTGGCGCCGTGACTTATCAAGTCTCGACAGCGCTCAAGTCCGTCACCCACTGTCACTGTAAAAAGTGCCAGAAAAGCCATGGCGCTGCGTTTGCAACGTATGCCAGTGCGCCCAAGTCAGCAGTGAGTCTCAACACTTCGGCGGATGTGTTGCGAAGCTATGAGTCCTCAACGGGGGTGACACGCCAATTCTGCTCCCAGTGTGGCTCATCACTGTTCTGGTCCGACGCCAATGGGCTTTATCCAGAGTGGATCTCCATAGCGCTCGGCACCCTCGATACGCCTTTTGTTCCGCACAAGCAGACACATGGTTGTATTGAGTCCAAAGCTGCCTGGTTCGAACCGGAGTCGTTGTGAGACACGCCAACAATGACTATTCGATATGCAAATTAGACGACCTCCCCAAACATATTCACACGCTTGAAGCGCAGGCTATTGTCGAAGGGTTCAGGTTCCTGACCCGCCTGATCAGCGAGTGGGAAGATGGCACCAACCGATACGACCGACCGGGCGAATGTCTTTTGGGCGTCTTTTGTGGAGGGACGTTGATCGCAATCGGCGGTCTTTCCCGCGACCCCTATGCTGCCCCTGGTATCGGTCGACTGCGCCGCGTATACGTTGCTCCTGCTGGGCGCGGATGCAATATCGGCAAAGCGCTGGTGCAAGAGCTGCTGGAATATGCCAGCGTACATTTCCAATCGATACGCCTGTCTACCGATACGCCCGAAGCGGCGGGGTTTTATTTGCGTTGTGGCTTTCGTCCGGTAGCTGATGACACTGCAACTCACGCACTAACGCTGAAGACTAACTGAGCCGGGCACTTTATCCCTGACACACCTGATTGAATGGTGCGGGCGGCAGTGGCGCGGGATACGCCGGCCAGCCGCGCTACGTCTTTCAGGTCAGTCATTGTCACTCGCTTGAGATCGATCTCATTGGCGAGGACAGTAGCGCTGGAGTGTGGCAGGAAGGTGGTGAAGAGATGACGGCTTTATGGCAATCAGGCCTGGCGCGCCCTGCAACCCACCATTTTACTTATCATTGAAATAGCGCGAGGCGCCTGTTCCAACGACTCGGTGATTTCCATACTCGTATTTCCTCCCCCTCAAGGAAATACGTTCATGTCACCGCTGACGATTCTGCTGGCCCACCTCGCCGCACTCGTTGTCACCCTGCTTGGCATCGGCGGTCTCACCTGGCTGATTGCCTCGATCGGGCGCCTGTTGCTTTAAGCCGGGATGTCCGCACTCAACACCCGAATAAGCGCCTGCGCCTGAGCATCACGCTGTGCGGTATAGAGCACCACCTCACGCGCGGGCAGCGGCGGCAGATCAAGACGTTGCTGCGCATCCACACACCCCTTCGGTGCCATGCGCTCGACCATCACACCAACCCCGATCCCAGCGACGACCGCCGCGCCAATGGCAAGAATCCCGCTGCCTACAAACGCCTCTTCCCAGGCGCGGTTGCGCAGTTGCAGGGCGGTCAGGGCCATACTGCGCATACCGCAGGGGTCAGGTTGAATGGCCAATGGCAAGGCGTCACCCCGGCGCAGCGTGAAGTCCTCAGCCGCCATCCAGCCAAAGCGCTCGACTCCCACCACCTCACCGTCCTGGCGCCGATTGTCATGCCGCAGGATCATTGCCACGTCCAGTTTGCCCTGCTCATAGTTTGCCAGCATATCCCGCGAGGTCCCCAGGCTGAACGCAACCACCACTTCCGGATCAGCGCTGGCCAGGCGGCGCAACCAGACACTGAGGTCGGCGCCCACAATGTGATGGCTCACCCCCACGCGCAAAGTGCGCTTTTGCTGCCCAAAGCATTTCATCGTGTTCTGGTAGTGGTCGAGCAATTGCCGAGCATTGGCAACGAACATCCGGCCATGGGCAGACAACGTAACCTTGCGCGGCGTGCGCTCGAGTAATTTATGGCCAAGGCTTTCTTCCAGGCGCTTGATCTTCAGGCTAATGGCCGCCTGGGTGCCGCCAATCACGTCGGCCGCACGGGTAAAACTCTTGAGTTCGGCAACCAGGACAAACGCCTGGATGGCCTCTATGTCGGGCATTCTCATAAAGATTGTGGGCGCAGGCTGTTTCAGAAGAACAGACGTTAGCACGCCGGTGAGCCTGCGTTGAGCCCCTCAGTCCGGCAACGCCTACAAGGTGTTGCGCAGCAATCCTTCATCAACCGCCACCGCGATGATGTCTTTTGCATTGACGTTGACCCAGGTTGTCGCATCAGGCGCTCCCGTTGTCGCCAACCATCGCCCGACCATTTGATACCCCAGCGCATATCCCAGCCATTTGGGCTTGTCGCCTGCACCAAAGAACCAGGCGTTGTGATCGTAGTAAGTCGCTTCAAGCTCACTCAGGCTCACCGGCGCAGCTTGCAACGCTTCAAAACCCAGCACCCTCTCCCACGGCTCCGGTTCGCTGCCGATCACATGCTGCACAAACTGTCCGGCCAGCCCCTCACTGATGAGCACTTCACCCAGCGTCCAACCGTACCCTGGCCCCGCCATGCGCAGGCAATGATGCACCTCGTGAACAATATGCCGATGCACCACCCCGCCTTTGAGGCTGGCGGCGAAATTAGGGTTGTCGGGGTCCAGGGTCATGGAGAACATCGTGCTGCGATAAGCCCGCCCGACCAGGCCCAATTGCGCAATGGTTTCACCGGGCAAGCGCTGGATCAGCACATCCAGCCGTGGCGGCGGCATCCGGCGAGCAATTGCGCGATAAGCCACCTCGAACTCTTCATTCAACTCATTGCGAAACTCAGCCAAAGAGCCCGAAGCCTCCAACCAGTGCAACGTCCATGCATCCATCATGACCTCCCGTCGACAACTCCAGGACCACATGTCCAGGCAGCCCATGATAGCGATAGACGGTCACACAGCCAGGGTAACTTGCAAAGGTGCGCGGCAAATTCCGCTCGCTAACCTTTCGATCCGCTTCAAGTGCGGGCACAATGCGTGTCCTTTTTTGGCAGGCACCGCCGCAGGCTCTCAAAAATGATCAAAACGCCGTACTACCTCATCGATAAACAGAAGCTTCTGGTCAACATGCAGAAGATTGCTTACGTACGCGAGCAGTCCGGCGCCAAGGCGCTGCTGGCGCTCAAGTGCTTCGCTACCTGGTCGGTGTTCGACCTGATGCAGCAATACATGGACGGCACTACCTCGTCGTCACTGTATGAGTTGAAGCTCGGTCGCCAGAAGTTCGAAGGCGAGGCACACGCCTACAGCGTGGCCTGGGCTGACGATGAAATCGAAGAGATGCTGGATAACTGCGACAAGATCATCTTCAACTCCATCAGCCAGCTGCAGCGTTTTGCCGAACGCTCCGAAGGCAAGACCCGTGGCCTGCGCGTGAACCCACAGGTGAGCAGCTCCGACTACCTGCTGGCTGACCCGGCGCGTCCGTTCAGCCGTTTGGGCGAATGGGACCCGGTGAAGATCGAAGGCGTGATCGATCAGATCTCCGGCTTCATGTTCCACAACAATTGCGAGAACGGCGATTTCAGCCTGTTCGACAAGATGCTGGGTGTGATCGAAGAACGCTTCGGCGCGCTGCTGCACAAGGTCGAGTGGGTCAGCCTCGGCGGCGGCATCCACTTTACCGGTGAAGATTATGCAGTCGATGCGTTCTGCGCGCGCTTGAAGGCGTTCTCCGAGAAGTACGGCGTGCAGGTGTACCTGGAACCCGGCGAAGCGGCGATCACCAACAGTGCCTCCCTGGAAGTCACCGTGCTCGACACCCTCTACAACGGCAAGAACCTCGCCGTAGTGGACAGCTCCATCGAAGCCCACCTGCTGGACCTGCTGATCTATCGCCTCAACGCCAAGCTGGCGCCAAGCGACGGCGAACACACCTACATGGTGTGCGGCAAATCCTGCCTGGCCGGGGACATTTTCGGCGAGTATCAATTTGATCGTCCGTTGGCCATCGGCGATCGGCTGTCGTTCATCGACACCGCAGGCTACACCATGGTCAAGAAAAACTGGTTCAACGGCCTGAAAATGCCGTCCATCGTAGTGAAACAACTCGACGGTACTGTCGAGGTGGTTCGTGAATTTGGTTACGACGACTACCTGTCCAGCCTTTCGTAAGCTGGCGGATAAAGGAGAGATAAAGCAATTGAAAAAGAACGTTCTTATCATTGGTGCAGGAGGTGTCGCCAAGGTGGTGGCCCACAAGTGCGCGCAGCACAACGACGAACTCGGTCGTATTGCTATCGCGTCGCGCAACATCTCCAAATGCCAGGCCATCATCGACAGCGTCAAGGCCAAGGGTAGCCTCAAGGTTCCCGCCGACATCCAAGCCTTCGCGCTGAACGCCCTGGACGTGGAAGCGACCAAGGCCCTGATCCGCGAGACCGAATCGCAGATCGTCATCAACGTAGGTTCCGCGTTCCTCAACATGTCGGTGCTGCGCGCCTGCATCGATACGGGCGTTGCCTACCTCGACACCGCCATCCACGAAGAGCCGGGCAAGGTCTGCGAGACCCCGCCGTGGTACGGCAACTACGAATGGAACCACCTGGAAGAGTGCAAGCAGAAGAACATCACCGCCATCCTTGGCGTGGGCTTCGACCCGGGTGTCGTCAACGCGTACGCCGCGCTGGCGCAGCAACAGCATTTTGACCGCATTGATTCGATCGACATCCTCGACGTCAATGCCGGCTCCCATGGCAAATACTTCGCCACCAATTTCGACCCGGAAATCAACTTCCGCGAGTTCACCGGACAAGTGTGGAGCTGGCAGAACAGCCAGTGGACCAGCAACACCATGTTCGAAGTCAAACGCACCGACGACCTGCCGGTTGTCGGTTCGCAGAACCTCTACCTCACCGGCCACGATGAAGTGCACTCGCTGTCGAAAAACCTCGATGTGCCCAACGTGCGTTTCTGGATGAGCTTCGGCGAACACTACATCAACGTGTTCACTGTGCTGAAGAACCTCGGCCTGCTCTCCGAAAAACCGGTCACCACCGCCGAAGGCGTGGAAGTGGTGCCGTTGAAAGTGGTCAAGGCCGTGCTGCCCGACCCGTCATCGCTCGCTCCGGGCTACACCGGCAAGACCTGCATCGGCGACCTGGTCAAAGGCACCAAGGGCGGCCAGCCACGTGAGATGTTCATCTACAACGTGGCCTGCCATGAAGAAGCCTTTGCCGAAACCGACAGCCAGGGCATCTCCTACACCGCAGGCGTCCCTCCAGTGGCTGCTGCCCTGTTGGTTGCCCGTGGCGAGTGGGATGTGAAACACATGGCCAACGTCGAGGAACTGCCGGCTGAGCCGTTCCTGAAGGCACTGGACGTGATGGGATTGCCGACTCGGATTAAAGACGAGCACGGTGATCGGGCTTGGGATGCAATTGCCTGATAGGCGATCGCTGACCGAACAAAAGAATGCGCCCTCCGGGGCGCATTTTTGTTTGGGGCAACACAGTCCTCAAGACCAGTGAGATCAAAGGTGGGAGCTGGCTTGCCTGCGAAAGCGATCTTTCAGTGCCAAATGTATTAGCTGATCCACCGCCATCGCAGGCAAGCCAGCTCCCACATTCGAGTACCGCTGGGCTGGGAGAATTGCGATTACCCGAGACTTCATGCCCCCTGTACACGAACCGGCGCAAGGGCTGACCTTGACGTTGGGCTGCAATGGCCGAGGGAGCAGGTCTTCACGCTCCGATCCTCATCATTTCGTCACATAGCCTGACGCAAAATAACCGACCTTCAACGCTCAAGGACGGGACCCACTTGGATTACCTCACCCACACCCCGCGCTGGGTATTCGCCCTTTTTATTGCCCTGTGCCTTTTCGGTGCACTGCAAACCCGCACCCGCCGCGTGCGCCCCGCCCTCGCCTTGCTGTTGCCCATCGGCATGCTGGCCCTGTCGGTAGCCGGCGTCCTGCAATACACCACCCATTGGCGTGCGGGGCTGGCTTACTGGGGCCTTGGGTTGGGGTTCAGCGCATGGGGGATTTCCCGTGTCCTCAGTTCCCGCTTCGTGAGCCACGATGCGGGCGATGGTCGACTGACCGTAAAAGGCAGCTGGCTGCCTTTGCTGGTAATCCTCGGCATCTTCATCACGCGCTATGCGCTGGGGGTGGCGCATGCCCTGCACGCACCCGCCTTGGAACTGTGGCAAGTGCAAATGGCCGTGGCTGCGACACTGGGTGCGTGGAGCGGCTACTTTGCGTGGCGGGGTTGGGTGTGTTGGCAGGTGATGCGTTTATCGCGGCTGTCGTCGGGGCTGGCATAGTACGCTCCCGCAGCGACCATTCCCCCATATCGATTGAACATCAGTTGAATCACCCAATATTCTAAAGAACTGTTAAATCTCACAGGTTGCTTTACCCATTTGCCCCGCTAGTCTTAGTGAGCCGAACCCAGTCATCAACCGGCTCAACCCTTCACCATGTGCGAAAGGAATCGTCCATGAACCCGCAAAAACACTCGAACGACCTCCCGACACGGCTCGCCGTTCTGGTGTACAGCAGCGGTTGCTACCTGATTTTCCTGGCCACGTTTTTATACCTGACAGGCTTCGTAGGGAGCGCCCTTGTGCCCAAGGGCATCAACGATGGTCCTCTCATTGGCTGGCCACTGGCAGCATTGATCAACTGTCTACTGATCCTTCTTTTCGCCGCTCAACACAGCGTCATGGCGCGTAAAAGTTTCAAGAACGGGCTGGCCACATTCATTCCTGCGGCAGTTGAGCGCTCCACCTATGTGTTGCTCAGCAGCCTGGTGCTCGTATTGCTGTTCTGGCTGTGGCACCCCATCACCTACACGGTTTGGAGCGTTGAAACAGCCTGGGCAAGAGCCGTGTTGACAGGACTGTTCTGGCTGGGCTGGGGCATCGTATTGCTGTCAACGTTGTTGATCAGCCACTTCGAACTGTTCGGGCTCAAACAAGCCATTGACCGCTGGCGTGACGCCGCGCAACACGCTCCAATCTTCAGAACGCCGCTGTTGTACAAGATCGTTCGTCACCCGCTTTACCTGGGGTTCTTGATTGCCTTTTGGGCAACACCGGACATGACGGCAGGTCATCTGTTGTTTGCGGTGGGGCTGACGGCTTATATCTTTATCGGCGCCCACATTGAAGAGAAGGATCTGGTGATGCTGTTTGGTGAGAGGTATCGCCAGTATCAGCGCGAGGTCAGCATGATTGTGCCGGTGCCGAAGAGGAGATCCAGGGGATCGAAAAAAGATGGCGAATAGGTTCTGCCGTCGATGATCCACGATGTGGAGGCTCCATCAACGACATCGTGCCCCATCTGGCCGTTGAAACCGACGGAGCTCAACGCATCGCTGATATCGCAATCACCATCGGGGCGTTGTACTTGATGGTGGATTTATTCGTAAATCCGCGTAAAGCCTAGGTATCAAGGGGATTCAGAGCACCAACCTTAATCCCCTGTTCGACCTATGGCACGCGGGTGTTCATTCAGAGATTTATCATCAGTGGTGTACCAGTTGCACGTGGACTCACTCTAGATCCAGTTGACTAAGCAGAGAGCTCTTTTTGAGCGATGCCTTAGCAACTAGTTCTTGTACTGATGAGAGGTCATCATCGCCGTAGTCTCTCTCGATCTGATCAAAAACAGCGACAGCCTCCTCTTTTAGATCCATTTTAACGAGACCAAAGCCTTTATTGTTAAGTGCCTTTACAACCGGTAAACGGAGCGCCGGATTACTATCGCTACCATAGCGCCTCACCATTTCATCATAAGCAGCTATTGAAGCATCATTCTGGTTCAATTTACCTAGTACCACTCCCTTCATTAGCAGCGCTCTCGCAACCTGCTCTCGAATAGATACCCCCTCGTCATTACCGTAAATATGGTCTGCCTTGCTAAAAGCAATGACCGCCTCATTTTTGTGATCAAGTTGATTTAGAGTAATACCAGCATTGACAGTGGCCTTCGCTACTCGGGCCCGTGTAGCCGCGTGCTCATCCGAGCCATACTCAAGCTGAATTCTTTCATACAAACGAACTTCCTCTTCAAGCTGGCCGATTTCGTTATATTTTACGGCCATATTCAAGAGTGCCCTGGAAACAAGAGCGCGAACCTCAATATCACGCTCCCCTGAATACAAGTCGTCGACCTCACTATAAACGGCAATGGCATCATTCGTACGATCGGACTTCCCAAGCGCAATTGCTTTATTGACTAGAGCGGCCACAGCCAGAACATACAACTCCATATTACTTGAACTTTTATAGCGACTGCGAATCAAGTCGTAGCTCTGCAGCGCATCATCGAGCCGCCCCATTTTCTCGAATCTGAGACCTTTATTATTGAGCGCTTTAGCCACATATAAACTCACCCCTACACTGGAATCTTTTCCAAAGCGTAGGTCGGCATCTTCGTAAACTTTGATCGCCTCTTCACTACGATCAAGCTTCCCGAGCCTCACCCCCTTACTGAGCAGTGCTTTTACAACTTGCTCACGCACCGCTGGATATTTATCTTTTCCAAAACGCTCATCAACCTCATTGAAGACCACAATTGCTTGATCATTCAAATCCTGACGCCCCAGGGAAATCCCCTTATTGACAAGCGCGTTAACAACCCTGGAGCGTGTTGCAGCGTCAGTATCTTTGCCATACCGGGTATCGACTTCTTTGTAAGCTGCCATTTCATCATCACGTCGGCCAAGCTGCCCAAGTCTAAAACCCTTATTAAGTAACGCTTTAGCAAGCAGAGCTCGTAACGACTGACTTTCCTCATGACAATAAAGACTGTCAATATCTTCATAAACTGCCACCTCATTACTCTTGAGATCAAGCATCCCCAAGGTCATAGCACGGGCAAGCATTACTTTGACAAGCATATGAGCTGAAGCCTGACTCGCTTTTGCAGACTCCAGCGCCTTGTCAAAACTGATTAACGCCAGATCAAACTTCTTAGCACTGTAGTGATCAGAACCACTCGAATAATAACGTTCCGAATAAGTTTCTTTTTTCTCTTCCTTTAATTCTAAGGAATCAGCAGCCTTTTCTGCCACGCCCACCACCAGCGGATCGATTGGGGCTTCTGCTTCCTGATCTTCAACGACAACTAGACTTGCTCTTAACAGGTCAATTTCTTGGCGTTTCTTGACTGCATGATGATTAAACTCCGTCGTCTGCTCATCAATCACCGCGTGTGCATCAGCAGCTTTTTTACGCAAATCGTCAATATCCGCACCTACCGCATCTGCTTTCACTTTCAACTCGTGAATTTGAGATTGAAGGCGGTTACTGTTTTCATCAAACCAAATTTTGGCGGCTTCTCTAGCCTCAACAGTAGCGCGGTTTTTTGAGCTGATCCATACGAAGAGGCCTGCAAAAAAAGCAATGACCGTAACGCCAATACCAACCCAGGTAGAGACGTTGGAGATTTCAGCCATATAGTTCGCTTGCTGCATGATTGACGCACCAAGATCATTAATGCGTTTATCTTGAGCATCGAGTCGAGTAACAGAAACTTCTTTAAATACTCTGAAGTCAAATTCCAATGCCGAATTATTATTTTTCTCGACTGTCACCTCCGCCTGTTGCGGTACAACAGCAGACTCAGCCATCGCAAAGGAATTCGACATAAACAAGAACAACAACCCTATAACCATACGTGCAATCACAGCTTGACAACCCCAAAGCCCAACAATGGAAATTTATATTTTCACCATAGAATTAGGCATCGCCTCCCATCCATGAGAAAACGCACGAACAACAAATGCCGCCATTGGCGCCACAGCCAAGCAAGAGCGCATTATTTTAAGCGTTAAATCGATGTATTAACGATAAAGAGCGAACCACCCAGGATATCATAAGGCCATCATGTCATCGCATTGGATCACGTTCAAGAGGGTATTTCCGTGTCCGATGCTCGCCGCCTCTATCAAAACACCGACCACCCAATCCGCTCACTCAACAACTCCAGCGCCTTCATTCCCGCCAGGGAGTTCCCCGCCGCGTTCAACTCCGGCGACCACACGCACACCGTAAATTGCCCCGGCACCACCGCGACAATGCCACCGCCCACGCCACTCTTGCCCGGCAGCCCCACGCGGTAGGCGAAGTTACCCGCTTCGTCATACAAACCGCTGGTGGCCATGATGGAGTTGACCTGTTTGGTCTGGCGCGCGGTCAGGATCTG
The DNA here is from genome assembly GCF_059421065.1 of Pseudomonas sp. GW821-FHT03A09. Taxonomy (NCBI): domain Bacteria; kingdom Pseudomonadati; phylum Pseudomonadota; class Gammaproteobacteria; order Pseudomonadales; family Pseudomonadaceae; genus Pseudomonas; species Pseudomonas sp. GW821-FHT03A09. Next base: position 41,130 of record NZ_JBWKUX010000010.1, on the reverse strand, counting down.
TTCGCCGCTGTGGGCGCTCGTGCCTTCGTTGGCCAGGAAGCTGAACGCCTTGGCCAGGTCCAGGCAGCTCATCTGCAACGCGCAATAGTTGAAGTAGCTATGCAGTACCGCGTCCACGTCGTTGTGGAAGTTACCGAAGGACTTCATCAGGTAGGCCATCGCGGCATTGCGTGCGCCATGCTGGGCTTCGGATTCGGCGACAACGCTGTTGACCAGAATCTGCGGGTTGCCCGACAGGCGCCGCACGAAGTCACGCATCGACAAAATCGGCACGGCGAAGCGTGATTGGTTGATGTCGCAGATCACTAGAGCGCCAGCATTGATGAAAGGATTGCGTGGTCGACCGCGCTCGAATTCCAGTTGCACCATGGAGTTGAACGGCTGCCCGGACGGCTCATGGCCCAGACGTTCCCAGATGGTTTCACCGCCGTGGTCGATGGCTTGTACCAGGCTGAAGACCTTGGAAATGCTCTGCACCGAGAACAAGGTGTCGGCGTCACCGGCGCAGTAGGCCGAGCCGTCATTGCCGTATACCGCGATACCCAGTTGGTTGGCGGGCACGTCGGCCAGGGCGGGGATGTAGTCGGCGACTTTGCCGAGGCCGATCAGAGGGCGCACTTCGTCGAGGATCGACGAAAGCATCGCCTGCATATCTTGTCCTGTCATCTGTCTTTGAATCGGTGATAAGCGGGGCGCGGAGGATACCTCAAACAGGTGATTTTGCGGCGGCTATCCAGCCCGGTATCCAATGTGAGAACTATTGAGCCTCAGGGAGACTTCGATGGGAGCAGCACTGTCGATATATGTGCCGCCTGCCCCATCGCTTTCGCAGCCTCGCTAAAGCTCGACAGCTCCCACATTGATCGGGGCGGCTTCAAAAATGAGCCACATCCGACACCTGCTCATCCAACACATCCCGCGCCAATGCCCAGGCCTGGTCCTTGGATTCCACCACCAGCAGTGGGTAACCCCAGGCCTTGCCGAACGTCACGGCAAACGGCTTGAGCGCCAGGCGCTTGGCCGCGCTGGGTTCCACCTGGATCATGCCTTTGACGAACGCCCGCAGCGCCGGTTTGTTTTTCTTCATCCAGATGGACGCGTGCTTGCGCTCTTCATGGGAGTGCTCGTGGTTGTTTTCGTCCACGGCTTTTTCATGCAGCAATATGAAGGGTTGTTGTCGAGCCAGCAGGCCTTCGAAGATCACAAAGGCGTCTTCCGGGCCGGCGTTGTTCGGTGCGTCGAAGACGATTTTCACTACAGGGAAAGTGGTGCTGTCGAGTCGCATGGCAAAGCTCCTAAATGAGAGTGACTCTCACTATAGAGACCCGATCGCTGGACAGCATTGCACAGAATAGCCAGACTATTTCGCAATTCAGCCAAGATGCGATGCCCACTATGAAACACCACCGTCTTGAGATGCACGACCCCTCGATGTCCAGGGATGCCGACCTGTTTCCCCGTGCGGTGGTGGCGGTGGGCGCCAGTAGCACGTCGGCTACTTGGGAACATCAGCAGCATGCCCACCGTAAGGGCCAGTTGATGTACACCTTGCGCGGCGTTATCCATTGCGAGATCGAGGCGGGTATCTGGATCGTGCCGCCACAGTGTGCCCTGTGGATTCCCGGCGGCCTGTCCCATGCGGCACGGGGATCGGGTGAGGCCCATGTGTATTGCTTGCTGATCGATCCTGACGCCACCCGCGCCCTGCCCCCGCAATGCTGCACCCTGGCGGTTTCGGGGCTGTTGCATGAGTTGATCAGCAAGGCAGTGAGTTTTCCGCGGCTGTATGACGTCGATGGCGCCCAGGGACGCCTGATCAATACGTTGCTGGACGAACTGGCCGAAGCCCCCATCGAAGCCCTGCACCTGCCCATGCCTCAGGACCCAAGGCTGCGCCGTCTGGCCGACAGTCTGCTGGCCGACCCCGCGGACAAAGCCAGCCTCGGCCAATGGGCCGTACGCATCGGCATGAGCGAGCGCAGCATGACCCGGTTACTGCTGGAGGAACTGGGCTTGAGCTTTGGCCGCTGGCGCCGGCAGTTGCATGTGATTTTGTCCCTGCAACGCCTGGCCAAGGGCGACAGTGTGCAACGAGTGGCGCTGGACCTGGGTTATGAGAACGCCAGCGGCTTTATCACCATGTTTCGCAAGGCCGTCGGCCAACCGCCGGCACGCTACCTGGCTGATCGCATGGGCGCCACCGGCCCTAACGACCAACCGAGCATTGCGATGGCTGACGCGACTGAGTGAGCCCCATCAAAATGCAAATTTCTAATATACAAATATAAATGTCATTCTAATTTTTAATGATTAGGTTAGAACCAATCGGCATTTTACAAGGCTCGTTCCGGGCCCTACTTTTGACCCGGATAACCGACCCCTTGCCCGGTGGAGGTGCTGCCCCCAACCCATCAAGGAGTGACCATGAGCATTGAATTCATCGGCTATATCGGCGGCCATCACGCTTCCGAGATCCATCCGCGCAGCGGCCCGGTGCTGCAACCCGAGTACGTGGAAACCGTGGCCCGCGCCCACGAAGAGGCGGGCTTTGACCGCGCCCTCGTGGCCTTCCACTCCAACAGCCCGGACAGCACGCTGATTGCCGCCCACGCCGCCAGCGTCACCCAGAAGCTACAGTTTCTCATCGCCCACCGCCCCGGCTTTACCCAACCCACCTTGGCCGCGCGCCAGTTCATCACCCTGGATGTATTCAACGGCGGGCGCACCGCCGTGCATATCATCACCGGTGGCGATGACCGCGAACTGCGTGCCGACGGCAGCCATATCGGCAAGGATGAGCGTTACGCGCGTACCGACGAATACCTGAGTGTGGTGCGCCAGGAATGGACCCGTGACAAGCCCTTCGATTTCGCCGGCACCTACTATCAGGTAGAAGGTGCGCACTCCGCGGTGAAGTCGCCGCAGCAGCCGCATATTCCGCTGTACTTCGGTGGTTCCTCGGACGCCGCAATTGCGGTGGCAGGCAAACATGCCGACGTGTATGCACTGTGGGGTGAAACCTACGAACAGGTGCGCGAAACCGTGACACGGGTGCGTGCGGAAGCGGCCAAGCATGGGCGTACGATCCGCTTCAGCTTGTCACTGCGGCCGATCCTCGCCGAAACCGAGGAGGCCGCCTGGGCACGTGCCGAAACCATCTTGCAGCAGGCCACGGCGCTGGCCGAGCAGTCTGGCTTTGTGCGGCGTGAGCCGCCGAATGAAGGCTCGCGTCGGTTGCTGGCAGCGGCAGCACAAGGGACACGATTGGATAAGCGCTTGTGGACCGGGATTGCCGGGTTGCTGGGCGCGCAGGGGAATTCGACGTCATTGGTCGGCACGCCCGAGCAAGTCGCCGAAGCCTTGCTCGACTACTACGAACTGGGTATCACCACGTTCCTGATCCGTGGGTTCGATCCGCTCAATGATGCGATTGACTATGGCAAGCGCTTGATTCCCCTCACTCGCCAGTTGATTGCCGAACGCGAGCAGGCTCAGCAGGTCGCTTAACCATGTGATCATGTGGGAGCTGGCTTGCCTGCGATGCAGACACCTCGGTTTTTCTGATGTACCGAGTTGAGGCTATCGCAGGCAAGCCAGCTCCCACTTTTTTGATCGGTTTCGTACTGCGGATCAGTTCTTGTAGTCGGTATCACTACGCTCCAACTGCCGGATCAGCGCATTCCAATGCCGTGCCACACCTGGCCCGTCACCAGCCTTGAACACCTTGGCCTGCTCCTCCACTTTGGCGACCACCTCGGCCGGCGGGAAGATCAACTGTGCATTCCCCGCCGCCTGCGCTGCGATCTGGATATTGCACGCCCGCTCCAACCCTTGCAGTTGCTGAAATGCATGCTCGACGCTGATGCCTGCCGTCAACAGCCCGTGGTTACGCAAGATCATCACACTCTTGTCGCCCAAGTCAGCCACCAGCCGCTCGCGTTCATCCAGATCCAGGGCCACGCCCTCATAGCCGTGGTACGCCACACGCCCGGAGAACGCGATGGAGTGCTGGGAGATCGGCAACAAACCCTCTTTCTGCGCCGACACCGCAATGCCGTCGCGGGTGTGGGTGTGCAGCACCGCCTGCAGGTCATGGCGAGCACCGTGGATCGCGCTGTGGATCACGTAACCGGCGTAGTTGATACCCAAACCTGTCGGGTCGTCGACGATAGTGCCGTCGAGGTCGACTTTGACCAGGTTGGACGCACTGATTTCATCGAACAGCAAGCCGAAGGCGTTGATCAGGAAATGTTCGTCAGGCCCCGGCACACGGGCAGAGAAATGGGTGTAGATATGGTCGGTCCACTTGTACAGCGCCGCCAGTCGATAGGCCGCGGCCAACTTGACGCGCACCTCCCACTCTTCTGGAGTCACGCGCTGACGAACCGTGTTGGACACGCTGGAGATCGAGGTGACGCTGCTCATGGCAAAACTTCCTGGATGGCCTTAAGGACTTCCAGGCAGCCTAGGGGATGCCGAAAAATAATAAAAAGCACATTTTAATCTAAGCTAATTATTATTTTTTTTCATATCAAGCAGCATCTCGAATCTTCTGCAGCGAAGCCGCCACCCACTGGCCGAACGCATCCACCGGCCCCTGCAAGTTGCCCAGGAAGTGTGGATAGATCAGCCACAGGTCCATCACGGGCTTGAAGTCCTTGAGCGGCATCACCGCCAAGTGTTCACGGTGGGCGCTGCGCTCCAGCAAGGGTCGAGGTACCAGGCCCAAGCCCAGTCCATCAGCCACCAGGCCCAATTGCAGTTCGGTGCCGAAGGTTTCCAGGTTCACCCGCAGCCCCAGCCCCTGATCGGACAAGGTGCGCTGCAAACCGGCACGGAAACCGCAGCCATCGGGGTTGAGAATCCAACCGCTCTGGTACACATCCGCCAGCTTGCACGGTTTCTTGGGCAATTGTGCCTTGGCGCACACCACCACCAATTCCATCTTGCCAATGGACTCGCCGATGATGTTGTCAGGGAAGATCTTGCCCGCCGGAAACAGCGCAGCCGCCGCGTCCAGCTCACCGCGTTCGATCTTGCCGACCAATTGGCTGCCCCAGCCAGTGGCAACCTGGGCACGCAAGTCGGGGTATTCACCGCGCAACTGCTTGAGCGCATCCAACAACACCACGTCGCCGATGGTCTGTGGTACGCCCAGGCGCAATACGCCGCTAGGCGGCGCATCGGTGGCCACCAGTTCCCGCAGGGCATCCATCTCGCGCAGGATCAGCCGGCATTGTTCATAAACCCGGGTGCCGATCAGCGTAGGCTTGAGGGGCTTGGTGTTGCGGTCGAACAACTCCACTCCCAGCGCCTGCTCGAAGTTCTGCACGCGACGGGTGATGGCCGGCTGGGTCAGTTGCAATGACTCGGCGGCATGGCTGATGGACTGGCAACGAATCACTTCGACAAACGCATCGATATCGTCAATTTTCATTTGGGCCGCACATAGAGAAGCGTCATTAAGATGTGTGGAAAGCATAGTTGCCTGAACGCAGCCTGGATAGCCCGCGCAATGATCGATAACGTCTAACGCTATTCAGACCAGTTCTAAATTACCTTCAGCTATAAGCTAATCATTAATAAATAGCATATTAACCATAAATATTATGCTTAGATAAAACCATCACCACCGACCACACGATGGAGCTGTCATGACCCAGGCCAAGCACCCCGAGCGACTCAGAGCCTTCATAGGCGCCCTGGCCGAACTGATCGACGGCCACCCCCGCGAAGGCGACTTGCTGCACCGTGGCGGCAAGCTGCTCGCGCAGTTGGTCAGCCATGATGACTGGCTCCCCGATGAATTCGCCCAGCCCGACCCAGAGCGCTACCAGCAGTTTTTACTGCATGCCGATTCGCGCCAGCGCTTCAGCATCGTCAGTTTTGTATGGGGGCCCGGGCAACGTACGCCGATTCATGACCATCGGGTGTGGGGGCTGATCGGTATGTTGCGCGGCTCTGAGTTTTCCCAGGGGTTTGAGCGCGCTCCCGACGGCAGCCTGGTTGCAGAAGGCAGCCCTATTCAGTTGGTGCCTGGCCAGGTCGAAGCGGTGTCGCCCAAGGTCGGCGATATCCATCAAGTCAGCAATGCCCACAGCGACCAGGTGTCGATCAGCATTCATGTGTACGGCGCCAATATCGGTGCGGTGCGCCGTGCGGTGTACCAACCCGACGGCAGCGAGAAACAGTTTATCTCCGGTTATTCCAACGCCTTCCTCCCGAACATCTGGGATTTGTCCAAAGAAAAGAGCCCTGCCCTATGAGCACCGTATCGACCACACGCTTCGCCCAGATTCGCCAGGCCCTGCTGGACCATGAAGAAGTCGCCCTGATCGACGTGCGTGAAGAAGCGCCGTTTGCCGAGGCCCACCCGTTGTTCGCCGCGAATATCCCCTTGTCCAAACTGGAGCTGGAGGTGTATTCGCGCATTCCACGGCGCGACACCCAAGTCACCGTCTATGACAACGGCGAAGGCCTGGCTGAGCGCGCCGCCGAACGCCTGGTTGCGCTGGGCTACACCCAAGTCAGTCTGCTCGACGGTGGCCTCGACGGTTGGCGGCGTGCCGGTGGTGAGCTGTTTATCGATGTGAACGTGCCGAGCAAAGCCTTTGGCGAACTGGTTGAGAGCGAGCGCCATACGCCGTCCCTGGCGGCCGAAGAAGTGCAGGCCCTGCTCGACAGCCAGGCCGACGTGGTGGTGCTTGATGCTCGCCGCTTCGATGAGTACCAGACCATGAGCATTCCCACCGGCATCAGCGTGCCCGGTGCCGAGCTGGTACTACGCGCCCGAGAGCTGGCGCCCGACCCGGCCACTCGCATCATCGTCAACTGCGCCGGACGCACCCGCAGCATTATCGGCACTCAATCGCTGATCAATGCCGGCGTGGCCAACCCGGTATCGGCGCTGCGCAATGGCACCATCGGCTGGACCCTGGCCGGGCAAAAGCTCGCCCACGGCCAATCGCGCCGTTTTGCGCCCACCACCGAAGAGCATCGCCAAGTCGCGGCCCAGGATGCACGCCGCGTCGCCGACAAGGCTCGCGTCGGCCGCGCGGTCTTGGCTGATCTGCATCACTGGCAGCAGGAACCTGCGCGCACTACGTACCTGTTCGATGTGCGCACCCCGGAAGAATTCGAAGCCGGCCATTTGCCGGGGGCACGCTCCACGCCAGGTGGGCAACTGGTGCAGGAGACCGACCACGTTGCCAGCGTACGTGGGGCGCGGCTGGTGCTGGTGGATGACGATGGCGTGCGCGCCAATATGTCCGCCTCCTGGCTCGCTCAGTTGGGCTGGGAAGTGCATGTACTGGATGATCTGCAACCTTCGGCCTTCAGCGAAAAAGGCGCCTGGGTCGCGCCCGTACCGGCACCGCCTCAGGCCGAACTGATCAGCCCCCACACCCTCGCTGACTGGCTCGACCATGGCGACACCGTAGTGCTGGATTTCACCGCCAGCGCCAACTATGTCAAACGCCATATCCCCGGTGCCTGGTGGGCCTTGCGTGCACAACTGCCTCAGGCCCTGGCCAAGGTGCCAAGCGCCCAACGCTACGTGTTGACCTGCGGCAGCAGCCAATTGGCGCGCCTGGCGGTGGCTGAAGTCGAGGCTATCACCGGCAAGCAAGTGTTCCTGCTGCAAGACGGCACCGCTGGCTGGATCAATGCGCAACTGCCGCTGGAAGAAGGTGAAACCCACCTGGCCTCACCGCGTATCGACCGCTATCGCCGGCCCTATGAAGGCACCGACAACCCCAAGGAAGCCATGCAGGCCTACCTGGATTGGGAGTTCGGCCTGGTGGCGCAATTGGCGCGTGACGGCACCCATGGGTTCTATGTGATCTGAGCCCACCCTCACCGGGCTTTCGAAATCACATCCGTCATGTACTGATTCAAGTCGCGAAAGTCCTTAACGCCCCAAGCGAACGGCGCAATCTTTACGCCGTTCTCTCGCAAGGTTCTTGGAATCAGGTCGCCATTCGGACGAAGTATGACCGACGACACGATAACGCCCGGGTAATCCCTGAGGCGTTTCTTGAAAGCGGTGGTTGTCAGGTCGGGCGTGGGTGGCTGGCTTTTATTGGCCAGCGGCCCTGTTCCCTTGATGTCTGCGCCATGGCAGATGGCGCATCTCTGTGAATAGAGATTTTTGCCATTGGCATTCTCCGCAACGGAGAGTGGAGTTTGAGCCAGCGCCAATCCCCCCAGCAAAGCGATGAATATCGTTTTCAACGTTGTCGTTGTCCTTGTTGTTCGAATCCATGAAAGCTGCGGATTTTCCTTTGGGGCGCCCTCACTTGCAAGTGATCGCCTCCCTCTCTTCAAATGCAATTAACGAATAATCAACAAAACAGATAATCACCTTTTTTAATAATTAACATATAACCAAAAAGAACTTCACAGCATGTTTTTATGGGAATAACGTTAACTCCTCACCGACCCCTTCTCCAGGCGGACGTGGCCGAATCTTCATATTGACCCGCCTGGAGCCTCTACCCCATGGTCTTGACCACTCCCTTCAAACGCCTGCTCCTAGGCGCCGCACTGGCACTCGGGTTGATTACCGCCGCCGACGGCGCCGACTTGCAACCCCTGCGAGTCGCCAACCAGAAGTCCACGATCAAGGCGCTGCTGGAAGCCTCCGGCGAAACCCGGAATGTGCCCTACGCCATTCAATGGTCGGAGTTCCCCTCCGCCTCCCCCCTGGGCGAAGCGCTGAATGCCGGTGCCGTGGATATCGGTGCGTTGGGCGACGCACCGTATGTATTCGCCTTGGGTGCCGGTGCATCGCTCAAGGTGGTCAGCATCATCCATGCCGAAGGGCGTAACACCACGGCCCTGCTGGTGCCTAAGGACTCGCCGATCAAGACGGTGGCCGACCTCAAGGGCAAAAAGATCGTCACCGGGCGCGGCTCCATCGGCCACTACCTGGCGATCAAGGCCCTGGCGGGTGCCGGCCTGAGCACCAAGGATGTGCAGTTCATTTTCCTGCTGCCCAGTGAATCGCGCCTGGTGTTGGATAACGGTACGGTAGACGCCTGGGCCACCTGGGACCCTTACACCACCGTGGTCACCTCCCAAAGCCAGGCCCGTGTATTGGTCAGCGGTAATCAACTGTTGAGCAATCACCTGTACTTCGCGGCCACCAGCCAGGCCATCACCGACAAACGCGTGCAACTGGACGATTTTGTCGCGCGTATCGACCGCGCCTACGCCTGGGCCAACGCTCACCCCAATGAATACGCCGCTGCCCAGGCCAAAATCACCGGACTGCCGTTGGCCGTGCACGTGGAGGTGGCGAAAGACACCCATCTGAGCCCCGTCGTCATCGACGACTCGGTGATCCGTGGCCTGCAAGCCACGGCCGACACCTATCAAAAAGAAGGCCTGCTACCCAAGCACATCGACGTGTCCCAGGGTTTCGACAGCAGCTTCAACGCCACACGTTTCCCTACTTCCCAAGCATCGCGCTAAGCCAGGAGCCGCACATGAGCAAGCCACGTCAATTGAAGCCACGCCATTTGAAGCTGGGAGCCATGGTCCACGGTGTCGGCCACGGCTGGGGCGAATGGCGCCATCCGCAGGCACAACCCAATGCCAGCACGAACTTCGGTTTCTACAAGCAGCAGACCGCGCTGGCCGAAGGTGCCAAGTTCGACTTCGTGTTCATCGCCGACAGCCTGCATATCCACGCCAAATCCAGCCCGCATTACCTCAACCGGTTCGAGCCGTTGACTATCCTCTCGGCCCTGGCGGCACTGACCACCCATATCGGCCTGGTCGCCACCGTGACCGTCAGCTACACCGAGCCCTATCAAGTGGCGCGTCAGTTCGCCTCCCTGGACCATATCAGCGGCGGCCGCGCCGGGTGGAACGTGGTCACCTCATGGCTGAGCGGCACCGCCGACAACTTCGGCAAGGCTGAACACCCGCCCCATGCCGTGCGCTACCGCATCGCCAAGGAACACCTCAACGTGGTCAAGGGCCTGTGGGACTCCTGGGAAGATGATGCCTTTGCCTATGACAAGCAGAGCGGTGAGTTTTTCACCCCGGGCAAGCTGCATGCGCTGAACCACAAAGGCGAGTTTTTCTCGGTCAAAGGCCCGCTGAACATCGCTCGCTCGCGCCAGGGCCAGCCAGTGATTTTCCAGGCAGGCACCTCCGAAGACGGACGCAATTTCGCCGCGCAGCATTCCGATGCGATCTTCGTGCATGTCGACAGCCTCGAAGACGGCTTGGCTTACACCCAGGACTTGAAACGCCGGGCCAAAGGCTTTGGGCGTGACGCCGACAGCCTGTCGATTTTGCCGGGCATCCGCCCAATCGTAGGCCGCGATGCCGCCGAAGTGGAAAGCCGCTATCAACAAGCCGTCGACCTGGTCACCGTGGAGGACGCCATTGTCGCCCTCGGCCGCCCCTTCAATGACCACGACTTTAGCCAATACCCACTGGACGAACCGTTCCCCGAGCTGGGCGATCTTGGCGCCAACAGCCAGAAAGGCGGCTCCGACCGCATCAAGCAATTGGCCAGGGACGAGGGCCTGACCCTGCGCGAAGTGGCGCTGCGTTTCTCGCGACCCAAGCGCGACTTTGTCGGCACCCCGGAGCAAGTCGCCGATGCGATCCAGACCTGGTTCGAGGCCGGTGCCAGCGATGGTTTCATCATCAATTCGGTGCTGCCTGATGGCTTGCAGTACTTCACCGAGCTGGTGGTGCCCGTGCTGCAACAGCGCGGCCTGTTCCGTACCGAGTACAGCGGTCACACCTTGCGCGACAACCTGGGGCTGGAAGTGCCGGCCAACCGTTACAGCGAGGTTGAAGCGCCCTTGAAGGCCCTGGCCTGAATGCCATTTCCTGTGGGAGGGGGCTTGCTCCCGATAGCGGTACATCAGGTAGCACATTCATTGACTGAACAGCCGCCATCGGGAGCAAGCCCCCTCCCACATTTGACCGAGTACACTCATCATGACGTCATCGTCCCAACCGTCTTTACGCTCCGTGGAAGTCGCCAACTTCGATGCCCTGCTCGATCGCCTCAGCGCCGAACTGGCAAGCACTGCACATCTGTTTGATGAAAGCGGCGCCTTCCCCCACGCCAACTTCAAGCGGTTGCATGACCACGGCCTGGTCGCGCTCACCGTACCGAAAGCCCTGGGCGGTGGCGGCGCCAGCCTGCCCCAGGCGCGCAGGGCCATCAGTGCGATTGCCAAGGGCGAGCCCTCCACCGCATTGATTCTGGTCATGCAATATCTGCAACACACGCGCCTGCAAGACAGCAAAACCTGGCCCCCGCACCTCCGCGTCCAAGTAGCAGAAGATGCGGTGCGCAACGGCGCGCTGATCAACGCGTTACGCGTAGAACCCGACCTGGGCACCCCGGCCCGTGGCGGTTTGCCGGCAACCACCGCGGTGCGCACCGCTGAAGGTTGGCGCATCAGCGGGCGCAAGATTTACTCCACGGGCAGCCATGGCCTGAGCTGGTTCAGCGTGTGGGCGCGTAGTGACGATACCGACCCGCTGGTGGGCGCCTGGCTGGTGCCAAAAAACAGTCCCGGCGTGAGCATCATCGACACCTGGGACCACCTGGGTATGCGCGCCACCTGCAGCCATGAAGTGGTGCTCGACAACGTGCTGGTGCCGTTGGACCACGCGGTCAGCGTCAGCCCCTGGAGCGCGCCGCAACCCGAGCTGGATGGCGAAGGGTTCCTGTGGATGGCGGTGTTGTTGTCGTCGGTGTACGACGCCGTGGCCCAGGCCGCACGGGATTGGCTGGTTAACTGGCTGGAAGAGCGCAAGCCATCCAACCTTGGGGCGGCGCTGGCCACCCTGCCACGGTTCCAGGAAACCGTCGGGCATATCGATACGTTGCTGTTCGCCAACCGCAGCCTGTTGGACGCTGCGGCCGAAGGGCACACCCCGGCCACCCACGCGGCGCAGTTGAAGTACCTGGTGACCCACAACGCAATCCGTGCGGTGGAGCTGGCCATCGAAGCTTCGGGCAACCCCGGTCTTTCACGTCATAGCCCGCTGCAACGGCACTATCGCGACGTGCTGTGCAGCCGCGTCCACACCCCGCAGAACGACGCCGTGCTGCAAGGCGTCGGCAAAGCCGTGTTCGCACAACGCCAGAAGGAACGCACATGAGTCAGGTGATTATCGCCAGCCAGCTGGACGAAGACTTCAACGCCGTGATCCGCGAACGCCTGGCCCCGCTGCACCCCGAAGCCCAGGTGATCGGAGTGCCGGTGGGCGTGCCTAGTGACCTGCCACCCCAGGCCAATATCTTGCTGTTGCGTCCGATCAACGTACGGGGCTACACCGCGCCGGACACTCCACCACCCGGCTGGCCTTACGGCGCGCAGTGGGTGCATCTGGTGTCGTCGGGTATCGACTTCTACCCACAGTGGCTGTTCAACGGCCCGCCGGTGACCACCTCGCGGGGCAGCGCCGCCGATAACCTCGCCGAGTTCGCCCTGGCGGCAATCTTTGCCGCCGCCAAACACTTGCCGGACATCTGGGTGAAGGACGCCCAGTGGCAGTTCACCGCGCTGCGCCCGCTCAAGGACACCACGTTGGGGATCCTGGGATTTGGGGCAATTGGCGAGCGCCTGGCGCAAAAGGCCCTGGCCTTGGGGATCAACGTCGTGGCGCTGCGCCAAAGCCAGGCACCGTTCAGTTCGGGCGTGGAAACCGCCAAGGGCATCCATGACCTGTTCGCCCGCGCCGATCACCTGGTGGTAGCCGCACCGCTGACCGAGGCCACGCGACATATCATCAACCGTGAGGTACTAGGGAGCGCCAAGCCGGGATTGCACCTGATCAACATCGCGCGGGGTGGTTTGCTGGATCAGGAGGCGCTGCTCGAAGCGCTGGATAACGGTCAGATTGGGCTGGCATCGCTGGATGTGACGGAGCCGGAGCCATTGCCGGATGGTCATCCACTGTACAGTCATCCGCGTGTGCGGTTATCGCCCCACACCTCGGCGATTTCTACCCGCAGCCAGCATGAGATTGCCGACGCATTCCTTGCCAATCTGGAGCGCTACCTGAGCCAGCAAGCGCTGCACAACCTGGCCAACTAGCACCCACCGGCCAGACGTTCGCGCAAAAACTCCACCAGCGCCTGCACCGGTCGTGAACTCTGCCGGTGCTGAGGGTACACCGCCGACAGGGTCAGGGCTTCGGGGGCGTACTCGTCCAATAGCGTCACCAGGCGCCCGTCTTTCAAGGCATCGGCGACGATAAAGTTCGGCAGGTAAGTGACACCCAACCCGGCGATGGCCGTGTCGCGCAGCAGCTCGCCGTTATTGACGCGCATACGCCCGCTGACATTCAGCGACTGCAGCTTGCCCTTCACCTGGAAACGCCATTGCACTTGGCGACCATGGCCGTAGGGCAGGCAGTCGTGGGCGGCCAGGTCTTCGGGCTTGAGCGGCGTACCGCGCAAGGCCAGGTACTCGGGGCTGGCACAGTACACGCGCTGGACGCTGGCGATGCGCCGAGCGATCAAGGTGGAATCTTCCAGGGTGCCAATGCGCAATACCAGATCGTAGCCCTCGCCGATCAGGTCCACGGGACGGTCGCTCAGGTCGACTTCCACCGAGACATGTGGATGCCGTTGCAGGAACAACGGCAACAGGCAACCCAAATGCGCCATGGCAAACGACAACGGCGCGCTGAGGCGAATGGTGCCGCGAGGGTCGCTGTTCTGGCCGGCGATGCCCTGCTCCACTTGCTCGATTTCGCTGAGCAGACGCAGAGCGGATTCGTAATAACTCTGGCCGAGTGGCGTGACGTCTAGGCGGCGGGTGGAACGGTTGAGCAAACGCACACCCAGGCGGTCTTCCAGCTGGATCAGGCGGCGGCTGACAAATTGCTTGGACAGCCCCAATTGTTCGGCGGCGGCGGTGAAGCTGCCGGACTCCATGACCTGGCAGAACAGGCGCATGTCTTCGAAGGGATTCATTGTCGCTTCTCGGTGGACATTTGCCTGGTTTATAGCGGGTTGGTCGCCACACCACAAATCAAATGAGTGAACACAGTCAAATGTGGGAGGGGGCTTGCCCCCTCCCACATAGGATCACTTATATCTTCAGAGCAGGTTACTTGGCCGTGAAGGCCGAATAGCTGTTCATCAGGTTGCGGTAGTTGGGAATGCGCTGGGACAGCAGGTTGGCCAGGCCTTCCATGTCGTTGCGCCAATCCACCTGCAGCTCACACGCCACCGAGAACCAGTTCACCAGTTGAGCACCGGCAGCGGTCATGCGCGCCCAGGCGGCTTGTTGCACGGTTTCGTTGAAGGTGCCGGAGGCGTCGGTGACCACGAATACGTCGAAGCCTTCGGCCAGGGCGCACAGGGTCGGGAACGCTACGCAGACGTCAGTCACCACACCGGCGATGATCAGTTGTTTGCGGCCGGTGGCTTTCACCGCCTTGACGAAATCCGCGTTGTCCCAGGCGTTGATCTGGCCTGGGCGCGGGATGTACGGCGCGTCCGGGAACATCTCTTTCAACTCGGGCACCAGCGGGCCGTTGGGGCCGGATTCAAAGCTGGTGGTGAGAATGGTCGGCAGCTTGAAGAACTTCGCCAAGTCGGCCAGGGCCAGCACGTTGTTCTTGAACTCGTTGGGCGAGAAGTCCTGCACCAGGGAGATCAGGCCGGTCTGGTGGTCGACCAGCAGCACCACGGCATCGTCTTTGTTCAGGCGTTTGTACGTCATGGGGGTTAGCTCCTTTTGGGGGTTGAATCAGAAGGCAAAACACGAGCAGCCAAACGCACCCCAGAAACCCTGGAAGTCGCTGACCGGCACGCTGGAGAGCCGCGCTTTTTCATGGCTGTGGGCATGCACGCCGCACGGGCCGCTGCACTGATGGACTTGCGCCTGCAAGGGCGAACTGGGGCGCCAGTGCCCCGGCACCTTGACCACGGGCGACCAGTCCGGCAGCACCGGAAGGCGTTGGGGTGAAACATCTTCGAAGTCGCCAGCGCCGTACACCACTTTGCCGCCGACCACGGTGAGCACCGATTCGATCCACTTGATGGCTTCTTCCTCGACGCTGAAAAAGTCCGCCGACAGTGCCGCCACGTCCGCCAGCTGGCCAACCTTTATCTGGCCTTTCTTGCCCTGCTCGGACGAGAACCAGGCGCTGCCGTGGGTAAACAGCTCCAATGCGGTGAGCCGTGGCAAGCCTTCGGCATGCAGGGCCAGGCCGCCGACGGTGCGACCGCTGACCATCCAGTACAGCGAGGTCCACGGGTTATAGCTCGACACCCGCGTGGCATCGGTGCCCGCCCCTACCGGCAGCCCTTCGGCGAGCATGCGCTGGATCGGCGGCGTGGCTTCGGCAGCCTTGGCGCCGTAACGCTCGACGAAATACTCGCCCTGGAAGGCCATGCGGTCCTGAATCGCAATGCCACCGCCAAGGGCACGCACGCGCTCGATGTTCTGCGGCGTGATGGTTTCGGCATGGTCGAAGAACCACGGCAAGCCATTGAACGGAATGTCGCGATTGACCTTCTCGAACACGTCGAGCATGCGCGAGATGGACTCGTTATAGGTGGCATGCAAACGGAACGGCCAACGCTGTTCAACCAAGTGACGCACCACCGGTTCCAGCTCCTGTTCCATGGTCTGCGGCAGGTCGGGACGCGGTTCGAGGAAGTCTTCGAAGTCAGCTGCCGAGAACACCAGCATTTCACCGGCGCCGTTGTGACGCAGGTAGTCATCGCCCTGGTGCAGAGTGACGCTGCCGGTCCAATGCTTGAAGTCGCTGAGTTCTTCCTTGGGCTTCTGGGTGAACAGGTTGTAGGCGATGCGTACCGTCAACTGTTCGTCCTTGGCCAACTGCTCGATCACGGCATAGTCGTCGGGGTAATTCTGGAACCCGCCACCGGCGTCGATCGCACTGGTGAGGCCCAGGCGGTTGAGTTCACGCATGAACTGTCGCGTGGAGTTGACCTGATACTCCAGGGGCAGTTTCGGGCCTTTGGCCAGGGTCGCATACAGGATCATCGCGTTGGGTCGCGCCACCAGCATGCCGGTGGGGTTGCCGTTGCCGTCACGCACGATCTCACCGCCTGGCGGGTTCGGCGTGTCCTTGGTGTAGCCGGCCACGCGCAGGGCGGCACGGTTGAGCAACGCGCGGTCGTACAGGTGCAGCACAAATACTGGCGTGTCGGGCGCGGCCTGGTTCAATTCGTCCAGGGTCGGCATGCGTTTTTCGGCGAACTGGAATTCGTTCCAGCCCCCCACTACCCGCACCCATTGCGGTGTTGGGGTGCGGTCGGCCTGGTCCTTGAGCATGCGCAACGCATCGGCCAGGGACGGCACACCTTCCCAGCGCAGTTCGAGGTTGTAGTTCAACCCGCCACGGATCAGGTGCAGGTGCGAGTCGTTGAGGCCGGGAATGACGGTGCGGCCCTTGAGATCGATGACCTGGGTGCCGCTGCCGCGCAGGGCCATGGCCTCGGCGTCGGTGCCGACGGCAACAAACCGTCCCTGATGGATGGCGACGGCCGTGGCGCGTGGGTTTTCCCGGTCCACGGTGTGGAACTGGCCATTGAACAGAATCAGATCGGCGTTCATAGGGTTTCCTTTACAGAGGCTTCGAGCCAGGGAGCGAACAGGCGAGTGGCAGCCGGCATCAGCAGGTAGACCACCAGCAGCACAATGGTCAGGGTGACCAGAAACGTGGCGACAACGTAGTTGGAGAGCAGCGGATGCAAGCGCAGCACCGGGCCCCAAAGGATGGGGATCAACAGGGTCAGCGGCAGGATCACCAGCAGCGTGACAATTGCCTGCTTCCAGCGCGGCGGCTTGGCGGCGGCATCGGCCAGGGGCGAAAACCAGAACTCGTTGACCGCGCCGACTTCAGTCCGGTCGCCGTCGGCGAGCATCGGCGTGGCTTCGTTGATGAGGTCCTGGCGTTGGGGCGAGTCCAGCCAACGCTTGAGGTCATCGGCCGAGCGATAGCGCAACACGCAGGTGAACAACGTCAGACCACCTTGTTTGCTGCGCACCACATCGACGCCAAGGTGCCCCGGACGCTCGCCGGCAATACGCACGGTGCGCCGCAGCCATGCTTCGTAATCGGCTTCAAGGCCCCGTTTCACGAGGTGTTTGACCACCAGGGTCACGACCTCGTCCGGCCCGCCTTGTGCTGTTGAGTCCATCGCGCCCCTCCCCTGGATACTTGAACGTTCACAAGAGTGTGCGACGCTGCGATGTAGAAAAATTGCATGTATGTGCTCAGCACGAGCGATGCCTATAGCGGGCTACACTGGGTATTCATTCACCGGTAAGGTGGGTGAAAACCAGCGCCCTTCGACCACGGATATCGATCATGGCTCAACCAGCAGTTGCAACCGGAATGCTGTGTTCCCAGCGGGAACAGAAGGTCAAACAATTGATCCTCGCCAACTTGGCCGAGCCACTGGAGGTGACGGAACTGGCCCGCGCCTGTGAGCTGTCGCGCAGCCATTTCTCCCGGGCCTTCAAGCGCACCACTGGCGTGGCGCCCCGGGAATGGATTCGCCAGCAGCGCATCAAACGGGCCAAGGTGCTGATCACCGCCTCCGGCCTGAGCCTGACGCAAATCAGCCAGGAATGCGGGTTCTGCGACCAGGCGCACTTCTGCCACCTGTTCAGCCGCAGCGAAGGGGTGAACCCGATGACCTGGCGCAAGCTGCAACTGCGCTATCGCGATCATCTCAAGGCCCTGCAGCTGGCAATCGTCAACTGTAATGAGACAGTTATTCAAAATACAGCTTCTTAATCAACCCACTGCTAACCAGTAACCTTCTCCTCACACCGAAGCCCTGCATCTCGCAGACCCGCTTCCCTTGAGGAGAACACCCCATGCTGACCCTTCGCAAAGCCTCGGAACGCGGCGCCGCCAATCACGGTTGGTTGAAGTCGTTCCACACCTTCTCGTTCGCCAACTACTGGAACCCCAAGGAGCAGGGTTTCTCCGACCTGCTGGTGATCAACGACGACCGCGTCGCCGCCGGCAAAGGTTTCGGCCAACACCCGCACCGCGACATGGAGATTTTCTCCTATGTGCTCGAAGGCGCCCTGGAACACAAGGACACCCTGGGCACCGGCTCGGTGATCCGCCCTGGCGACGTGCAACTGATGAGCGCCGGCAGCGGCGTGGCCCACAGCGAGTTCAACCACAGTCAGAACCACGGCGTGCACTTCCTGCAGATCTGGATCGTGCCGGATGTGGTCGGCGCCAAGCCACGCTACCAGCAGGAGCACTTCAGCGAAGCGCAGAAACGTGGGCGCTTGCAGTTGATCATCTCGCCGGACGGTGCCAAGGGCTCACTGAAGGTGCGCCAGGATGCACGGGTGTATGCCGGGCTGTTCGACGGCAACGAGAGCGCGACCCTGGACCTACCACGGGACCGCTACGCCTACATCCATGTGGCACGGGGCAGCGTCGAGCTCAACGGCCAGCGCTTGCAGGAAGGCGACGGTGCCCGGGTGCGCGATGAACGCCAGATCCACCTGAGCCAGGGCGACAACGCCGAGGTGCTGGTGTTTGACCTGCGCCCACAGGAACTGCCGCAGATGCCATGACCGGCCCTGCGATGGCCCGCCAACACGGGCCATCGCTGGCGTCGATAGTCACCATCAGCGCAATGAAGTTCTCTTAAAAAATCCAACGCGTACCATCAAACCCATACCAAGCAACACCCAAACCAAACACTCGGAGCACATCACCATGAAACGCCAAATCTTGCTTAGCCTCGCTTTCTCGGTACTCGCTGCCAATGCTTTTGCCCACCCGGTTGTCGCTGAAGGCGGCGCGGATCGCCTGATGGAAAGCCGTGTGGCCGAAGGCGGTTCTGATCGCCTGCTGGAGCGCCGCGTAGCTGAAGGCGGTTCTGATCGCCTGCTGGAACGTCGCGTAGCTGAAGGCGGTGCCGATCGTTTGCAAGAACGTGGCCTGGCTGAAGGTGGTGCAGATCGTCTGCAAGAACGTGGCCTGGCTGAAGGTGGTGCGGATCGTCTGCAGGAACGTGGCCTGGCCGAAGGCGGTGCCGATCGCCTGCAAGAACGTGGCCTGGCCGAAGGCGGTGCGGATCGTCTGCACAGCAACAACGCCTGACCCCGCGCAGCTGGCGGGGCACCCCAAACCGGCCTGATCAGCCGGTTTTTTTTCTCCCGCGATTAGTCCAGATTGCGCGCCAGCCACAACACAGCCTTGCCGATCTGCTGCCGTGCCTCGATGCGCTCATGCACATCTTTGACGGTCTCCAGTGTGTAATGCCCTTCAATCTCCACGCTCAATGAGCCTTCCAGCATCGCCGCAAACACCGCGTTCGCCCGTCGTTGCACGGTGGAGCCGTCAGCCATATGGTCGGCCAGGCGCGGCCGGGTCAAAAACAACGAACCGGCTTCCCCCAGTTCAATCGGGTCAAGGTCGGTCAATGAGCCCGAGACGTTGCCGTAATTGACGATCAACCCGCGTGTACGGCACGCCCTGAAACTGTCGCGCAAGGTGGTTTTCCCCTGGGAATCAAACACCACGTCCACGCCTCGCCCGCCGGTAGCCTCCAGGACACGCTCGGCAAACCCGTCATAGGTCCAGGCGTGATGGGCACCGCGCTCAAGGGCAATCGCACATTTCTCTGCCGTGCTGCCGGTGGTGAATACCGTCGCGCCGAGCCGACGCGCCATCTGCACCAACAACTGGCCGATGCTGCCCGATGCCGCGTGGATCAGGCAGGTGTCACCGGCCTTCAGTTGCGCCACATCCTCGATCAGGTAATGGGCGGTGCAGCCCTGAAACATAGCCGCAGCCGCCTGATCAAACGGTATGGCGGTGGGAATCTGCGCCACCTTATCGGCCGGCACACAGGCGTATTCGGCATAGGCGCCCCAGGCGATGCACCAGGCCACACGGTCGCCCACGTGCAAATGACTGACACCGGCGCCCACTGCCACCACCACGCCCGCGCCTTCCATGCCCAAGGTGCACGGCAGGCGCACCGGGTAAGTTGCTGATTGGGCGTACTTGCCCTGGCGGGTATGAATATCCATGAAGTTGATGCCTGCGCAGGCAACCTGCACCAACACGTGCCCCGCCGTGGCCTGGGGTTTGGGGACGTCATGGCGCAGTTCGGCCACTTCAGGGCCGCCGTAGGCTTGCAGGGTGATGGCTTTCATCGAGGAACAACTCCGTTTGCACTGGGAAGCGGCCATGGTAAAAGAGCACCATCAGCCTGAAAATTCCCCATTCATTCACACCCTCCGTGCGGAAATAACCCGATGTTTGACTGGCAGGATCTGTATTACTTCACCGTGTTGGCTCGTACACAGTCGTTGTCAGCGGCTGCCCGGGAATTGCAGGTTGAACATGCCACCGTGGGGCGCCGCGTCGATGCGCTGGAAAAAGCCCTGGGCGTCAAGTTGGTGGACCGCTTGCCGCGCAGCCGGCCGCTCACTGCGCAGGGTTTGGCCTTGGCAGAGCTGGCGGCAGGCATGAGTGAGATGGCCACTGACGTCATGCGCCTGTCGCGGGTCGCGTCCATTGAAATGGCCGGCACCGTGCGAGTTAGTTGCCCGCCCTCCATCGCCAACCACTGCATCGCGCCGCACATCGCCCGCTTACGTACCCAGTACCCGCAATTGAACCTGGTGCTGATGCCGTCGACCCAGTTGGCGGCGTTGGACAAGGGCGAAGCCGATATTGCCTTGCGCACCGTGCAGCCCGACGAGCACGCATTGGTACGGCGCCGGGTCGGTGTGGTGCGTTTCGGGCTGTATGGCGCGCCCGAACTCCAGCAACTGCCCGCCCCACAGTGGACCTTCGTCGCCTATGACAGCAGCCGTGATCACCTGCCCCAACAGGCGTGGATGCACCAACTGCGCGGCCAGCGCCCGGTGGTGTTCGCCGCCAGCGAACTGATTACCCAGCAAATGGCCGCCCGCTCACAGGTCGGCGCCGTGGTATTGCCGACCCTGGTGGGCGACCACGACCCGTTGCTGGTCAGGTTACCCACCGCCAGCGAAGGCCCGGTGCGCGATATCTGGCTCACGGTGTACCCGGATATACGTCGCTCGCCGTCGGTGAAAGTGGTGATGGAGTTTCTGGTGACCTGTATCGAAGGCGAGGCCCAACTACACCGCTAATCAGCCCGTGGCGCCGAGGAATTTCTTGCGATACGCCGCCGGCAGCATCCCCACTCGCTGCTGGAACAAGCGGCGAAAGGAATTGCTGTCTTCATACCCCACCGCGTAGGTGATGCTTTCGAGGGTCATGCGCGTGGCTTCGAGCATTTGCTTGGCCCGCTCCAGGCGCAGCGTTTGCAGGTAGGCAATCGGCGTATGACCGGTGGCGTCCTTGAAGCGCCGCTTGAAGTTGCGCACACCAAAACCGAAGCGCTGCGCCACTTCGTCGATCACCAGTGACTGGGCAAAGTGCTGCTCCAGCCAGTGCTGTACCCGCAGGATCTCACTGTCACCATGGCTCTTGGGCAACGACCACATGGCGTACACCGATTGCTCGGTGCGCACCGTGTCGATCAGCAGGTATCGGCTGCACGTGTGGGCCAGTTCCGGCGAGCCGAAACGGCGGATCAAGTGCAACATCAAATCCATGGCCGCACTGGCCCCGCCACAGGTGATCACGCGATTTTCTTCGCACAGGATCTGCGCGTCATCCAGGCGAACCGTGGCATAGCGGCGCCGGAACAACTCGGCGAACGCCCAGTGGGTGGTGGCGCGCAAGTCGTGCAGCAGACCGGTTTCGGCCAATAGAAAAGCGCCCGTGCACATCGAGGCCAGCACCGCGCCCCGGGCATGCTGCTCGCGCAGCCATGGACCGTAGCTGGGAAACGCCGGCAACGCCTCCTTCAAGGTAAAGAGAAACCCTGGGATCAGTACCAAGTCGGTCTGGGTCACTTGCGCCAACGAATAGTCCACCTGCAAACGCTGCCCGCCCCAGGCATCGACAGGCTGGCCGTCGAGGGAGGCCACCACGATCTCAAAGGGTGGCGCTTCGACGAACAGGTTGGCGGCGCTGAGCATCTCCAGGGCCAACGTGGCGCTGGCGGCGGAACATTTGTCAGCCAGGAGCAAGGTGATGTGCATTTAGAGGCCTGCTTGCGCTTTTCGCATGTAATAAGTCATTTGCGCACCTACCTTAGCCGATCCGACGCCTTTACAGTGCGCTCTCTGATCAACTGCCTGGCGTTTTTATGAATCTCTGGTTTCGCTTGTTCCGCATGCTGTGCCGCCGCCCGTGGCGCAACCCCGCCCATGGCCTGGACACTACGGTGGTGCGCATGCGGGTGTGGCCACTGGACCTGGACATCAACCGGCATGTCACCAATGGCCGGTATTTTTCCCTGGCGGATGTTGCGCGCATGGATTTTGTACTGCGCACCGGCGCTTTTCGCGTGGCCCTGCGCAAGAAAGCACTGCCTATCGTGGGCGATACCTGGGGCAAGTTCCGTCGGGAATTGAAGCTGTTCGAAGCCTTCGAGGTGCATACCCGCATGCTCGGCTGGGATCAGAAATGGAGCCTGATGGAGCACCGCTTCGTCAGCAACGGTCGGGTCGTCGGCGTGGTGGTGATGCGCGGCCTGTTCCGCAGCGCCAAGGGCACCCTGCCCCCGGCGGATTTCCTGCGTGAACTGGACCTGGACGAAACCTCACCGCCGATGCCGCAATGGCTGAACGACTGGGCCGCCAGCTGCGATGCCATGAGTGTGCAGTTGCGGGGGGAGGAGCAGGTTTGACATCGCTTCAGCTTGAGGAGCCCAGCGCCGTCAAGTTGGCCTGCCCATCGTTTCGTGCAACGTACAGATAGCTTTTTCCTTCCTGGACCTTGAGCAGCACTTTCATCTCGACCAGCTTCTCAAGGTCCTTACGTGCGGTATTTTCCGAAACGCCATAGTCATGGGTGAGTTCCTTGGGCGTGAATATGCGTCCTGGATGCTGGAGCACTTTCTTCAAGAAATGGCCCTGTCGGTAGTTCAACCGCTCTTTCAATTCAAGTGTGGTCAACCAACTCATCAGCTCTGCCGCCTCCAGGCGCTTGCTGTCGAAATAGGCCATGAATTGCTGAATGGCCCGCTCAATTACCCGCAATTGATAAATGACGAAGTAGGTCAAATCAAACGCATCGGTTTCCGTATACACGTACGAACGCCCATATTGCATAGGGGCTTGCTTGAGCAGCGTGCTGATAGAAATGTATTCAAATGGCCAATAACCACTTTTGAGCATGAACCAGTAAAACAAAGCGCGTGCGGTGCGCCCATTGCCATCCCTGAACGGGTGTTCATAGCCCAGCATGAAGTGCAGGATAACGGCCTTCACCACAGGATGGATAAAGTGTCTGCCATCCTGGCCGTCATGCCGATCATTCGCGAACTGGCAAAGCGCCTCAAGCCTGACCGGCAACAGCACGGCCTTGGGTGGCTGGTGGACGACTTCGTCACCTGCACCACCGACAAAAATATCGTCACTGTCCCTGATGTGCCCCGGATGAACGTCGTCCTCTTCAATATCTGCGGTGGCAATGCCATGCAGTTCACTGATCAGCGCAACAGACAGTTTTTCGTCCTTGTTGTACTTGGCATGCTTCATCAGTTGATAGTTGTTGAGGATCATCCGCTCATCGTCAGTTTGAGGCGTTCGCTCTTTGGCCAACATGTCCTTGGCGATTTTACGGGTTGTCGCGGCACCTTCCAGTTGGGCGCTGGAAATCGCCTCCTCCATCATCAACGAGTCAACCAGATACTGGGTGTTGTCCCGGTATTGGGGCGATGATGCCGCCGCGCCTCCCAGCCTGGACGTCACCGATTCAACAGCGTGAATCACTGCCTCACAAAAATCAGTGCCGTATAAGAAAAAGGGACTACCGCATTCGCTGCGCAGCTCAAGGGTTTTGCTCGCGCACGCCCGAGCCATTTTGATCGCAGCCCACGCAGCCTCTTTGTTGACGCCGGGCGCAGGATAACGACGAAACTCGTCCCAATGCAGATACCGCCCCTTGTCATCTACCGCCCTGTGGAGACGCGCCAGCTCAAAAACCTCCATGCCATATTGCTTCAGCAACACCGCGAAGTCGGTCGGTTTTTGGACTTTAGCCATGACTGAAACTCAATTTTCAAAAATTGAGTTGATCCTTGCGCGCCGACTTCACGCTGTCAAGCCTTCCCCTCACGCTTGACCTTCAAATGCCGCGCATACCAAGGCCGCTGCGGTACGCGCTTGAACAAACCCTTGAGCAGCTCCTCATCCGCGCCGAAGGTGATCCGCAGAGCCAGCTTCATGGTTTCCGGGTCCATTTCCATTGAGCGGCCCATTTGCAAACCCGGCGTGGTGCTGCACCCATGGGTATCGGGGCCGAGCCATGGGTCGTCGACCTCGACCCACCGGCCAGGCGCGAACCAGGCCACGCCGTTGACTTCCAGGCGGCTGACCTCGCCCGGGCTGAAGCGCTCATGGGCGCGGAACCAGTCTTCGATACGATCGTCGATCCAGCCGTGGAAATGCCAGAACACCGGGTTGACGTGAGAGGAAAACGGATCGCCGAGGAAGTCGTTTTCCGGCACGTACCAGCGTGCGGCAAAGTCCGAGGGGTCGCGGGCAAACGGCACCGGAGCGCCGTTGGACGGATCGCGAGGCACCGAGGCCCAGCGCATGTGTAGCCAATCATGCAGGCCCAGTTCCATTTCCGAACCCAACTGGCCCAGGGTCAGCTTGGCCAGGTAGCGCGGGTCGCGGTATTGGGATTCCCACACCTGGAAGTTGCTGTGATAAGTCTCGGCCGCCTTGATGTCGCCGACCCACTGGGTGTAGTCGGCGTCGTCCGGGGCCGACCAGGCCGGTGGCAGCGCGAAGCCGTCGTGGTTATCGAAGTAACGGACGAAACCCAGGCGATCACGTTCCAGCGCGGGTTGCGGCTCGGGGAATTGCGGCCATGAGGGCAGGTCTTGCATGGACCGTGCAGTGCCGAGCATATGGCGGTGCATGAAGAAAAAATCGATGCCGGAGCCGTTGCGGTCCTTGCGTTTGCCTCGGGCGTCGCGCTCCTGGCCTCGCGGGCCCGGCTGCCAGCCGATGCCACGCAGGGCGTCACGCTTTTCTTCGGAGAGCTTGTGCCATTGGTCGCGGGTGGCATGCCACAGCTGGTGAAACAGACGGTGTTCGGGCGAGATCAGCCAGGCCAATAGTGTCGGGTTGAGGCCGATACGTTGGCGGGCTTCGGGGAACACCTGTTTGTGGGCGACAAAACGATTGTCGCGCTCGGTCAGTGCCAACGGGCGATTGAGGTCGAGGATCTGCCCCGTCAGCGTGCCGCTGCCGGCGTTGCCGAAGTCGGCCCAGACTTCATCGAGGGTCATCTTGAACTCATAGGCGGGTATGCCAGCGGGTGCGTCGCGGTCGATCAAGCGCCAGTAGAGCATGGCGCCCTCGCCCGTCAGCAGATCGCCCAATACGCGATAGCGCGGCTCGCCCTCGGCACGCAGGTTGTCGGCGGTGTCGAGGTAACCGCGCAAGCCACGGCCACGCGGGGCGATGTCCAGCAGCAGTTCCAGGCCTTGCAGCGGCAGGCCCTTGAGGCCGGCATCACGCCCTTCCAGACGCAGGTTCCATACCCCGCGCAGGGTATTCGCCAAGTGCTGGCCCTGGGTGTCGGCCAAGTCGACCGTGGCTTCGCCGGGGGTGATGGGGAATTCTTCTTCCCGCGTCAACTCACGATGGGCATAAAAGGCCGCCGGCACAGCCGCGCCAGTCAGCGCCAGGCCTGCGATGAACCCACGTCGAGAGATCGTCATTGTCTACCTTAGGAAACGGCTTAATCAGAGCTAGAACGTTTGCAGCCTGAGTAAATTTACCGCCGCATTGCCACCGCCTAAATTTCCCCCGCCATCGCTCGTTCCACCCTGATAGCAAAGGCCTCAACTGACTGAGATGGCAATGACAAAACCACGTTCGAACAAGGCGCTGTACATCGGCCTGCCGCTGGCACTGGCCATCGGCGCCGGAGCCGGTTTCCTGGTCTGGGATCACTGGTTCAAGGGCAATGCCGGCTACCCGTTGGAGGTGATCAAGCAGGCGAATGAAATGCAGGACCGCCTGCTGTCATTCGACAGCCACATCACCGTGCCCCTGGATTTTGGCACCGCTGGCAACGAGGCCGACAAGGATGGCAGCGGCCAGTTCGACTTGGCCAAGGCAGCACGCGGCCGCTTGTCCGGGGCAGCACTGACCATATTCGGCTGGCCGGAGATCTGGAACGGCCCCAACGCCCCGCACAAACCCACCGAGGGCTTCGTCGAAGAAGCCCGCCACGAGCAGGAGGTGCGCTACAAAATCATCTCTGGCATGGTGCGCGACTTCCCCAACCAAGTCGGCATCGCCTACACACCGGATGATTTCCGCCGCCTGCACGGCGAGGGCAAGTTCGCGATCTTTATCAGCATGCTCAACGCCTACCCGCTGGGCAATGACCTGAACCAGCTGGACCTGTGGACCGCTCGCGGCATGCGCATGTTCGGCTTCAGTTACGTGGGCAACAACGCCTGGTCCGATTCGTCGCGCCCACTGCCGTTTTTCAACGACTCGGTTGACGCACTCGAGGGCCTGTCAGACATCGGCCAGCAAGCCGTACACCGCCTGAATGACCTGGGCGTGATCATTGATGTGTCGCAGATGTCGACCAAGGCCCTGGAGCAAGTGGCGCAATTGAGCCGCACACCCCTGGTGGCCTCCCATTCAGCACCCCGTGCGTTCGTGGACATCCCGCGCAACCTCAGCGACAAAGAGCTGCAGCTGATCAAGAACAGCGGTGGCGTGGTGCAGGTCGTGGGCTTTTCCGCCTACCTGCGCCCGCTCAGCCAACCGACCCAGGACAAACTCAACGCCCTGCGCGCCCGCTTCGACCTGCCGCCACTGCCTAATCTGGCCATGGCCTTGATGCCCGGCGACGCGATCATCGCCGCGTGGCCCGAGCAGCGATTCGGCCAATACGCCAGTGCGCTGTACGCCATCCTCGACGAAGAACCCAAGGCCACCCTCAAGGATTTGGGCGACGCCATCGACTACACCGTACGCAAGATCGGTATCGATCACGTCGGCATCGCCTCGGACTTCAACGACGGCGGCGGCCTCCAGGGCTGGGAGAACGTCGGCGACGTGCGCAACATCACCGCCGAGCTGATCCAGCGCGGCTATTCCGAAGCCGATATCGCCAAGCTGTGGGGAGGCAACTTCCTGCGGGTGTGGGACCAGGTACAAAAAGCCGCCAAGCCGTTGGCCAACCGTTAATCAGCCATGAAGTAAGTCCATGACCAACCGCCGTACTTTTCTCAAGCAGGCCGGCGTATTCGCCGCCAGCCTGCCACTGCTGCCACAGGCACTGGCAGCCGAAACGACGCTTCTGGCGAACACCCCATGGACGGGACTCAAGCAGCTGTTCAACCAAGATCCGGACTACCTGCACTTCTCCAACTTCCTGGTGGCGTCGCACCCCAAGCCGGTGCGCGACGCCATCGAGCGCTACCGCCTGCAGATCGACCGTAACCCCGGGCTGGCGATGGATTGGGGCCTGCAGGAAACCTGGAAACGCGAGGGCCAGGTGCGCGAATGGGCCGGGCGCTACCTGAATGCCACACCGGCGCAGATCGCCCTGACCGGCAGCACCTCCGAAGGCCTGGCCATGATTTATGGCGGGATCAAGGTACGCGCCGACCAGGAAATCCTCACCACCGTGCACGAGCACTACGCCACCCAGAACAGCCTGGATTTTCGCGTGCGGAAGCAAGGCACCCAGGTACGCCGCATCACGCTGTTCGACAGCCCAAGCCACGTGTCGGTGGACGAAGTGCTGGGCAATATCCAGCGCAATATCCGCCCCAACACCCGCGTACTCGGCATGACCTGGGTGCAATCGGGCAGTGGCGTAAAATTGCCGGTCGGCGAGATCGGCAAACTGGTGGAGGAATACAACCGCAGTCGTGACGACCAGGACCGCCTCCTCTACGTGATCGATGGCGTGCATGGCTTCGGCGTGGAAAACCTCGACTTCCCGGACATGCACTGCGACTTCTTCATCGCCGGCACCCACAAATGGATGTTTGGCCCACGCGGCACCGGCCTCGTCTGTGCCCGCGATACCGAGAACAAATACGTCACGCCGATGGTGCCGACCTTTTCCGAAGACACCAATTTCGCCACGACCATGACGCCGGGCGGCTATCACGCCTTCGAGCATCGCTGGGCGGCCGACGAAGCGTTCAAGCTGCACCTGCAACTCGGCAAGGCGCCGGTACAGGCGCGCATTCATGCCCTCAACACTGAGCTGAAAAACCAGTTGCTGACGTCCCCAAAGATCGAGCTAGTGACACCACGCAACCCCGAGCTGTCGGCGGGCTTTACCTTCTTCCGGGTCAAGGGCCAGGACAGCGACGCCGTGGTCGCGCACATGATGAAAAACCGCGTGGTGATCGACGCGGTGGACCGCGATGTCGGCCCGGTGATCCGCACCTCCCCCGGCCTGCTGAACAGCTCGGATGAAATCCAACGCTTCATGACCGTGCTGAGCCAGCGGTTGTGACCCTTTTCTTGTTTTGAACGAGGCGCCCACATGACTCCATTCCGACTCAAACCCTTGACCGCGCTGGCACTGACCACCCTGTGCAGCGCCCTGCTGCCAGGCCTGGCCCAGGCAGCCACACCGCAACCCGGCAAGGTGTTCAAGGACTGCAAGGACTGCCCGGAGATGGTCGTACTGCCCGCCGGCACCTTCACCATGGGCACTCCCGAAGACGAAGTCGGCCGCGAGCCGGACGAAGGCCCGATGCATGAAGTGACCTTCGCCAAGCCGTTCGCCATGAGCCGGTTCCATATCACGGCCGGCGAATGGGACAGCTACATCCGCCAGACCGGGGTCAAGATCGCCAATGGTGACGACCGCCCAGGCCGTGAATGCATCGCCAGCAAGCCGCGCTACCCCCAGGGGCCGCGCCAACCGGCAGTGTGCATGGACATGGACGACATCAAGCACTACGTGGCCTGGCTGTCGAAAAAGACCGGCCAGCAGTACCACATGGTCAGCGAAGCCCAGCGCGAATACGCCGCGCGCGCAGGCTCCACCGGGCCGTTCCCCTTCCCGTTCGACGAGGGCAAGGGCTACAGCATCGCCCAGCACGCCAACACCTATGGCCCGGCGGACGGCTACAGCTATTCATCGCCGGTGGGCAGCTACCCGCCAAATGCGTTCGGCATGTATGACATGCACGGCAACGTCTATGAACGGGTTGCCGATTGCGAACACCCCAACTACATCGGCGCACCGACCGACGGCAGCGCCTGGGTGGAACCGAACTGTGAGTCCTATCAGATTCGCGGCAATGACTGGGGCGAAGCACCAGTGTTCTCGCGCTCGGGCAACCGCAACAATATCTACCCACAGACGCGCGGGGATTGGATCGGGTTTCGCGTAGTGCGCGATCTCTAGGTCACACTACTACCCCCCTGTGGGAGGGGGCTTGCCCCCTCCCACACTTGGATCGTGGACGACTTCAGCCCTTTTGGGCCAACAACTCCAGTCCCTCATGCAGTGCCGGAAACAGGCTGTTATTGAAGTTGTTCCAGCGCAGTTCGAGGATGGTGTCCTGCGGCGATATCTCAGTCTTGAGCACGTCGTGGAACACTTCGCCGGAATCAATACCGTTGTCCACGTAATGGAACGACGCACCGGTCAGGTACAGCGGTTCGCACGGCGCGGTTTCTTTGGTCGTCCAGTCCACTACCGCCTGCCCTCGGGCGCCATACAACGCATTCCAGGTGGCATAGGCGCCACGGCGCTCGTAGGGTGACTCGAGGCGGGTAATGCCGGGGTGGATATTCATGATGCGCCGGGCAAACGGCGCGCCGGGGCGTACCAACTCATCGAGGATCACCAGTAAGCCGTCCAGCACCACGATATCGGCCTTCAACTCCACCAGCGTGTCATGCAGCCGGCGTTCGAAATCCTGCTTGCCGGCGATGTGTTCCGCCGTACCCCGCGGCAATCGGCGATAGGTGGACGGCACGCTCAGCAGCAGGTCGTTGACCAGGTTGCCCTGCACCCGCAAGTCCGCCGGGTACAACCACTGCCGGCCTGGCTGGTAGGCAAAGCCATAGTCACTGACCAGTTGCTGGTCACGTGGGTTCTGCTCGTCATCGTCATACACCACACCCACCAGGTTGTAGGCCTGGCCCAGCGGCGTGTCATTCAGCGATCCCACCAGGAACTCCAGCACCGACTTCATGTAGCGCTCGTGGTCCTTGTAGGCCACCGGCTGCCCGGCCTTGTCGGCCGCGGCATTTCTCAGGGACCACACATACACCAGGTTCTTTTTCGTCATTGTTTCGCTCTCGCTGAGTGGACTGCGCAGCGCGTCGATACACGTGCGCCTACAGCACAAGAACGAACCAGCCCTGCGGCAATTTATCCCGCACGGCTGCCGCCCGGCATGCCGAGCTAAATCCTCGCGCCGACGCTTCGTTTGTCATGGGTAAGGGTCTGTGTGCCCAGCCCCTCTTTTCACTCTCCGGGATGTATTTATGACCGACCCCAAACGCGGCGCCTTCCATGGCCTGCTCGCCCTGCTCAGGCCCTTTCGTGCGATCGTGACGGTGTCCGTCGCCCTCGGCATGGCGGGCGGCCTGGCCATCACCCTGTTGCTGGCCACCATCAACAATGCCCTGCACTCGGCCAACGGCATGACCCAGGGCGTTGTCCTGACCTTTGCGGCCTTGTGTGTGGTGGCGTTGGTCAGTTCGATCATTTCGGACATTGGCACCAACTACGTCGGGCAACGCATCATTGCCGCCCTGCGCAAGGACCTCGGCGAGAAGGTGCTGTCGGCACCCATCGGGCAAATCGAGCGCTACCGCTCCCATCGGCTGATCCCGGTGCTGACCCATGACGTCGACACCATCAGCGACTTCTCCTTTGCGTTCACGCCGCTGGCCATCGCCGCCACCGTCACACTCGGCTGCCTGGGCTACCTGGCGTACCTGTCAGTGCCGATGTTCCTGATGATGGTGGTGGCGATCATCATCGGCAGTGCCGTGCAGTTCATTGCCGGCGGCAAGGGTATCCAGGGTTTCGACCTGGCGCGCAGTCATGAGGATGAACTGCAGCGTTACTACAACGCGATTGCCTCCGGTGCCAAGGAACTGCGCATGCACCGGCCACGGCGTTTTCGCATGAACACCCATCGCATCCAGGAAACCGCCGACCGTATCAGCGACATCCAGGTGCGTTCGGTCAACATCTACATCCTGGCCAAGACCTTCGGTTCGATG
The DNA here is from genome assembly GCF_059421065.1 of Pseudomonas sp. GW821-FHT03A09. Classification (NCBI taxonomy): domain Bacteria; kingdom Pseudomonadati; phylum Pseudomonadota; class Gammaproteobacteria; order Pseudomonadales; family Pseudomonadaceae; genus Pseudomonas; species Pseudomonas sp. GW821-FHT03A09. The sequence goes on along the minus strand of NZ_JBWKUX010000010.1, from coordinate 9,808 downwards.
CTGTTCTTCGTGGTCATCGGCCTGGCCCTGGCGATGCAAGCGTACAACCCCAACCCGGACCCGACGGTGATTACCGGGTTCGTGCTGGTGCTGTTGTACATGAAGGGCCCGCTGGAACATTTGCTGGGTTACCTGCCGGTGGTGGGCAAGGCGAAGATTGCCTTTGGCCGTATCAGCGAGTTGTCCGAGCGTTTCTCCTCGCCTGAGCCGCACTTGCTGATGGATGACAGCGAAGCGCCCAAGCCGGTGGTCAACAGCCTGGAACTGCGCAATGTGAGCTACAGCCCGCCGGCGGTCGAGGGCAGCGCGCCCTTCCACCTGGGGCCGATCAACCTGAGCATCAAGCAAGGCGATATCGTGTTTATCGTCGGCGAGAACGGCAGTGGCAAGACCACGCTGATCAAACTGCTGCTGGGTCTGTATCAGCCCCACGCGGGTGAGATCCGCCTCAACGACGAGGCCATCACCGACCCCGAGCGCGACGATTACCGCCAACTGTTCACGACGATCTTCTCCGACTATTACCTGTTCGATGACTTGGTGCAGGGCAGCGCCACGCAATCGTTGGACAGCGCCAGCAAGTACCTGGAGCGCCTGGAAATCGCGCACAAGGTCAGTGTGAAGGACGGCGTGTTCAGCACCACCGACCTGTCCACCGGCCAGCGCAAGCGCCTGGCGCTGGTCAACGCCTGGCTGGAGGAACGCCCGGTGTTGGTATTCGACGAATGGGCCGCCGACCAGGACCCGGCCTTCCGCCGCATCTTCTACACCGAGCTGCTGCCGGACCTCAAGCGCCTGGGCAAAACCATCATCGTGATCAGCCACGACGATCGTTATTTCGACATCGCCGACCAGCTTGTGCGCCTGCGTGCGGGCCAGGTGGTGCATGCGCTGGAACCGGCGTGAAGTTTATTTTCCGGTTTCCCGAGGTAGGAACGTCTCACTAGTGGTAATGAGAACCAGCCTCAATTAACACCTATAACTGCCCACTTAAAACCTAGAAGAGAAAGCATCCATGCCAGCACGACTCGGTCTCAGCCCACTGAGCAAAGCGCTATCCATGCGCCGGGCCCTGAACATCAACCTTCTTCCCAGCGCTTTGGCCCTGGCGGTATCGTTGCCGATTGCAGGCTATGTGCAGGCTCAGGAGATCGAGTTGAATATTCCTGCACAGTCGCTGGGGAGCGCACTGCAGGAATTCGGACGCCAAACCAACGTGCAGGTGCTGTACAGCCCCAGCGACGTACAGGGCAAGAACAGCCGTGCGGTCAAGGGCAAGATGGAACCGCAGCAAGCCATCGAGCAACTGCTGACTGGCACCTCGACCACCCACAGCCTCAACGGCAATTCGCTGACCGTGGCCGCTGCCGGCAATACTACCGCCGTGGAGTTGAGCCCCACCCAAGTCAGCGCCAACGTGCTGGGCAACATCACCGAGGGCTCCGGCTCCTACACGCCAGGCACCATCGCCACCGCGACGCGCCTGACCCTCACCCCGCGCCAGACCCCACAGTCGATCACCGTGATCACCCGCCAGCACATCGAGGACTTTGGCCTCAACAACGTCGATGACGTGATGCGCCACACCCCGGGCATCACCGTATCGGCGTATGACACCGACCGAACCAACTACTATTCCCGCGGTTTCTCGGTCAACAGTTTCCAGTACGACGGCATTCCCTCCACCGTACGCAACGTCGGCTACTCGGCGGGCAACACCCTGAGCGACATGGCGATCTATGACCGTATCGAAATCCTCAAGGGTGCCACCGGCCTGCTCAATGGCGCCGGCTCCCTGGGGGCGACCATCAACCTGATCCGCAAGAAACCCACCTCGGACTTCAAGGGCCATGTGACCCTCGGCGCGGGCTCGTGGGACAACTATCGCAGTGAAGTCGACGTCAGCGGCCCCTTGACCGAAAGCGGCAATGTGCGTGGCCGTGCGGTAGCGGCGTACCAGGACAAGCAGTCCTTCATGGACCACTACTCGCGCAAGACCGAAACCTACTACGGCATCACCGAATTCGACCTGTCCCCTGACACCATGCTGACCGTCGGCTTCGACTACCAGGACAGTGTCCCGAAAGGCTCCAGCTGGTCCGGCGCATTCCCGCTGGTCAACTCCAACGGCAGCATCAACAAGATGCCGCGCTCCTACAACAACGGCACTACCTGGAGTTCGTGGGAGCAAAACACCCGTACCGCCTTCGCCATGCTGGAGCATGACCTGGGTGACGGCTGGGTGACCAAGCTGCAACTGGACCACAAGATCAACAGCTACCATGCCGATCTCGCTTCGATTCAGTTCGTCCAGCCGGCAGCCGATGGCACGGCGGAGATCAACGGGCAGAAGTACACGGGCGAAACCAAAAGTACCTCCGCCGACCTTTATGCCACCGGGCCATTCAGCCTCTTCGGCCGTGAACATGAATTGGTGGTGGGCGGCTCGATCGGCACCTCGCGCTGGCAAGGCAAAGGTTACTGGTCGCCAGAATGGCCGCAGGGCAACAAAGTCGATTTCTACAACTGGAATGGCAAGCTCGGCAAGCCTATCTACGGCCCGGCTCAACAGTACATCGACGACACCATCCGCCAGAACGGCTACTACGTGACCACACGTTTGAACGTGATCGATGACCTGAACGTGATCCTCGGTGGGCGCGTGGCCAACTATCACGTCACCGGTAACAACCCGTCCTACAAGGAAACCGGCCGTTTCATCCCGTACGCCGGGGTGATCTACGACCTCAACGACAACTTCTCGGCCTACGCCAGCTACACCGATATTTTCCAACCCCAGGAAAGCACCTACAAAGACCGCGACAGCAAGTTGCTGGACCCGGACGAAGGGCAAAACTACGAGCTGGGCCTCAAGGGCGAGTTCTTCGACGGCCGCCTGAACACCAGCATTGCCTACTTCGAAGTGCATGAAACCAACCGACCGATCTCGGACGATGCCTACAACAACCAGACGCCGACGCCGAGCAACTATGCGTTCAAGGGCTCCAAGGCGGTCACCAAGGGCTATGAAGCGGAGATCTCCGGTGAGTTGAGCCCAGGCTGGCAAGTCCAGGGTGGCTACACCCACAAGATCGTGCGCGACGAAGACGGCAAGAAGATCTCCACCTTCGAACCCGAGCACCAGGTCAACCTGAACACCACCTACAAGCTCAAGGGCGACCTCGACAAGTTCACCATCGGTGGCGGCCTGCGCTGGCAGACCAAGGGCTGGCAGGAAATCTGGAACCAGCCACTCAACCAGAACCAGGACATCACCCAGGAGTCCTACTGGCTGGTGGACCTGATGACCCGCTACCAGGTCACCAAGAACTTGTCGGCGACCGTCAACTTCAACAACATCTTCGACAAGTCCTACTACACCAACGTGGGCTTCTATAACTCGGCCGCCTACGGTGAGCCGCGTAACGTGATGGTCAGCACGCGCTGGGACTTCTGATAGGAGGTCTTGATCACCAAGGGTGATCGAATGAACGCCCGATGAGAGCCCTGCTTTCATCGGGCGTTTTTTTATAACCCTGCGACCGAATTCTTGTAGTGAGCGGGCTTGCCCCGCGCTGGGTGGCGCAGCCACCCCAACAAAGACGCCGCGGTGTTTCAGAAGGACCTAGGTGCCTGGGTTTGGGGCGGCTGCGCCACCCAGCGCGGGGCAAGCCCGCTCACTACATGGCAGCCACCAAGCTGCTGATGAACGCGGCACTGTCGATGATACCGTCGTGATCCGTATCGATCACCACCGAGCGCTCTATACGCCCCTGGCCAATCACCGTCGCCATGTTCTGCTCGATCAGGTCCTTGAGGCGCCCTGCCCGGCTCATCGACGCCCACCAGCAACTGACGGGAGCCTTGATCGGTTTGAAGTCAGACGCGGTCATGCGTTCACTCAGTGCGCGGTCAACCTCCCAGGAAATCTGCGCTTCATTGCCACGTAGCAGTTCATCCTTGATACCGGTAAAGGCTTCACCCAGGGTCTGTTCGGCCCAGGCGACGAACACCGGCCATTGCTCAGCCTCGGCGTGGTGTTGGCACTGCTGCCAAGTGTCTTGGATCTGTTCGGCAAATGCGGGGAACATCACCCCCAGCAAGGCCGCACGTCGCTCGTTAGCCGAGACTTCGCGATCATCCTGGGTGTCCACGGCTTCCCAATAGGGCTTGAGCCACTGCGGTGGCGCCGAATCGATCCAGCCGACAAACTCCACCTCACGCCCAGCTCGCTCCAGGCCATAAGCGACTTCCATCGCCAGGTTGCCGCCCAACGACCAGCCCGCCAGGCGGAAGGCGCCGTGGGGTTGTGCCGCCAACAGTTGCGCCGTGTAGTCCTCGACCATCGCCTGCCACTGCGGCACGGCCGCACCGGCTTCGGCCAATGCCCGGCAGATCACCCCGAACACCGGGCGCTGCTCCCTGAGCGCCAGGGCAATCGCGGTGTAGCAATGCACCGAGCCGAAGCTCGGGTGGAACATGAACAGCGGCGTGCCTTGTGTCTGGCTATTGAGCTTGACGATCAACGAACTGCGCGTGTCGCCCTGCAAGCAATTGACCTGGCCACGAACGGTCGGGTTGAGCATCAATTGACTGATGGACAAACCGACGCCGCTGATCTTCCTGATCCGTTCCTTGAGCATCAGCACCAGCAACGAATGACCGCCCAACTCGAAGAAGTTGTCGTGCAGCCCCACCCGCTCCACACCCAGCACATCGCTCCAGATCGACGCGACCTGCTGTTCCAACTCGGTCTGGGGCGCTTGGTACAGTTCGGCACCCTGGGCCTGAGGCTTGGGCAACGCCTTGCGATCCAGCTTGCCGTTGGGGCTCAGCGGCATCTCGTTCAACACCACCCACTGGGCCGGCACCATGTAGTCCGGCAACTGCGCGCCCAGGTGGGCGATGACCGCGGCCTTCCAGTCGTCCTGCGGTTTTTGAAGTACCACGTAACCCACCAGGTACGCACCGTCCACCGCCAGCACGGCGGCTTCACGGATGCCATCGTGCTCCAGCAGGCGCGCTTCGATTTCACCCAGCTCGATACGCAAGCCGCGCAGTTTCACCTGGTGGTCAATGCGCCCGGCGTACTCGATCACGCCGTCATCGCGATAGCGCGCCAGGTCACCGGTACGGTACAGGCGCCCGCCACTGCCGAACGGGTCGGTCACAAAGCGTTCGGCGGTCAATGCCGGACGGCGGTGATAACCCCGTGCCAGGCCAATACCGCCCAGGTACAACTCACCCAACACGCCCACCGGTGCCGGCTCCAGGTTGCCGTCCAGCACGTAGCAGCCGAGGTTGGCAATCGGTCGGCCAATCGGCACGGCGTCGCGCCCCTCCTCCACACAGGTCCAGTGGGTTACGTCGATAGCCGCCTCGGTGGGGCCATACAGGTTGTACAAAGCGGCCTCCGGCAGCTTGGCAAAGACTTGCTGCTGGGCGTCTACCGGCAAGGCTTCACCACTGCACACGATGCGTTGCAGGCTATGGCATGACGTAACAGCCGTGTCCTGCAGAAACGCTTGCAGCATCGACGGCACAAAGTGCAGCGTGGTGATGCCCTCGGCGTTGATCAGGTTGACCAGCCTGGCAGGATCACGATGATCTCCCGGCGCCGCTACCACCAGGCGCGCGCCGGTCATCAACGGCCAGAAGAACTCCCACACCGACACGTCAAAACTGAACGGGGTTTTCTGCAACACGCTGTCGCTGGCGTCCAATCCATAGGCTTGTTGCATCCAGCACAACCGGTTGGTCAGGGCGTTATGGCGGTTGCCGGCGCCCTTGGGTTGGCCGGTGGAACCTGAGGTGTAGATCACATAGGCGAGGTTTTCGCCGTCGACTGCAAGGCCTGGGTTCTGCTCATCGTAGTCCGCCAGCCACCCATCACCCTGTTCCAGCACGAGGTGTCGCAGGCCTTGGGGAATCGGCAGTTGTTCCAGCAGATGCGCCTGGGTCAACAACAGGGCGACGCCACTGTCTTCGAGCATGTAGGCCAGCCGGTCACGAGGGTATTCCGGGTCCAGCGGCACATAGGCGCCGCCAGCCTTGAGCACAGCCAAGAGGCCGACCACCATTTCAATCGAGCGCTCCACCGCCACCCCCACCAGCACGTCCGGCCCGACACCCGCAGCGATCAAGCGATGGGCCAGGCGGTTGGCCCGGGCGTTCAATGCGGTGTAACTCAGGCACTGCCCGCCGAATACCAAGGCCGGCGCATTCGGCGTACACACCACTTGCGCCTCGATCAACAGGTGTACGGCCTGGTGCAGTGGGTAGGTTTCGGTCGTGGCGTTCCACGTTTGCAGCACCTGTTCGCGCTCGGCACCGGCCAATGAAGGCAGCGCGGCAAGACGCTGGGAAGCATCGTTGGCGAGGGCTTGCAGCAACTGCTGGAAGTGCTCGGCCAGGCGTTGGATATGCTGTGCGGTGAAGCGCTGGCGGTCGTAATTGAACTCCAGGCCCAGGGTGTCGCCAATCGCCAGCAGCACGGTCAATGGATAGTGGGTCTGCTCCAGGCTGTGCACCGCACCAAAGTTCAACCCCGACGGCGCACTCTGCTCCAGGGCCTCGGACACCGGGTAGTTTTCAAACACCAGGATGCTGTCGAACAACGCCTCACCCCCCAACCCGGCCCAGCGCTGGATCTCGAACAGCGGCGTATGCTCCTGCTCGCGCAACCGCACGTTCTGGGCCTGGACCTGTTGCAGCCACTGGCTCACCGGCATTTGCGCATGCGGTGTCGCCACCACCGGCAGTGTGTTGATGAACAAGCCAACCTGCTGCTCAATGCCGCGCAATTCCGCCGGGCGTCCGGCCACCGTGGCACCGAACGCGACGGTGGCCTGCCCGGTGTGATGCTGCAGCAGCAACAGCCAGGCGCCTTGCACCAGCGTATTGAGGGTCACCTTGTTGCGTTGAGCGAAGGCTTTCAGGTGCTCGGTTTGCGCGGTGTCCAGGCTCAAGCGGTACTCGCCGTTGGCACCAGGCTCAGCGCCGGTTTCACCACGGGCCAGGCGGGTCGGCTCCTGCAGGTTCACCAGTTGTTCTTTCCAGAAGGTTTCGCTGACCGCCTTGTCCTGTGCCTGCAACCAGGCGATGTAGTCGCGGTAACGCCCGGTCGGTGTCGACAAGGGTTCACCCGCGTAGTGCTGCAACACTTCGCCGAACAGCTGCGAGCCGCTCCAGCCGTCCATCAGGATGTGGTGGTTGGTGTAGATCAGGTGATAACTGAAGGCACCGGTGCGCACCACCGTCAGGCTCAACAACGGCGCCTGCTCCAGTACAAAGCCTTGGGTCCGTGCCGACTCCGCCAGGCTGTCGAGCGCCTGGAGAGTGTCTGCACGCTGGCGCCAGTCAAGTTCGGTAAACGGCAGGCGGGCCTGTTTGTAGACCACCTGCAACGGCTGCTCCAGCTCGGTCTGCCAGAGGAAACCACTGCGCAGAATCTCGTGACGGTCCATCGCCGCCTGCCAGGCCTGGCAAAAACGCGACACATCCAGGCCCTGCACATCGATGCGCATCTGGTTGATGTAGTCGCCCGAGCCTGCACCATACAACGACTGAAACAGCATGCCCTGTTGCATGGGCGACAGCGGATAAAGGTCTTCGATCTCACCGATGTTCAGCGGCAACGCATCCAATTGATCCTGGGACAACCGCGCCAGGGGGAAGTCCGACGGCGTCACGCCCTGGTTGGCCGACTCGCAGCAGTGGTCGATCACGCACTTCAGCTCCGAGGCATAATCGTCGGCCAGTTGCTGCACCGTGTAGGGGTCAAACATGGCCTGGCTGAAACTCCAGTTCAGCTTCAACTCGCCACCGTAGACCTGGCCGTTGATCTCCAGCCAGTTACCCAAAGGCGCGTCGGGGCTTTGCTCGGCACCGCTGGCGTCGCCCGAGGGCGCGAACAGCCCCTCTTGCTCGCCGCTGTCGAAACTGGCGTCGAACTGGCCCAGGTAGTTGAAGGTAATGCGTGGGCGCGGCAGTGCGGCCAGCGCCTGTTGCGCCTCGGCATTGCCCAGGTAACGCAGCGCGCCAAACCCCAGGCCCTTGTTGGGCACCGCCCGCAGTTGCTCTTTGATCTGCTTGAGGGAACCGGCCACGGAGTCGGTCGGCACCAGCTTCAGCGGGTACAGGCTGGTGAACCAGCCGACGGTGCGGGTCAGGTCGATCTCGTCGAACAGGTCTTCACGACCGTGGCCTTCCAGGCGGATCAACATCGACTCATCACCGGTCCAGCGCACGATGACCCGGGCCAGGGCCGTCAACAGCAGGTCGTTGATCTGGGTGCGGTAGGCACTCGGCGCGTCTTGCAACAAGCGACGGGTATAGGTCGGGTCCAGGTGGGTGCTCACGCTCAATGCCAGCCGGTTGCTCAAGCTGGCGTGAGGGTCGGCCACCGGCAAGTCGGTCGGGCTGCCCTGCAATTGCGTCTGCCACCCGCTCAGCTCCTGTTCCAGTGCCGCGCTGCGCCCATAGGCTTGCAGGCGTTCGGCCCAGGCACGAAGGGTGCTGGTCTTGGCCGGCAAGGCCACGGGAGCACCTTGGGCCAGTTGCTGATAAGCGCTTTGCAGATCTTCCAGCAGGATGCGCCAGGACACGCCGTCCACCACCAAGTGGTGGATCACCAGCTGCAAGCGCTGGGAGCCGTCGGGAAATTGCGCCAGCACCGCACGCAACAAGGGCCCGACGCTCAAGTCGAGGCTGCGTTGGGCCTCTTCGCCCAGGGCGTCCAGTTCCTCGACGGTGTTCAGCGATGTTTGCCACACCACCTGTTCCGCCTGATGCTGCTCCGGCCCACGATACGCCGCACGCCAACCTGTCGCGTCCTCGACGAAGGTGGTACGCAAGGCATCGTGATGCACAATCAACGCCTGCAGCGCCGCGACCAACACCGACGCCTGCAACGGCTGGTGCGGTCGCAGTACCACGGACTGGTTCCAGTGGTGACGCTGGGGAATCTCATCGGCAAAAAAGGCCTGTTGCACCGGCAGCAGCAACAACGCGCCGGTCTGCGCAGACTGGTCCAGCAGCACTGCGCCCTCGCCTTCCCGGGCCACACTGGCCAGGCTTTGCACGGTCTGGTGCTGGAACAGATCCTTGGGAGTGAAGCGCACGCCGGCCTGCCGCGCACGGCTGACCACCTGGATCGAAATGATCGAGTCACCGCCCAGTTCGAAGAAGTTGTCGTGCAAACCCACTTGCGGCAAGCGCAACACATCGGCCCAGATGGCGGCGATTTTCTGTTCCAGTTCACTTTGCGGCGCCACGTACACCTGCTGCATCTGGCTCACATCAGGCTTGGGCAAGCCCTTGCGGTCGAGCTTGCCGTTCGGGGTCAGCGGCATGCGTTCGAGGAACAACAAGTGCGTGGGCACCATGTAGTCCGGCAGACGGGTTTTCAGGGCACGGCGCAGGGCTTCGCGGCCGTTGGCCTGGGCCACGGCGTCGTCCAGCAGCGCTGGGTCCAGGGGTACCACATAAGCCACCAGTTGCTTGCCGGTCGGGCCTTCCTGGGCCACCACCACGGTTTCGCCGACGCTGTCCTGCTCGCGCAGGCGCGCTTCGATTTCGCCCAGTTCGATGCGGAAGCCACGGATCTTCACCTGATGGTCGACACGGCCTAGGTAATCCACCACACCGTCCGGGCGGCCACGGGTCAGGTCGCCACTGCGATACACACGGCTGCCAGGCTTGCCGAACGGGTCCGGCACAAAACGCTCGGAGGTCAATGCCGGGCGCTCCAGATAACCTCGAGCCACGCCCTCGCCGCCCAGGTACAACTCGCCGGCCACGCCGATGG
>NZ_JBWKUX010000009.1:0-276061 GCF_059421065.1 Pseudomonas sp. GW821-FHT03A09 | reverse complement strand
GGGCAGCCACTGTGTATGCAAGCTGGCTCACCGCTATCGCAGGCAAGCCAGCTCCCACATTTAGATTTTCAGCGGTCTAAAAATATCAGCGCGCCCCAGGATCCGCCACCAACCGCCCCGCATCCTTGGTCAGTGCCTGCAGGAATTCCTGCTGCAACTCAGGATCATTGCGGGTCAGTTCGATCAGGCTTTGTTCCAGTTCACTGGCTTCCTCTTCCAGACCCAGCTCCGACAGACGCTTGACCCGGTGCACCCATTGGTTGACTTCATCGTCTTCCAGGTCGTCGTAGATCAGGTCATGGGCTTCGAGCAACTTGCTGCGCAGGGTGTTGCTGATCGCCAGGGTCGAGTCCGAATGCACATCGTCCTGGCCATCTTCAACGCTGATCTTCAAGGTGGTGACGCGGTTCAGATCCTGCTCGGCAAATGGGCTGTCCAACAGGTTCAGGCGCAAGACGCCATCACGGTCGGTGGTCAGATCATGGGTTTGCTTGCCAGCGGTGACTTGTACCGGGCGTTCGCTCCAGGGCAGGCTCGAATACTCCAAGTGCTTGTCGCGCTGGACTTCATCGATACCCGCCAGGTTCTGTTGCGCACGGCCATGGGATTGCACGTTCATGAACGGGTTGATGCCGTCCACGCCGTAGCTCAGCCAGTCGCGGGTCATGCTGGTGGGCAAGTTGCCGAGGGCGAAGATATTCGCCACGTTGGCCCCTGCACCCGCCACCAGTGCCACGGCGCCCAAAGGCATCTCGTAGACTTTGCGCCAGGGTTGGTAGGGCGTGTAGCGGTCGTAACGACGGGTAACTTCGAACTCGGTGACCTCAAAGGTCTTTTGCTCGTGAATTCGCACCCGGCGTTGCGGCAGCTCCAGCACTTTGGGATCGCCTACATCGATCTGCAGGCTGTGATCGAGCAACTTACGCTCGATCCGTTCCTCGTGCTCACTGCGTTGCGACATCTGGTTGGCGCAGCCGCTGACCAGCAGGGCGCCGCACAAGGCGGCGCCCCCCAGGGCTCTGGTGTTTCGCTTGAACATGACTTCTCTTGATCTGGTTTTCAGCGACGAATACGCGCCTGAAGGAAAGACAGCACGTCAGCCACCGGTAACGGTTGGGCTTCGGCTTCGGTCCGGCTCTTGTATTCCAGATTGCCATCCGCCAGGCCACGGTCACTGACCACGATCCGATGCGGGATGCCAATCAGCTCCATGTCGGCGAACTTGATGCCCGGGCTGGTCTTCTTGTCCCGATCATCCAGCAGCACTTCGAAACCAGCCGCAGTCAGTTCGGCGTACAGCTTGTCAGTGGCTTCGCGTACTTGCTCGGTTTCATAGCGCAGCGGCACCAGGGCTACCTGGAACGGCGCCAGGGCGTCACTCCAGATGATGCCTTTCTCGTCGTTGTTCTGCTCGATGGCAGCGGCCACCACGCGGGAAACGCCAATGCCGTAGCAACCCATGTCCAGGGTGATCGGCTTGCCGTTCTCGCCCAGCACTTCGCACTTCATCGCCTTGCTGTACTTGTTGCCCAGCTGGAAGATGTGCCCGACTTCGATGCCGCGCTTGATTTCCAGGGTGCCTTTGCCGTCCGGGCTTGGATCACCAGCGACCACGTTACGCAGGTCGGCCACGGTCGGAACCGGCAGGTCACGCTCCCAGTTCACGCCGAAGTAGTGCTTGTCGTCGATGTTCGCGCCGATACCGAAGTCGCTCATCAGTTCGACCGAGCGGTCGATGATGATCGGCAGCGGCAGGTTCAACGGGCCAAGGGAGCCGGCACCGGCGCCAATGGCGTCGCGCAGTTCGGTATCGGTGGCCATGACCAGCGGGCTGGCCACGCCAGGTTGCTGGGCGGCCTTGATTTCGTTGAGCTCGTGGTCGCCACGGATCACCAGCGCAATCAGCTTGCCTTCTTCTTCGGCGCGCACGATCAGGGTCTTGATGGTCTTTTCAATCGGCAGATTGAATTTTTCCACCAGGGCCGCGATGGTCTTGGTATCCGGGGTGTCTACCAGGCGCAGTTCTTCAGACGGCGCTGGGCGGGAGGTTTCCCGTGGCACGGCTTCGGCTTTCTCGATGTTTGCCGCGTAGTCGGAACCGTTGCTGAACACGATATCGTCTTCGCCGGACTCGGCAAGCACGTGGAATTCGTGAGAGCCAGCACCACCGATGGAACCGTTGTCCGCTTCAACCGGGCGGAACTTCAGGCCCAGGCGCGTGAACACGTTGCAGTAGGCCTGGTGCATGCGGTCATAGGTGACCTGCAGGGAAGCCTGGTCGGCGTGGAACGAATAGGCGTCCTTCATGATGAATTCACGGCCGCGCATCAAACCGAAGCGTGGGCGGATCTCGTCACGGAACTTGGTCTGGATCTGATACAGGTTCAGCGGCAGCTGCTTGTAGCTGCTCAGCTCGTTGCGCATCAGGTCGGTGATCACTTCTTCGTGGGTCGGGCCGGCGCAGAAGTCGCGGCCATGTCGATCCTTGAAGCGCAGCAATTCAGGGCCGTACTCTTCCCAGCGCCCGGATTCCTGCCACAGCTCAGCCGGTTGGGTGCTCGGCATCAACACTTCCAGAGAGCCAGCGGCGTTCATTTCTTCGCGAACGATGGCTTCGACCTTGCGCATCACCTTCAAGCCCATGGGCAGCCAGGTGTACAGGCCGGAGGCCAGTTTGCGGATCATACCGGCGCGCAGCATCAGCTGATGGCTGATCACAACCGCGTCGGAAGGCGTTTCTTTCTGTGTGGCGAGCAAATATTGACTGGTACGCATGGTAGGCCGTTGTCGGTTGCTTGGACTTGAAATGACTCTGGATTGTACGGGCGGTTGTCGCCGGAGTACAGGCGTGAGGTCGTGGGGTGTTTTGTGTGGGAGCTGGCTTGCCTGCGATGCCGACGACGCGGAGTATCTGTTACACCGCAGCGATGCTATCGCAGGCAAGCCAGCTCCCACATTGACCGAGGTGTGTCAGTCCTCGGCGGGAGGACTCAATCGCGCCCGTCGATTTTCCTGAAACCAGTGCAACGCAATCAGGAACAACGTCGGCACGCCCAGCAGGCAGGTGATCAGGAAGAAGTTGTGATAGCCGAACTTCTCCACCATCACGCCGGAATACCCGCCAATCAGGCGCGGCAGCAACAGCATGATCGAGCTGAGCAGTGCGTATTGGGTGGCCGAGAACTTGAGGTTGGTCAGGCTCGACAGGTAGGCGACGAACGCGGAGGTGGCCAGGCCCGAGCTGAAGTTATCCAGGGAAATGGTGAATATCAGCATCTGCAGGTCCGGGCCCATGTCGGCGAGCATCACGAACAGCAGGTTGGTCGCCGCCGAGGCGACGCCGCCGATGAACAGGATCGGCAGGATGCCGAAGCGTACGATCAGCAGGCCGCCCATGCCGGCGCCGAGCAAGGTCATGATCAGGCCGAAGATCTTGCTGACCCCGGCAATCTGGTCCTTGGTGAAACCCTGGTCGATATAGAACACGTTGGCCATCACGCCCATCACCGTGTCGGACATGCGGTAGGTCGCAATCAACCCGAGCAGCAGCAGCGCCTGCCAGCGGTAGCGCAGGATAAAGTCGTTGACCGGCGTCAGCACCGGCGCCAGGCCACGGCGGCCCATGGTCGACAGGCACAGGGTGGTGAGAATGATGTACAGGATGGCGCGCAGGAACGCGCGGTCTTCCATCAATAGCTCCCACAGCGTAACGCCGTGGAACAGCACGCTGGCGAAATCGGTGTTGTACAACTGGGTGAACATCGCCGGGACCGACACCAGCAACACGATCAACACGAACACCGAGACCAGTTGGTGCATGAAGGTGTAGCGGCCGGCCTGCAGTTGGGTACGCAGTGGCACGTCGGGTTCACGCATGAACAAGGTGGTCAGCAACGCCGGGATCATCAGCACGCCGAACAGCACATAGGTGCCGGTCCAGGCCGAGTGCTTATAGTTGAAACCGGTCGAGCCGAAACCTTCGGCAAAGAACAGTGCTCCGGCCGTGGCCAGCAGGGCTGCGATGCGATAACCGGACATGTAGCTGGCGGCCAGGGCGGCCTGGCGGCTGTCGTCGGCGATTTCCAGGCGGTAGGCGTCTACGGCGATATCCTGGGTGGCCGAGGCGAAGGCCACGATCACGGCGATGGCAATCAACCAGGACAAGTGTTTTTGCGGGTCGCAGAAGCCCATGCCGATCAACCCGAGGATCACCAGCGACTGCGCAAGCACCAGCCACGAGCGACGACGCCCCAGCTTGCCGAGGAGCGGCAGGCGCCATTGGTCGAGCAGCGGCGACCAGACCCATTTAAAGGCGTAGGCCAGGCCGATCAGGCTCGCATAGCCAATGGTCTCGCGGGCCACACCGGCTTCGCGCAGCCATACGGAAAGCGTCGAGAACACCAACATGTAAGGCAAGCCGGCGGCGAAGCCGAGCAACAACAACACTAACGTCGAGGGGCTGGCATAGGCGGCGAGCGCGGCGCGCCAGGTTTTACGGGGCATGGGCTGGAGTCTGCCTCAGATTTGCGGAAACAAAGCGCGCACTCTAACCGCTGTGCTCTACCGGGCGCCAGCCATGACGCTGAATATCAACGCGATTGTTCAGGATACTGACGCCTTCGCTGCGCAAACGCGCACGTTGTTCGTCGCCTGAGGCACTGCCCACCGGCAGGCTTATCCGACCGCCGGCACCCAATACACGGTGCCAGGGCAACCGAGTGTCTTCAGGCAACTGACTCAACGTGCGCCCCACCCAGCGCGCGGCCCGGCCCAGGCCAGCCAAGTGCGCCAGTTCTCCGTAACTCACCACGCAGCCTTCAGGAACTTGCGCCAGCGTCAGGTACAGCGCGGTGCGGCGCATCTCGGCGGGGCTTTGCGGTGTATCGGCAGGTGGAATCACTGTGGGCATATCCGTTGAGATCTTCGTGGATTTGTAAGAAACGTCTGTAAACATGGCGATGAGAATTGAACTCAATATAAATCCTTGAGTCAGTCGTTGCTATCTAACACGATAACGCCCCTTTTTCGCCAACTCCCGAGTCCCGAACCTGCTTATGTTGTCCAGAACCCTGCTGTGCCTTGCTGTTTTCAGCGCCTCTACACCTTTGCTCGCCGATACCGTGTGGTTGAAGAACGGTGACCGCCTGACCGGCAAGATCAAAGTCTTCGACGGCGGCAAGCTGCTGATCCAGACGGACTACGCGGGCTCGATCCCGGTGGATTGGAAGCAGGTGAAAACCCTGGAGAGCGATCAGGAGCTGCTGGTCAAGCAGGATGCCTACACCGGCGAGAAAGCCAAATCGCTGAAAGCTGCGGACGACGGCAAGGTCGTCCTGGCCAACGGCGAAGCGCCCAAGACCGTGGAACTGGCGAGTATCCAGCAGATCATCAAGCCCAAGCCAGTCATCGAAGACCTGGTGTGGAAGGGCAACGTCGATTTGGCACTGGACTACAAACGTGCCGACAAAGACACCAACGACTACGACATCGACTTCAAGACCACCGCCCGTCATGGTCAATGGCGCCATACAGCGAAGGGGGAGTACAACCGCGAGTTCCAGGATGACGTCACCACCACTGACAACTGGGCGCTGGAATATGACCTGGACCGCTTCATCACCGAACACTGGTTCTGGCAGGGTCGCCTGACCTACAAGCGTGACAAAGTGGAAGACCTGTCCCGCCAGCGCACCGTGGGCACCGGCCCGGGCTACCAGTTCTGGGATGATGAACTGGGGGCGTTCTCCCTCGGGTCGCTGGTCAACCGTACCGATTACGAATATGAATCCGGTGGCAAGGACAACTTCTATTCCCTGGCCATGAAGTGGAACTACAACCGCTACTTGGTTGGC
Organism: Pseudomonas sp. GW821-FHT03A09; assembly: GCF_059421065.1. Taxonomy (NCBI): domain Bacteria; kingdom Pseudomonadati; phylum Pseudomonadota; class Gammaproteobacteria; order Pseudomonadales; family Pseudomonadaceae; genus Pseudomonas; species Pseudomonas sp. GW821-FHT03A09. Next base: position 270,209 of record NZ_JBWKUX010000009.1, on the reverse strand, counting down.
AAGACCGTTGAGTTCTTCACCAACGGTGAACTCGGCAAACCACTGGCCGGGCCATCCGAATACTCCCTGGATGCGGAAATGGGCTTACGCTACAAAGTGACCGAATGGGCATCGCTCAACCTCAAGGCCGAGCGCGACATCATCAGCGGCAACTCGGAAAGCAGCTTGAGCAAGACACGCTACACCGCTGGGTTTGGCGTGGCCTGGTAAAACCTGCACCAGGCGCTCTGGCAACCTGCGCGGATATTGATTACCTTGTGTTGAGATCCATTCCCATATGCTATGGGCGGCTGAATACCCGAGGAGTCATACGTTGAGCGCGCATGTTGCCAAGAACGCCCGAGAGCTGTTGCTCAAGGAATACCGTGGGGCTCTCTCCACACTGTCCAAAGCCATGCCTGGCTTTCCCTTCGGTTCAGTCGTGCCTTATTGCCTGGACGACCAGGGCCGGCCGCTGATCCTGATCAGCCGCATTGCGCAGCACACCCATAACCTGCAAAAAGACCCGAAGTGCTCGCTGTTGGTCGGTGAGCGTGAGGCTGATGATGTGCAGGCAGTCGGACGCCTGACCTATCTGGCCGAAGCCGAGAAACTGGACGATCAAGCGGCAATTGATGCAGCCGCTGAGCGTTATTACCGCTACTTCCCCGACTCCGCCAACTACCACAAAGCCCATGATTTCGATTTCTGGGTACTCAAGCCGGTGCGCCACCGTTACATCGGCGGGTTTGGCGCGATTCACTGGGTCGACCAGTTGACCCTGGCCAACCCATTCGCCGGCAAAGCTGAGCGCAGTATGATCGAGCACATGAACAGCGATCACACCAAGGCTATCGCCCATTACGTCGACCTAACCGGTTTGCCAACCTCCGAGCCCGCACAGTTGGCCGGTATCGACAGCGAAGGCATGCACCTGCGTATAGGCCAATCCTTATATTGGTTGCCGTTTGCGGAGTCTTGCAACACGCCGACACAAGTGCGCGAAGCCTTGGTTTCACTGGCCCACGCCGAGGTGTGGCCGAAAAAAGCCGCGGCCAACGCTTGAATTCACGAAATGGCGACGTCATCTAAGGTGGACTAGCAAGGCATTCTTGCGTTGAGGAACCATTTGATGCGCCCTTTTTTATTGCTCTTTCTTCTGTTCCCGGTGTTGGAGCTGTTCGTATTCGTTCAAGTCAGCAGCGCGATCGGGTTTTTCCCGGCACTGTTGCTGATTATCGCCGGTTCGATGCTTGGCGTTCTGGTACTGCGCGTCGCTGGCCTGGCCACGGCCCTGCGTGCCCGTGAAAGCCTGAATCGCGGCGAATTGCCGGCCCAGACCATGCTCGAAGGCTTGATGATGGCCCTGGCCGGTGGCCTGTTGATCCTGCCGGGTTTCATCAGCGATGTGGTCGGCCTGGTCATGCTGCTGCCGTTCACTCGCAAACTGCTGGCCGGCAAGATGCGCCAGCGCGCCGAAGAGGCTGCGATTCGCCAGCGAGCCTTCGCCGATGACCTACAACCCCGTGGCGGTCCGGCTCCGCGCCAGCCCCTGGGGCGCGAGGGTGATGTGATCGAAGGCGAGTTCGAACACCGCGACTCCAAATAACCGCTTTATTGGCACGGCACCTTCGGGTGCCGTGTTGCTTATACCCCGCCGTAGACACAAAAAATTTCCTTTGCGGCCCCTTGTAATAAGCATATGCGCCCTTATGTAACGGTCACCGCAAGGTTTCTGGTGGCGACACCAGACAGACTTCCGCGTCTTGCTTGGCGAGCCGCGACCGGCACAGCCGGAATACAACCCGCCGGTACTGACACCGGCCGATGAAAAACACAATTAGGAGAGATCGACAATGAGCAAGCTTCGTCCTCTGCACGACCGCGTCGTAATCCGTCGCAGCGAAGAAGAAAAGAAAACCGCTGGCGGTATCGTTCTGCCAGGTTCGGCTGCTGAAAAAGCCAACCACGGTGTGATCGTCGCTGCAGGCCCAGGCAAGACTCTGGAAAACGGTGAAGTACGTGCGCTGGCCGTTAAAGTCGGTGACAAGGTTGTATTTGGCCCTTACTCCGGCAGCAACACTGTGAAAGTCGACGGCGAAGACCTGCTGGTCATGGCTGAGAACGAGATTCTCGCCGTACTGGAAGCGTAATTCCCCGCTCATTTTCCCGTTACTTCAAAGTATTTAAGGATTATCGATCATGGCTGCTAAAGAAGTTAAATTCGGCGATTCCGCCCGCAAGAAAATGCTCGTTGGTGTCAACGTCCTGGCTGACGCGGTAAAAGCGACCCTGGGCCCGAAAGGCCGTAACGTGATCATCGAGAAGAGCTTCGGCGCTCCGACCATCACCAAGGACGGCGTTTCCGTCGCCAAAGAAATCGAACTGGAAGACCGTTTCGAAAACATGGGCGCGCAGCTGGTCAAAGACGTTGCCTCCCGTGCCAACGATGACGCAGGCGACGGCACCACCACCGCGACCGTTCTGGCTCAGTCGATTGTCAACGAAGGCCTGAAAGCCGTCGCTGCCGGCATGAACCCGATGGACCTGAAACGCGGCATCGACAAGGCGACCATCGCCATCGTCAAAGAGCTGAAAAACCTGTCCAAGCCATGCGCTGACACCAAGGCTATCGCTCAGGTAGGCACCATCTCCGCCAACTCCGACAACTCCATCGGCGACATCATTGCCGAAGCCATGGAAAAAGTCGGTAAAGAAGGCGTGATCACCGTTGAAGAAGGCACTGGCCTGGAAAACGAACTGTCGGTTGTAGAAGGCATGCAGTTCGACCGTGGCTACCTGTCCCCGTACTTCGTCAACAAGCCAGAAACCATGGTTGCCGAGCTGGACAGCCCGCTGATCCTGCTGGTCGACAAAAAGATCTCCAACATCCGCGAAATGCTGCCAGTGCTGGAAGCCGTTGCCAAAGCCGGCCGTCCACTGCTGATCGTTTCCGAAGACGTTGAAGGCGAAGCCCTGGCGACGCTGGTTGTGAACAACATGCGTGGCATCGTTAAAGTCGCAGCCGTCAAGGCTCCAGGCTTCGGCGACCGTCGCAAAGCCATGCTGCAGGACATCGCAGTTCTGACCGGCGGTACCGTTATCTCCGAAGAGATCGGCCTGAGCCTGGAAAGCGCCACCCTGGAAAACCTGGGCAGCGCCAAGCGCGTCACCATCTCCAAAGAAAACACCATCATCGTTGACGGTGCTGGCGTTGAGCAGGACATCCAGGCTCGTATCACTCAGATCCGCGCCCAGGTTGCCGAAACTTCCTCGGACTACGACCGTGAAAAACTGCAAGAGCGTCTGGCCAAGCTGTCCGGCGGTGTTGCAGTGATCAAGGTTGGCGCTGGCTCCGAAGTCGAAATGAAAGAGAAGAAAGCCCGCGTTGAAGACGCCCTGCACGCTACCCGTGCAGCCGTTGAAGAAGGCGTGGTACCTGGCGGTGGCGTTGCGCTGATCCGTGCTCTGGAAGCTCTGGTTGATCTGAAAGGCGACAATGCTGATCAGAACGTCGGTATTGCTGTACTGCGTCGCGCCGTTGAATCCCCACTGCGTCAGATCGCTTCCAACTCTGGCGACGAGCCAAGTGTTGTGGTCAACGAAGTGAAGAACGGCAAAGGTAACTACGGTTACAACGCTGCAACCAGCGAATACGGCGACATGGTTGAAATGGGCATCCTGGACCCAACCAAAGTGACCCGTTCGGCGTTGCAAGCAGCCGCTTCGATCGCTGGTCTGCTGTTGACCACCGAAGTTGCGATTGCCGACAAGCCGAAGGCTGAAGGCGCAGCTGGCGGCGGTATGCCAGACATGGGCGGCATGGGTGGCATGGGCGGCATGATGTAAGCCAGCCTTACCCTGCACCTGAAAAACCCCGCCTGCAGTGATGCAGGCGGGGTTTTTTTATGGGGGTGTTCATGGCTCAGCCGATTGAGCGGCGCCGTAACAGCTTCTTGAACATGAAGCCGCGTGCCAAGGTCAGTTGGGCACTCGGCATAAGTGCCAAGGGTTGCGATACAGCTTGGTCGAGTGGCTGATGAACAGGCAGGTGCGCGGTCCTTTTGGTGGGTGCAGGCCTGGGCCGCTCCCAGTGGCCGGACATGACCACCATGCCCAGCAACTTGAGTGTATTGGCGTAGTAGTCATGGGCCTTGAGCGGGCGGTGTTGCAAATTGTCCCAGATGTTATTGAGCCAGGGTTGATTGCCGGGGCTGATCATGGCGCTGACCCCCAAGGCGGAGATAAACGCCGGATCATTCTGGTCTTCGTCGAACGTGCTGCCGTCGACCCGATAGCCGTTGTTGAACCGGTCTGGCTGATCGCCCGTGGTGGCGCGTGCCCACTGGTTGAAGGTGGTCAAGGTGTCCAGTGCGCGTGCGTCGCCATACATCAGGTAGTCCAGGCCGACGCGCCACGGATAGCGCGCCGCATTCCAGGCGTAATCGCCATCGTTTTTACCCTCCAACAGGTCGGCGCGGGCCGGCGTAATCGACGTATCCAGATGGCTGACAAAGTCGGGCAGCAGGGCGCTGCCCGCGCTGTAACGCTCAGTGAACGTGTTGATGATCGAGTAGGTCTTGTCGCGAACGGCCAACCAGCGTTTATCCCCTGTCATCGCAAAAAAACTGTTGAGGTGCGACTGCATGAAGTCCGAGCTGCGGGTGGCATATTCGAGTTCGGAATCGCCGTCGGTGCCTGCCCAGTCACCCAGCAGCAGATGATGGGTTCGCGGGTGTACCTCATGGTGCATGATCGCCGCCAGCACTTGATTGGCTTGGCTGCGGTAGTCAATCGCACCTTGGCTGCCCCAGGCCTGGTCTGCCAGCAATAGGGCGTAGGCGATATCCAGGTCACCGTCAGTGGCGCTGGCGTTGCCACGGAACTTGCCCGTGGAATTGCCGCAGCCTTCGACCTGATTCCAGGCCATCAGCCCGGGGTCGGATTTGGCCGGATGGTCTTTGAAGTAGCGCACCATACCGTCAAAAATCTTCTGCGCGTCCGGGTCTTGCTCGGCCATCATCACGCTGAGCAACATGCCATAGCCGTGGGCTTCGGACACGGTAATGGTGTGCGGGGCCGTGCCGCCGCCCACCGGTTTGCCGTCGGCGTTGACCTTAATGAAATAGCGGTCGTTGCCACACTCGGTGGACAGGTAAAGCGCCTTCCATTCCTTGTAGAACCGGGTCAGTTGCTGGTCCATGACTGCCTGGGACAGGTGGTTGGGCTTGATCGAGCCGGCGTGATAGGGCGCCGCCTGGTTAAAAGCCCAGGCATCGCTGGCCAGCAATGCGTTGGCGGCAATGCACAATGACCCCATCAGCCTGGGCAGATGTTTTTTCGGGGGACGCATTAACGGGCTCTCCAACCTGGAATTCAGGTGGCGAGGTTACGGGCGATGCGAACTGTTCGCTGTCACAGGCTGTAACACGCGATGGGCTATAGAGGTGGGCGCAGCGGCAGGATCAGGCTCAGGCGTGCGCCACCCAGCGGGCTGCGGGCCACCGAGAGTTCGCCGCGGTGCCACTGGGTCGCCCGTTTAGCCAGCGCCAGGCCAAGGCCGAAGCCGCCTGGCGCATCGCCGCCCATGGCCAGCCGTACGAAGGGTTCGAAGATTTTTTCGCGGTTCTCCGCCACGATCCCTGGGCCGTCATCATCGACATGCAGGATCAGGTGGTGTTGGTCGTGGTAGGCCGCGCTGACACACACCTGGTCGCGGGCGTAGGTGATGGCGTTGCTCAACAGGTTGCGCACAATCAGGTGCAGCAGTGCACGGTCGCCGATCAGTTCCAGCTCCGGTGGGTCGGTCTCCAGGCTCAGGCGGCGTTGATGTCCATCCAGCAAAGCAAATTCCTGATGCAGCCACTCGCGGATGCGGATGGGCTCGTGGTGCAGGTCTGACGGAGAACCGGCCATTCGCGCGAAAGCCAGGCTGGCACGCACCAAGGCTTCCAGTTCTTCGACGTCGGTCAGCAAGCGCTCCTGAAGTCGGGTACGCGTGGGCGGGTCTTCACTTTTGCCCAGCAGGGTCAAGGCAAAGCGCATGCGCGCCAGGGGCGTGCGCAGTTCATGGGACACGGCCTGGGAGACTTCGCGGTGGCGTTCGCCCATGGCGCTGATGTCCTGGGCATGTTGTTGCAGCGTCTGCAGCAGTGGCGCCCATTCCTTGCCCATGGCGGGCAACATCACATTGGGCGTGTGCGCCAGCGTGCCCAGGCAGGCATTGAGCCGGCTCAGTTCGATGGTGCGCCGGTGGTGCGCGCGTAAGCCGACCCAGAGCAGCAATAGCACCGGCAGGCCGGCGACGCCTGCCGTTATCCAGTAAATGGGAAACTTCAGCAGGTCATCGACCTCAGCCGTGCCCCACATGGGGCCGAATTGGATCACGGTGTCGTCGTCCAACGGGAAGTAGGTGATGTCTTCGTCGCTATTGAGCGCCGGCTGTTGATGTTCCAGCATGACCAAGGCTTCTGGCGGCAGCTCGACCTCATCCAGCGTGACCAGCGCCACGGGGTACTGGAAATGTGCACGCAGGGTGTCCATGCGCGCTTCACGTTGGTCGGCCGGCAAGGCTTTGAGCTGCTCGGCCACCAGATAGCCTGGCCCTGCCATCAAGCGCAAAAAACTGTCTTCACCGACAAACACCGAGGCGTTGGCGCACAGCCACAATAGATAACACGTCAAGGTCGCCCAAGCTGTGCCCGCCACGACGGCCATCCAAGGACGCACTTTAGACAGCATCTTGGCCGCCCTGTGGGATTTCGACAAACAGATAGCCTTGGGCCGTGATGGTCTGGATGGTCACCGGGCAGGCCAGGTTCATCAGTTTTTTACGCAGGCGCGACACGCGCATATCTATGGAGCGGTTGAGCCCGTCGTACTCCAGGCCGCGTAGGCTCTGGAGCAGTTTTTCCCGGGTCAGCAACACGCCGCAATGGCGGGCGAAAATCGCCAGCAATTCGAACTCGGCCACCGAAAACTGCAAAGGGGTGTCTTTGAGCCAAGCGAAATGGCTGTTCAGGTCCAAGCGGAAACTGCCCCATTGGTAAGTGGCGCGGGGTGCTTGCGGGTGGCGGCGCAGCAGCGAGCGAATACGCGCCAGCAACAGCAGTGGGTCGACGGGTTTGACCACATAGTCGTCCGCACCGACATTGAAGCCGGTCAATTGTTCGGCGTTTTCATCCAGTGCGGTCATCATCAGAATCAGCCCGGGGTACTGGCTGCGAATTTGTCGGCACAGAGTGAAACCGTCTATACCCGGCAACATCACGTCCAGGATCAACAGGGCCGGCTGTTCGTCGAGAATGCGCTGGGCGGCTCGATCGCCACGGTGCTCCACCGCGACGGTAAAACCTTCGGCGCGCAGGAACTCGGCCGTCAGTGCAGCCAGTGGGCGGTCGTCTTCAATCAGCAGGAGGGTGTCGGACATGAAATGGGGCCGTCGCCGGAGCAAGGCCGCAAGTGTTACGCCCTTGCCTGGGGGGAGGCAAGGGCGCAGCAGGATTTATCAGTGGGCCGGTGTTGCGTCCTTGGGCGCTTTCCAGCTCAACAGCTGCTGGGTGTAACCGTAGCTGGCGGCTTGATAGTAGGTGATGGCCCGCTGGATCAACGGGTCATCGCTGCCGACGCGCAACTCCTGGCTCTCACCCAGGGCTTGATCGTGACGACGCAAGCCTTGGCGCGGGCTGAGGATTGCCAGGTCCTTGCCGTCAAACAACCCCAGGTGCTGGTAGTTACCGACCACCACGCGCGGTGGCAGCGAGTTGTCCTGTAGCAGGTTGCGACCGAAGAAGGTCGACTCGTAGCTCAGGTTGAGCAGGCCCAACAGGGTCGGCGCCAAGTCGATCTGGCTGGCCAGTTGCGCGGTTTCCCGTGCCTCGATCAGCTTCGGTGCGTAGATAAACAGCGGGATCTGGTAATTGGTGATCGGCAGGTCTTCCTTGCCCGCACTGCCCGCCGTGTGGTCGGCGACGAACACGAAGATCGTGTTATCGAACCATGGCTTCTGGCGTGCGGCTTCGAGGAACTGGCCGATGGCGTGGTCGGTGTATTTGACGGCACCGTCGCGGCCCTTGCCGGATTTGATATCTATCCGCCCGTCCGGGTAGGTGTAAGGGCGATGGTTGGACGTGGTCATCAATTGCAGCAAAAACGGCTGCTGTTTGGCGTAGTCGGCATCGGCCAGTTTCAGCGTCTGGCGGTAGAGATCTTCGTCGGCCATGCCCCAGGCGTTTTTGAACGAGATTTCCGATTCGGGCACGCTGCTCTGGTCCACGACTCGATAACCGTTGCCGCTGAAGAAGGCGTTCATATTGTCGAAGTAACCGCGCCCGCCGTAGACAAACACGCTGTCGTAGCCAATGGCACTGAGCTGTTGGCCCAGGCTGGCAAAGCCGCTTTCCCGGCCGATGCGCTTGACGATCGAGCGCCCAGGCGTCGGTGGAATGGCCAGGGTGATAGCTTCCAGGCCACGGTCGGTACGTGTGCCGGTGGCGTAGAAGTTATTGAAGTACAGGCTTTGTTGGCGCAGCGCATCGAGGTTAGGCGTGAGGTTGCGCCCATCACCGTTGCTGCCCATGTATTTGGCGCTGAAGCTTTCGATGGTCACCAGTACGATATTGGGTTTGCGCAAGGTGCCGGGGTTATCGATGGCACGGCGGATATCCAGCGGGTCTTTGCCGACAAACCGCGCGTTGGGCTCGCTCAGTTCCGCACGCAACTGTTTGGTAACGACCTCGGTGGGCAGGCTTGTGTAGAACTGCGTGTAGTCCAGCTCGTTGTTCCGGAACGCTGCGAAGAACTGATAAGGGCCATTACTGGCCAGTTCGTTCTTGTAGGCATTGCCACCTTGGGTGCGCGGGCTGTCCTGGCTGATCAGTTGCAAGCTGAGGCCGGCGACGATCAACAGGCTCAAGGCACTCAGCAAGCGGCCGCGCATTGGCGGCAACGGGGCATTCAACGCGGCGTTGAACGGTTTGCGCAGCGCCACGCTCAGTACCACGGCCAGCATCGCCAACAGGCTGAGCAGCTTGCCGATCGGGTAAGACTCCAGCACGTTGTTCAACACCTCGTCGGAATACACCAGGTAATCCACGGCGATAAAGTTGAAGCGCACACCAAACTCGTCCCAGAACAGCCATTCGGCCACCGAGGTAAACAGCATGGCGAACAGGCTGACCGTCAGCACCCCTTGCAGGAACCAGCGATGGCCGCGGCGGCGCCACAAACCCGGTGGGCACAGCAGCAAATACAGGCCCAGCGGCAAGGCTGCATAGGTCAGGAAGCCCAAGTCGTACAGCAAACCCACGCCAAACACCGGCAGCAGGTTGCCATCGACTTCGTTAAGGTGCGTCAGCAGCAGGACGCTGCGGGTGAGCAGGAAAATAACCAGCCACGCGCCCGTGACGAGCAGCAGATAGCGCATAGGCGCTGTTTTGAGAAACCCCATGTCCAGAGTAATCCTTATATCGATGGGTGATGATCTTCGGCTCTGCGTTGTCGTCAGTGCGTGAAGCTATAGTGAAAAACTCATTAGATCATAAAGCTGGTTGAAATCATTAATCGATGAGCCGCTCAGGTCTATCCCTGCGCCCCACTTGGCCTTAAGCTGCGCGAGCCAACAAGGCTGGCACGACAGTACGGAGACATTGCCCATGCGAATTTTATTGGTTGAAGACAACCGCGATATTCTGGCCAACCTGGCGGACTACCTGGGGCTCAAGGGCTATACCGTTGACTGCGCGCAGGATGGTTTGTCGGGCTTGCACCTGGCGGCGACCGAGCATTACGACCTGATCGTGCTCGACATCATGCTGCCTGGCATCGATGGCTACACCTTGTGCAAGCGCCTGCGCGAAGACGCACGCCGTGACACACCGGTGATTATGCTCACCGCTCGCGATCAATTGGATGACCGGCTGCAGGGCTTCAAGTCCGGCGCCGATGATTACCTGCTCAAGCCGTTTGCCTTGTCCGAATTGGCAGCACGCATTGAAGCCGTGCTGCGCCGTGCCCAGGGCGGTGGCCGTCGCGCCCTGCAGGTGGGCGATTTGCACTACGACCTGGATACCCTGGAAGTCACCCGCGAAGGGCGCCTGCTCAAGCTCAACCCGGTCGGCCTGAAACTGTTGGCGGTGCTGATGCAGAAAAGCCCGCATGTGTTGCGCCGGGAAATTCTCGAAGAAGCGCTGTGGGGCGATGACTGTCCGGACAGCGACAGCCTGCGCAGCCACGTTCACCAGTTGCGCCAAGTGATCGATAAACCTTTCTCCAAGCCATTGCTGCAAACGGTGCACGGTGTGGGTTATCGCCTGGCCGAGGGCCGTGATGGAGTTTAAGCAAAGCCTTGCCCAGCGGATCATCATCGCCTTTGCCTTGATGAGCGCGTTGGTGGCAGGGGCTTTCGCCATGGGCATTGTTGCGACCGTGCACCTAGTGGAAGAGAAGTTGATCTCGGCGGGCCTGGGCGGCGATCTGCAACGGCTGCTGTTGATGGACAGTGTCGAAGACTGGAGCCACCGGCCGGAGCCGGACCAGCTGTTCTATTTCAGCGGCGGGCGCGGCGATTTCGAACTGCCCAAGGATTTGCGGCACCTGGACCCGGGCTTTCATGAGGTGTTCCGCGAGTCGCTGTCGTATCACGCCATGGTCGAAGTGGTCGACGGCCGGCGTTATGTGCTGTTGCAAGACCAGAGCGATTTTGAAGAGCGTGAGCGCGTGTTGTTTGCCGTGGTGCTGGTAGGGTTCGTACTCAGCCTGGCGCTGGCGGTGTTCCTCGGTTGGGTCCTGGCGCGCAAGGTGATGGCTCCGGTGGTGCGTCTGGCCCGCCAGGTTCGTCATCGTGACCAGTTGCTTGGCCTCGCGCCGCCATTGGCCCCGGATTATGCGGCCGATGAAGTGGGCGAGCTGGCCGTGGCTTTCGATGCCACACTCGGTCGCTTGCGTCAGGCGTTGTCCCGTGAGCAATTGTTTACCAGCGACGTGAGCCATGAATTGCGCACCCCCCTGATGGTGCTGGCCAGTTCTTGCGAACTGTTGCTGGAGAACCCGGCCATTGATCAGCGCGGCCGTGCCCAGGTCGAGCGTATTGCCCGTGCCAGTGAAGAAATGCGTGAACTGGTGCAAACCTTCCTGATGCTGGCCCGCGCCAAGCATGATGATGCGGCCATGTCGCCGCAGGTCAACCTCACGCAGGTGGCCGATGACTTGCTCGGTATCTGGCGCGAACCCATCGAGCAAAAAGGCCTGGAGTTGATTTACCTGCCGGGCAACCCCTTGGCTACCCGCTACAACACCACGTTCTTGCATGCAGTGATGGGCAACCTGTTGCGCAACGCTCTGCATTACACCGAACAAGGGTTTATCCGCCTCACCCTGGAGCCGAGCGGGTTCATTGTCGAAGACTCCGGCGTCGGCATTCCAGAGGACAAGCGCGAGGCAATGTTCGAGCCTTTTGTGCGTGGCAGTGAAAAGCGCGGCGAGGGACTGGGGCTGGGCTTGTCGCTGGTGCAACGCATCTGCGAGAGCCAGGGCTGGAGCGTCAGCCTGAGCACCATGGAGCCCAATGGTTGCCGCTTTCATGTCGAGTTGAGCCAGGTCAAACCTTGACCCTCCCGCCTGCCGCTATGCTGCGGCAGTTTCCGTGTTTTTCGGCGAAGATGGCCCGATGATATCGTTTGTGTCTGTAAAGTCTTGAAATGTATGGGGTTGGACAGGACAAGTTTTTCACAATGGGTTGACCTGTTGATCACAGTTTGCTGCTTAAGGTTGTAGGCATCAGCAACTGGAGACTTGCGATGCCTTCCCCTATCAAGCTCGAATTTTCCGAAAAGTACGACGATCAGCACGCGCAGGAATATTTGCTCAAGCATCAGGACAATCTGGCTCGCCGGTTGTCCCACAAACGCGACGAGCAATTGGCACGCGGCGCGCTGGCCATGGCCGGTGAGCCTGGGTTGGTCCTGGACCTGCCCTGCGGCGCCGGACGTTTCTGGCCATTGCTGGCCGAAAAACCCAACCGTGTGATTATCGGAGCTGACAATTCGGCGTCGATGTTGAAGGTTGCCACGACCGCTCAACCGGCGGATGTGGTGAAACGGGTACGCCCTTTGCAGACGTCTGCCTTTGATATCGATTTGCCAGACAACTCAGTCGACAGTATTTTCTGCATGCGGCTGATGCACCACATCGGTGATGCGGAGCATAGGCTGGCGATATTGCAGGAGTTTCAACGTGTGACGCGTGACAGCGTGATCCTCTCGCTTTGGGTCGATGGCAATTTCAAAGCCTGGAGGCGCAAGCGTACGGAAGCACGGCGTCGCGAACGAGGTGAGCAGGAAGGTTACCAAAACCGGTTTGTGTTACCGGCTGCTACTGTCGAGGCAGAATTCGAGCAGGCCGGTTTCCGTATCCAGGAGTCCCTGGATTTCATGCCGCTCTACGCCATGTGGCGAGTGTATGTATTGCGTAAGAGGTAACAGGATGGCAGTTGAGTGCGTAGCAGGTAGTCACGTAGCTCCCGAGGAGCGGTTTGATTATTTCTGGCGCCAGAAGGGTGAGTGGGTCGAGGAACCCAATCGCCGACGTGGCGGTGAAAGTGGTGTGCAGCGGGTCATCAGTAGCAACGGTCGGTTGCTCTACAGCAAACGCCAGACCGGGCACATCTACCGCAGTTGGCTCCACCCGTTCGGCCGTCCGACCGTGCTACGTGAGCGTGATGCCCTCAAAGGCCTGCGTTTACTCGATGTCCGCGTACCGGACCTGGTGTTTTGCGAAGCACGTCGCGACCCGGAGCATCAGTGGAAGGCACTGTTGGTGACGGCAGCCCTGGACGGTTTCGACGAGATCGAAAACTGGTATGCCGCTGGCGGCCGTGAACAGTACGGCGAGATCGTCCATGAGCGTGTCCTCAAGGAGCTGGCCGGCACCCTGGCGCGTATGCACAAGGGCCGTTGGCAGCACGGTTGCCTGTATATCAAGCACATCTTTGTGCGGGTGACGGGCGAAGGCGAGTCGGCCAATGTGGAAGTCGCGCTGCTGGACTTTGAAAAGTGCCGCCAGCGTCTGACCGCTTATCGGGCCGCTTCCCACGACATGCTGCAACTGCGCCGCCACTCGTCGTGGAACGATACCGACTGGAAAAAACTCAGCTACTTTTACGAGACGGCGTTTGGCAGCGCTATCAAGGGTTTAACCAGATGAAGCTAGAAATAGCACGAGGTTTGTTTCTGGTCGGTGCGTTGGGTATTGCAGCCCTGGCCCTGGCTGCGTGGGAGCAACCTCGCACACAAGTGCTCAGTGCGGTGCAAGGTAGCGGGCAATGCCTGCTGCCGCGTGTCGCCAAGGCGAACGTTACGGCAAGGCCCGATCATGATCTGCTGTTGTTCATGTTCGGGATGTCTCAAAGGATGAGGCCGCAGAGTTGAAACGATTCAAACCCCCGGGAAGGGCCTTGCGAAGCGAGGCCCTTTTTTTGTCTTCAAACCAGGTGCAGATGGTTATCCCAAAGCCCTGCCGGCAGCTCTAACGGTGTGGCGACCAACTGTTTCTGACGGCAATCGTAGAACCGGCAACGCCCTTGACCAGAAGTGACGACAAAACCATCCGCCACCGCACCTACGCCGGCACAATCGGGTAACGGCCCATCCAGGCGCAGCGCACCGCTGTCCATGTCCCAGATAAAAAAGCGATTACCCCGTGGTGCGGTCAGTGCTACCAGGCGCAGTTCGCTGTGCACGGCGACGCTGGCGGTGTAGTGCCCCATGGCCTGCAACTGCTCATCGGCCACCGGGAACGCCACGAACGGTTGGCCTGGCCGCTTGATCGCCAGCAACTCGGAGCGCTCCTGGGACGGCCCCATGAATTGCTGCCCGGTGAGAATGGTGCCATCGCTGGCGATTCCCATGTGGCGCACGCTGTTCATTTGCTGGCCGAGGGTTTCCTTGCTGATCAGCGTGCCATCGCGGTGCATCAGCACCAGGCTCGGTTCCATGGCGTTGAGGTTCATCTCCACACGGCTTTCGGCCTCGGTGCGGATGCCGCCGTTGGCCACCACCAGGGTTTCGCCGTCGGGCATCCACGACACTTGGTGCGGGCCAATGCCATGGGTGGCGATCTCACCGTTGTGCACCAGCCGCTCACCCTCGAACTTGTACACGCCGAGCAAGCCTCGGCCGGGGTCGGATGTGTCGTTCTCGGTGGCGTACAGCCAATCGCCGCTTTTGTGAATCACCGCGTGGCCATAGAAGTGGCGATTGGCGTTCGAGGTGATGGTCTGCAGCAACCCGCCGTCGCGCAAATCGATCAGGTAACTCTCGGTGCCCGGGCGACGGGCCACGAACAGCGCAATCGGCAGTGTCGGGTGGTTGATGATGTCGTGGCAACGTTGACCGACCTGAGTGGCAAACACTTGCTTGCCATCCAGGCGAAAACCCACGGCGTAGTGCCTGCCGTCGGCATCATCCCGCGCCGAGAGCAGCAGCGGGCCTTTGTCCTTCTGTTTGAACAATGTCCAGCCACCCAGTGTGAGCGCACTGAGCAACACGCTGCCAACCGCCAAAGCCTGTCGCCTGAGCATCATCAGTCACCGTCGTTGGCGTTGAAGCCCAGTTGGATACCCAGCGCCTTGGCCAACTCGCCTTCATGCAGGCGGTGGACCACGTTGAGGCTGTCATAGAGGTCGTTGAGCTGCTGGCGCCCGGCGTCGTCGGCCAACAGCTCATTGAGCGTACGCTGGTTGCTGGCGAACAGTTTCAGGGCGGCGGAATAGGCGGCGTCGATCTTGTCGGCCAGCGGCTTTTGATCCGACGGCAGCAGGCTGCGCAAGCCTTTGTTGTCCACACCCACCCATACGGTTTGCGCGGCGGCGAGGCTGGCTTCCAGGCTCTGCAGGGACGACTGGCTGCGCCATGCATCGGCCTGGAACGGCTGCGGGATGCCTTTGGTCTGGCGGCCCATCGGCGTGCCGAGTTTCTTCTTCAGGGTGTCCAGTGCGGTGACCTGGACGCGCAGCAGGTCGGCAATGGCTTCGTGGGAGTCGGCGTAGCGCTGGTTGGGGAACTTGGTCATCTGCGCGAGCATGCCGTCGGTGCTGTTCCAGCTGGCCAGGATCTCTTCGGCCAGGGTTTTCTGGCGCTCGCCGATGGCCACCAGCAGTGGACAGTAGCGGGCCTTTTGCGCTTCATCGGCGACGTCGGTCTTGGCGTCGTAGAGGATGTATTCGTAGGCCGACAGGCCCTGGACCACGACACTGGACTTGGCCAGGGCGGCGCCATCGATCTGCGGCTGGGCGCTGACCAGTTGCTCGACCTGGCGACCCACCAGGTTCTTCTTGTCCGGCCAGAACTGTACTTGCCACGAACGGTTGCCTTCGGCCAGCGGGCCGATCAGCAGCGGTTGCAACTCGGCCCAGGCTTTTTGTGCATGGAGGAAGTCGGCACGGGCGGTGTCCAGGCTTTCCTTGCCCTGGCAATAGGCGAGGGCGCTGACGGCCAGTTGGCGGTCGGCTTCAACCCAGCGGCTGTAGGTGGGCAGAATGACCTGCTTGGCAATGGCTGCCGAGGTCACCGCTTGCGGGTCTTGCGGCGAGCAGGCGCCGAGGGCGAGGGCGGCCAGGCTGGTGAACAACAACTTGGGACGGAACATGTAGAGCTCCCTTCTGTAATTGGGGCGAAGCTTATAAAGAATTCAGGAACGCCAGCAACGCGGCGCGCTGCTCGGCATTGAAGGACAACACATGCTGCTGCGCCGCCTGTGCTTCTCCGCCATGCCACAGCACGGCTTCGAGCAGATTGCGGGCGCGACCATCATGCAAGAACTGGGTGTGGCCACTCACGGTCTGCGTCAGGCCAATGCCCCACAACGGCGGCGTGCGCCAGTCGCGGCCACCGGCCTTGAATTCGCTGCGGTGGTCGGCCAGACCTTCGCCCATGTCGTGCAACAGCAGGTCGCTGTAGGGACGAATCACTTGGTTGGCCAACTCGGGTTCGGACGCCGAGGCGGTCGTGGTGAACGTCGGCTTGTGGCAGCCCTGGCAACCGGCCTGATAGAACAGATTCTTGCCGGCCAGCACCTGTGGCGTGTTGACGCCACGGCGTGCGGGCACCGCGAGGTTGCGGGTGTAGAACAGCACCAGGCGCAGGATGTTATCGCTGACTTCCGGCTCACCATCGGGGCCATCGCCGTTGGGGGCCTGTTTGCAGGCCACTTGGGCATCCGTGCAATCATCAAAGGGTCTCAGGGACGTGGTGAGGCCCATGTCACCAGAAAACGCGTGAACATTTTGTTGATTGAGATTGGGTTGCCCGGCTTTCCAGCCAAAACGCCCGAGGACGGTGGTGTGCCGGGCATCATCCCAGACCCAGTTGGCGCGACCGATGAGGGCTTCTTTGTCGGCGGTTTTTGCGTCGGTGTTGCGCAGTATGTCGGCGTCGCTGATGGCTTCGAGCAGGCCCAGGCCGATCATCGGCGGCGCAATCCGCGCGGAAAAAAGTGTATCCGGATGCATCGGCCCGTAGCCGAGCTGGGTGATTTGCAGGATTGGCTTGCGTAGCTCAACCACCGTGCCGTCCTTGAAAACCACGTTTACTGGCGTGTAATCCACCCGCACCTTGCCTTCAGGGGCCACGCCCGGCACGGCCATGTCTTGCAATTGCCCGCCGTAGACCGGCTCGGGCACCACGCCGACCTGCTCGATAAGCTTGGCATCGACCGGTGTCGCCGGGATCGACAGGCGCACCAGCATCGACACCGCGTTGGGCGCATCGGGCAGCGGCGGGTGACCGCGACCGTCCTTGATATGGCAGTTCTGGCAGGCGTTGGTGTTGAACAGCGGGCCCAAGCCATCACGGGCGGTGGTGGTGGACGGGGCGATCACCCAAGGGCTGCGAAAGAAGCTGTTGCCGACGCTGAAATCCAGGCGCCGGCTCGGCGCCAGGTTGGCCGAGGGCAGGGAAAACGCGTTCTGGTCGCGCTTGTTCACCGTCGTTGCGCCGCCGGCCCGCGCTTCACCTGGCTCAGCCTTGGTGAAGCGTGGGGCGTCGTCGCAGGCTGTCAGGCTCAAGGCCATCAGTGCAGCGGACAGGCGAATAAACGAACGGAACATCGAATTTCCTGAACGAGGGCTTAAATTTAGGCCGCAAAGTCTAACAGGGCAGGGCGGATTGAATAAGAGCAATTATCGTTTGGTGGAACCCGATTCATTCCCGCTAGAATGGCCGCACATTTATTTCTGGAGGTGGCCAATGCAGGCTCTCGACGCTTTGCTCAATCGTGTTTCCGTGCCGCGTTTGCTGGAGCCGGCACCGACCCAGGAGCAGCGCGACGTGCTGTTCGCCGCCGCCATGCGTGCGCCGGACCACGGCCAGTTACGCCCTTGGCGGTTCCTTACCGTGGAAGGTGCCGCCCGTGAGCAAATGGGTGTGTTGTTGGCCGAAGCCGCACGCCTGCAGGATGCCGCCGCACCGCAAGCCGTCATCGACAAAGCCCTGAATGGCCCGCTGCGTGCCCCGTTGGTCGTGGTGGTGATTGCTCGTCTGCAGGAACACTTCAAGGTGCCGAAATCCGAGCAATTGCTGGCCGCCGCCTGCGCCGCCCACGGCATTCTACTGGCGGCTTATGCACAGGGAATCGGCGCGGTGTGGCGCACGGGCGAATTGTCTTATTCGGCCCACGTCGCCAAGGGCCTGGGGCTGACGGCGGATGAGGAAGTGATTGGCTTCCTTTACCTGGGTACGCCGCAGAACCCGCCGCGTACCGCAGCTAAAGAAGATCTGACGCAGTTCGTCAGCGCTTGGACCGGTCTCTAAACCACCGCCGACCTGCTCTATGTGGGAGCTGGCTTGCCTGCGATAGCATCGACTCGGTTCTTTAGGTACACCGAGTTGCATGCATCGCGGGCAAGCCCGGCTCCCACATCTATCTCAGTGGTTGCGGAACCGAGTCAGACCTTGAACTGATCCATCAACTTCATCTGCTGGCTGGCCAACGCATTCAGTTGGCTGCTGATGGCCGCCGACTCGGTAGCCTGGCCGGTGAGGGTCTCGGTGACGGTTCGGATCGCCGAGACGTTGCGATTGACCTCTTCGGCCACGGCACTCTGCTCTTCGGCGGCGCTGGCGATTTGCAGGTTCATGTCGCTGATCACCGTCACCGCATCGCTGATCTTGCTCAACGCCTGTACCGCTTGATGGATCTGCCCGGCATTGCTCTGGGCCTGGTGCTGGCTGGAGTGCATGGTCTCCACCACACCGCGGGTGCCGCTCTGGATGCGT
This sequence comes from Pseudomonas sp. GW821-FHT03A09, assembly GCF_059421065.1. Classification (NCBI taxonomy): domain Bacteria; kingdom Pseudomonadati; phylum Pseudomonadota; class Gammaproteobacteria; order Pseudomonadales; family Pseudomonadaceae; genus Pseudomonas; species Pseudomonas sp. GW821-FHT03A09. The sequence continues at coordinate 251,961 of NZ_JBWKUX010000009.1, read as the reverse complement.
TCGATCACCAGGCGGATTTCCTCTACCGAGTCTTGGGTGCGCTTGGCCAGGTTGCGTACTTCGTCGGCCACCACCGCAAAACCACGCCCGCTTTCCCCCGCGCGGGCGGCTTCGATGGCGGCGTTGAGCGCCAGCAGGTTGGTTTGTTCGGCAATGCTGCGGATCACTTCCAGTACTGAACCGATCTGCTCGCTGTTTACCGCCAGGGCTTCGACTTCTGTCACCGCCTTGCTGACTTCTTCGGCGAGGGTGGTGATGTCGCGGGTGCTCTGCTCGATGATCGACATGCCCTCACGCGCCGACTGATCCGCCCCGCGTGCCGCACTGGCGGCATTGGAGGCGCTGTTGGCCACGTCATGGGCGGTGGCGCTCATTTCGTTGGAGGCGGTGGCCACCTGGTCGATTTCGCGGAACTGCACTTGCATGCCTTCGCTGGTCTGGCGGGCAATCGCGGATGACTGGTCTGCGGTGCCACGGGCTTCGGTGATGCTCTGCTTGATCTGCGCGATAGTCGGCTGCAGCTTGTCGAGGAAACGGTTGAACCAGTTCGCCAGCTCGCCCAGCTCATCTTTCTTGGCGTAGGCCAGGCGCTGGGTCAGGTCGCCCTCGCCGCTGGCGATGTCCTTGAGCATGGCGGCTACGTTGTTGATCGGACGGGTGACGCCGGTGGCGGTCAGCCAGATCAGCAGCAAACCGAGCAACGCTGCAGCGCCGCCGACCAGCAAGGCTTTGACGGTGGACGCATCCTGAGCCTTGTCGAGTATGCCTTGCAGTTTCACCACGTCGCCGAGCATGACTTGTTTGGGCAGCTTGATCACCACGCCCCAGGTCTTGGCGTCGGCGATTGGCTTGACCGGGTAGACGGCGCGAATGGTGTCGTCCTCTTCGCGGATCATGCGCGTATCACTGGCCAGCAGTTGCACGATCTCCTTGCCCTCGGCGCCGATGGTATCGATCAGATTTTTGCCGACCTTGTCCGGTTGGCCGCTGAAGGCTGCAATCAAACCGGTACTGGAGAGAATTTCCAGATACCCGGCACCGTTGAACAGATCTTTTTGCGCTGTATCCGTGGCCGCCTGCAAGGCCGTCAGCGCCAGGTCGATACCCACCACGCCGATGACTTTACCGTCGACGATCAATGGTAACGAGAGCGTGGTCATCAGCATCTGTTTGCCGGCCACTTCATCGGCGTACGGGTCCAACAGACAAACGTTACGGGTATCTCGTGGGCAGGTGTACCAGATGTTGTAGGGCGTACCGCTGAGGTTGGGCGTGGTCTTGGTCAGGTCGTCTTCGACCATGATGGTGTTCAAACCTTCACCACCGGCACGGCTCCAGTAGCTGGAAAATCGGCCCTTTTCGTTGGAAACGCGGGCTTTGTCGTCGATGAACTCACTGTCTTTGCCATCCAGACCGTTGGGTTCGAACGACAGCCAGATGCCGAGCACCTTGCTGTTGCGCTCGAAGGCGGTCTTGAGGCTCTGGTTGAGTTCTTCCCGCAGGGCGCTGGCCTCAAGCCCGCGTTTGGCGGCTGTGGTGCGCAAGCTTTTGATCTGGTCGGCCAGCGCGGTGATCACCACCAGGCTTTCACCGAAGGTTTTTTGCAGTTGCACGGCTTGTTCACCGGCTTTGGCTTGCAACAGGTTCTGCACACTGCTGTTGAGCATTCGCGAGCTTGAGTCGCTGACCAGGCGGTTGTTCTGGTCGGCTTCATACAGGTTGATGCCGACAATCAGCGCGATAACCCCCAAGAGGCATAGGCCGGACAGCAGCACGATTTTCAAGCGGATAGAGAGGGTGTCGAACATAGGTTCACTCGCGAATGGGCTTGTTGAAATGCAAGCAGGGCGAGCCAAGTCCATTCGGCGCTATGTCCGGAACATCGGCGTAACGTGATGTTTCATGAGGGGAAGGCGATGAGTGGTAGGGGAAATCCTACAGGCAGCGTTATACGGGGGCTGCAAGCCGTTCCGGACGCGACCAGATCCACAAGTTGCCCAGGCTCATTCCGGCGATTGCCAGGTAGATCGGCCAGCCGTGGTCGAGCATCACGAGCATCAGGCCAGCACACAGCAGCATGCTCACGGTGGCGCTGACTTTGGCGCGGCGGGCGATGATCTTGCCATTGCGCCAGTTGAACAGGATCGGCCCGAACAGCCGGTGGTTTTCCAGCCAGGCGCTGAGGCGCGGTGAGCTTTTGGTGGCGGCCCAGGCGGCGAGCAGGATGAATTCGGTGGTGGGCAAACCCGGTATGACAATCGCCACCAACCCGATGCCCAGGCTGACGTAGGCCAGCAAGCCGAAGAGGACCCGGGCGATTTTCGAGGTGGATTGGGTTTTGCCGGTCATGGGTCGGGACATCACAAAAAATCAATATGAAATGGGATCTAAATGTGGGAGGGGGCTTGCCCCCGATAGCGGTGTGTCAGCTACAGACAAGTTGACTGACACTCTGCCTTCGGGAGCAAGCCCCCTCCCACAGTTGATGGCATTTCAATTTGGGCATCAGGCCAGTTCAGGGGCGCTAGCGTACGCCTGTTCCAGCAGCACGGTGAAGCGCACGAATGCGTCGATCGCGCCTTTTTCCACCGCGGCTTCTTCTTCGGCGCTGAATTCCAGGCCGTCGAGGGTGCGGGTAAAGCGCTTCCAGCCTTCAGCGCGACCACCGGCCGGTTCACCGAGATGACGGGCGCCGAAGGTTTCGCTCAGGCCCAGGCCGACGGCGCGCTTGATCAGGAAGGCAGCGCCCAGCTTCGAGCCTTCCGACACAAACAGCCAGCCCAAGGCTTCGGCTTTGCTTGGGTTCTTCACCGCGCCTGCAACCGGTGCCGGCATGTCGGTGTCCAGGTCGCCCAGGTCCAGCTTGGCGGCTTCGGCGCGGCAGCGCTCGGCCAGGTCCGGGACGATCTTGATCAGTTCCGGGTCGTTGTACAGGGCTACCAGCTCCGATTGGAACAAGTATTGCGCCACCACGAAACGGGCGAAGTTGGCCTGGGTTTCAAACGGGGCATGGGCTTTGACCAGGGCATCGAGCTTGGTGTGTGGCTCGTTGGTGATCTGGTTCAGGCGCTGGGAGCGCAGGCTTGGGCGTTCTGCGGTAGGAGAAGCAGTCATCGAAAAAGTCCTTGAGAAGGGGAGCGCCTTGTGGCTCTAAAGAGAGCGGTTATCAACTAGACGAACAGGAAGACGCGGCACAGTAAAAAATCCTCACCTGCCGGCGATTAATTCCGGCGAGGTGAGGCGCATCGATCAGATGTCCCAGATCAGGTTGATCGCGAAGTTGCGGCCAGGCTGGGTCAGGCGGTCGAGGTTGGCCGGGCCGGTCACCGCGGCTTCGCCGACGCTGTCGTAGCTGCGCACGTCATCCCAGTTCCAGTACTTCTTGTCGGTCAGGTTGTAGAGACCGGCGTTGATAGTCACGTCGTTGGTGACTTTGTAGTAGCCGCTCAGGTCGAGCACGCCGAAGCCCGGGGTCTTGAATGCGCCGTTGCCATCGGGGGCGTGGAAGGTGGTGCTGTCGACGCGGTTCTGCCGCTTCACCAAGGTCCAGCTCAGCAGGCCGCCGTAGTTGTCCTGGTCGTAGCCCAGGCCGAATACGCCCTTGAGCGGGTTGACGCTGTTGAGTGGCTCGCCGGTTTCGTCGTTACGACCGTAGGCATAGGAAATCGAACCCTGGGTGTACAGGCCCTGAGGCGCACCGAAAGCATCCAGATTCAGGCGGCCCTTGGCTTCCGCGCCCTTGATGGTGGCGCGTTTGATGTTGACGGCCTGGAACTGTTCGACGGTGCCGCCGACGATGGCGTTGTCTTCATCGATGAAGTCACGGTACTTGTTGTAGAACACCGCGATGTCGAAGGAGCCTGCGTCGAACTTGCCGCGAATCCCGGTTTCGATGCCTTTGCTGGTTTCCGGCTTGAGGTCTGGGTTGGGCTCCACGGTGTAACCCAGGTTGAGGTTTTCAAAGCGGCCATACAGCGCTTTCGCCGATGGCGTGCGGAAACCTTCGGCGTATTGGCCGAACAGGGTGTATTGATCGGTAAGCGCGTAAGTCAGGCCGAACTTGGGGGTCACACGGTGCCAGGTTTTATCCTTGTCATTGACCGTATCCTTGCCGGTCGGGTTGACGGTGTTGAGGAACTCCTGGGTCAGCTTGGGCTTGAGCTGGGTGTAGTCGTAGCGCACGGCGGGCAGGAAGGTCCATTTGCCCCAGGCGATCTGGTCTTGGGCGAACAGCGAGTAGGAGTTGATGGTCGGGTCCGGGAAGTCACTGGACTTTTTCACGCTGTCGCTGGCGGATGGGCTGGGCGCGCCGATGGCGGTGCAACCCGAACCGACGGCCAGGCAGGTCGCCGAGCCTTCGCGGGAACCGGTGACTTTCTGCTGCTTGAGCGTAGTGCCGTAGGTGATCTGGTGATCGGTCTCGCCGAGGCTGAAAGCCTTGTCCAGTTGGGCATCGAACACCCACTGTTTTTCTTCGTACAGCGTGTCACGGGTGCGCAACACGCGACGGCCGGCCTGGTAGATCTCGGCAGTGGTCTGATCGGTCTTGGCGATCTGATAGTTGAGGCTGGTCTTGATGCGGTCGGCTATCGGCGATTCGAGCGCAAAGGTGTTTTCCAGCCCGAAGCGTTCACGGGTGATGGTGTCGTTGCCGCGGCGGTCGCGGTAAAGATTCATGCCTCGGCCACCCACGAACGGGCCACCGACGGCGTTCTTCAAATTGACGTCACGGTCATCCTTGAACTTCTCGTAGGTCAGGCCCAGGCGGTTGTCATCACCATAATTCCAGCCCAACTTGGCGAGGATATTGGTGGTGCGCGCATCTTCCGGGTTGGCGCCGGTGCGGGCCAGGCCGGTGGCGTTGTTGCCGTCGTAGGACTCCCTCTCATGACCATTACGCTGGCTCAGGTGCAGCAAACCGTCGAAGTCCTGCACACGGCCGGCGACAGTGCCGGAGGTCAGCCAGCTTTCATCGGCGGAGCTGTAGCCGGTTTTCAGGCGGGCGCCGACGTCCTGGCCGGGTTTGATGATGTCGTCTGGATCGAGGGTGAAGTAGCTCACCGCGCCGCCAATCGCACTGCTGCCGTACAGGGCCGAAGCCGGGCCGCGCAGGATTTCCACGCGCTTGACGATTTCCGGGTCGACGTAGTTGCGGCGCGTCTTGGCGTAGGGGCCGTTGAAGAAATTGTCGGGTACCTCGACGCCATCCACCTGGGTGAGGATGCGGTCGCCGTCGATACCGCGGATGTTATAGCCCGCGTTGCCGGAGCGAGTGCCGGCGCCGCCGACGGAGACGCCGGGCTCGTAACGCACCAGCTCGCGAATGGTGTTCACGTTCTGGCGGTCCAGCTCCTCGCGGTCATGCACCGTGACGGTGCTGGGCACACTGTTGATGTCCTGTTCGTTGCGGGTGGCGCTGATGGTCACTTGTTGCAGGTTGAGCGTGCTGCCCGCGGCGCGTCTTTCCAGGACGATGTTGTTATTGCCCAGTTTGCGGTAGCTCAGGTTGGTCCCCACCAACAGCCGCTCCAGGGCTTTTTCCGCTGACAGCGGGCCGTGTACGCCGGGGGACGACACACCCTGGCCCAGCTCCGCCGGCAGGCCGACTTGCCAGCCGGTCACGGCGGTAAAGGCATTCAGCGCCGAGACCAAAGGCTGCTGCTCGATGCTGAAGTTGTAATTGCCGTGGCTGCGGGCGACCGGCTCGGCAGCCGTGGCGGCCGTCATGGGCGCGCCGGCCAACAGGATGGCGGCGGTCAGCAAGGACAGAACGGGCGAAGAAGACCGGCGGTTGAAACGAGAGGACATCGAGAGCGCTCCGGAGGTACGAATCTTATAGTTGCGAGCTGAACCAAATAGGAATCAGTTGCATTGGCTAAGACGAGACGTACCACCTTCCTCTATCGAGTAAAAATAATTCTCATTTAGTTCAGGATGACCAGCGCCGGGTATTCCGAAAGCTTGGCCGAAGTGATGTGCGCCAGAGAGCGCACCACGTCCAATGGCTGGTCGAGACGGTAATTACCCGTGACCGCAACGCTGGCGAGCTTATCGTTGTTGTTGACGATCCAACCCGGGTAATAGCGGCGCAGTTCGGCCAGCACTTCGCTCATCGGGCAGTTTTCGAATACCAGTCGACCCTGGACCCAGGCCAGGTCCTTGTGGGCATCCAGCTTGGCCGGCTGACCGAAGCCCTTGGGGCCGATGCGGATGCTTTCACCGGCGCTCAGGCGCACCCGGGCATCGTTGAAGGTGCTGCTCAAGTCGACATCGCCGCGCTGTACCTGCACCTGGGCCTCGCCGTTGAGGTAACGCACGGCGAAGTCGGTGTCGCGCACGCTGGCGCGTACCGGGCCAGCATCAATCTCCAAGGGCAGGCCACGGCTGGGCACCACTTCAAAAAATGCCTCGCCCTGATACAGGCGGGCGACACGCTGGTGATCCTTGATGCTGCTGGAGAACGCCGAGTTGGTGTTCAACAACACTTTCGAGCCATCGTCCAGTTGCAGGCGTTGGCGTTCGCCCACGACCGTGAGGTGGTCGGCTTGCAGGCGTACAGGCAGGTTGCTGAAGCTGAACAGGCCGATCAATAACACGGCGGCGGTGGCCAAGGGTTTCCAATGCGGTTTGATACGGCGCCAGGCGCTGGGCTTGCGCGGCACGGCCAGGGCCACGGCGGCGCTATGCACTGGCGCGCCGCCCCAGGCGGCCTGGGCTTTGGCGAAGGCCTGCAGATGCGCCGGGTCGCTGGCCAGCCAGGCGTCGAACTCGGCCTGCTGCCCGGGCTGCGGGCACTGCAAGGCGATCAGCCAATCGAGGGCTTGGTCCATGGCCGTGTCTTGCAACACCTCATGAGCCAGCTCATGGGGGCGCAGTTTATTCGGGTCCGTCACGGTGTTCCTCGGGTCTTCGCCACGTTCTATTCATCTTTCGTACAGCCAGATTCGGGTGCAGCTTAAGGCTGATCCAGCCGTTCGGCCACACCTACACAGATGGCCATGATCAATTTCAGTTCCTTTTGCACGGTGCTCAAGGACACTTGGAGTTGATCGGCAATCTCTTGATAGCTGCAACCGTGCAGGCGGCTGAGAATGAAAATCTGCTGCTGGCGGGCGCTCAACTGGCCGAGGCTGACGCTCAGGTGCTCGAGCAGTTGCTCGGCCTGGGTCGCGTCTTCCGGGGTGCTGATGGGGGCGGCAACGCTTTGCAGGACGTCCAGCGGGACATCTTCCTGCAGCGTGCGGGCCTGAATCCGACGCGCGCGCAGATGATCCAGCGCCAGGTTGCGCGCGGTCTGATAGACGAAGGGTTCGAGGTGATCGATCGGCCGCTCGCTGAGGGCGCGGGTGACGCGCAGGTAGGTTTCCTGCAACAGGTCCTCGGCGGTGCTGTGGTTATTCACCATCCGCTGCAAGGTGCGTAGCAGAATCACCCGTTGGGTGAGAAAGACTTGGTTGAAGCGAGATTGGCTCACAGTGATACCAGATCGATTTGCAGTTAATGATAATGCTTATCATCAACTGAAATGGCAAGTGGCTATTTCCCTGAGCCTGCCCAGATCAAATGTGAAAGGGGACTTGTGTGGGAGCCGGGCTTGCCCGCGATGCAGGCACCTCGGTGTTTCAGTTACACCGCAGTGATGCTATCGCAGGCAAGCCAGCTCCCACAGAAGCCCGCTCCCAGATGGCCCGGGGGTTATTCGGCGTTACACAACGCCAGGCAGTTATCCAGCATACGGTTGGAGAAGCCCCACTCGTTGTCATACCACGCCAGCACCTTCAGCAATTTGCCACTGACCTTAGTGTGATTGGCATCGAAAATCGACGACAGCGGGTTATGGTTGAAGTCGCTGGAAACCAGCGGCAGGGTGTTGTAACCGAGGATTTTCGAGTGTTGGCTGGCTTCTTTGAGCAGTGCGTTGACTTCCTCGGCCGTGACGTCCTTCTTCAATTGCACGGTGAGGTCGACCAGCGACACGTTGATCACCGGTACACGCACGGCCATGCCGGTCAACTTGCCCGCCAGTTCCGGCAGCACCAGGCCGACGGCTTCGGCGGCGCCAGTCTTGCTCGGGATCATGTTCTGGGTGGCCGAGCGCGCGCGGTACGGGTCGGTGTGGTAGACGTCGGTCAGGTTCTGGTCGTTGGTGTAGGCGTGAATGGTGGTCATCAAGCCGCTTTCGATCCCCAGTTCACGGTGCAACACCTGGGCAACCGGCGCCAGGCAGTTGGTGGTGCACGAAGCGTTGGAGATGATCTGGTGGGATTGACGCAAGATGTCATGGTTCACGCCGTAGACTACGGTGGCGTCTGCGCCTTTGGCGGGGGCGGAGATGATCACCTTGCGCGCGCCGGCGGTAATATGGGCGGCAGCCTTGGCACGGTCGGTGAACAGGCCGGTGCATTCGAACACCACGTCGATTTTCAGCGCAGCCCATGGCAGTTCGGCTGGGTTGCGAATGGCACTGACGGCAATCCGGTCACCATTGACGGTCAGGCTTTCCTGATCGTGGGCGACCTCTGCTTCGAAAGTACCATGCACGGTGTCGTATTTGAGCAGGTGGGCATTGATGGCGCTGTCGCCCAAATCATTGATGGCGACGATCTGCAAATCCTGGCGATAGCCTTGGGTATACAGTGCGCGCAGGACATTACGGCCAATTCGGCCAAAACCATTGATTGCGATGCGAAGAGTCATTGGAAAGTGCCTGTCGTCGATTTGTTGTAAGAATTACAAGATTATTCGCATAAAAATAGAAAACAAGCCTTTTTAGTGGCAATATTTTGTTCAATCTACAACGAGTGACCTGAATCAACTGGTCCGATGATTTAAACGACACCCTGCCATCCCATGCGCTGCGGGCGTTTGATCAGCATAGACACTCAGGTCGCCACATCCGTTAGCCTGGAGTTCTACACATGCATCCCCGCGTTATTGAGGTCACCGAACGGCTTATCGCCCGCAGTCGTGCAACCCGCGAGGCTTACCTTGCACTCATTCGCGGCGCGGCCAGCGACGGTCCGATGCGGGGCAAGCTGCAATGTGCCAACTTCGCCCACGGCGTGGCCGGCTGCGGTACTGAAGATAAAAATAGTCTGCGTATGATGAATGCCGCCAACGTGGCAATTGTTTCGTCATATAACGACATGCTCTCGGCACACCAGCCGTACGAACATTTCCCTGAACAGATCAAGAAAGCCCTGCGTGAAGTCGGCTCGGTCGGCCAGTTCGCCGGCGGCACCCCCGCGATGTGCGACGGTGTGACCCAGGGCGAGCCTGGCATGGAGCTGAGCCTGCTCAGCCGTGAAGTCATTGCCATGTCCACGGCGGTAGCGCTGTCCCACAATATGTTCGATGCAGCCTTGATGCTGGGCATCTGCGACAAGATCGTCCCCGGCCTGATGATGGGCGCATTGCGCTACGGCCATCTACCGATGATCTTCGTCCCGGGCGGCCCGATGCCATCGGGTATTTCCAACAAGCAGAAGGCCGACGTGCGCCAGCGTTATGCCGAAGGCAAGGCCACCCGCGAAGAGCTGCTGGAATCGGAGATGAAGTCCTACCACAGCCCCGGCACCTGCACCTTCTATGGCACCGCCAACACCAACCAGTTGCTGATGGAAGTGATGGGCCTGCATTTGCCGGGCGCGTCGTTCGTCAACCCCTACACGCCGCTGCGTGATGCGCTGACCCGCGAAGCCGCGCACCAGGTCACGCGCCTGACCAAGGCCAACGGCAACTTCACGCCCATCGGCGAGATCGTCGACGAGAAGTCCATCGTCAACTCCATCGTCGCCCTCAATGCCACGGGTGGTTCCACCAACCACACCCTGCACATGCCGGCCATTGCCATGTCGGCGGGCATCATCCTTACCTGGCAGGACATGGCCGACCTCTCCGAGGTGGTGCCGACCCTGTCCCACGTGTATCCAAACGGCAAGGCGGATATCAACCACTTCCAGGCGGCGGGCGGTATGTCGTTCCTGATCCGCGAGCTGCTGGAAGCCGGCCTGCTTCACGAAGACGTCAACACCGTGGCGGGCAAGGGCCTGAGCCGCTACACCCAGGAACCGTTCCTGGTCGACGGCGAACTGATCTGGCGTGACGGCCCCATCGAAAGCCTCGACGAAACCATCCTGCGCCCCGTGGCTCGTGCGTTCTCGGCCGAAGGCGGTTTGCGCGTGATGGAAGGCAATCTCGGCCGTGGCGTGATGAAAGTCTCGGCCGTGGCCCTTGAGCATCAAATCGTCGAAGCGCCGGCCGTGGTGTTCCAGGATCAACAAGACCTGGCGGACGCGTTCAAGGCCGGTCAGTTGGAAAAAGACTTCGTCGCCGTGATGCGCTTCCAGGGCCCGCGCTCCAATGGCATGCCCGAATTGCACAAGATGACCCCATTCCTCGGCGTGCTGCAGGACCGTGGCTTCAAAGTGGCACTGGTAACGGACGGGCGTATGTCTGGCGCCTCGGGTAAGATCCCCGCCGCGATCCACGTCAACCCCGAAGCCCAGAGCGGCGGACCACTGGCGCGGGTCCAGGATGGCGATATCATTCGCGTGGATGGCGTGAAGGGCACCTTGGAGCTTAAGGTGGACGCCGAAGTATTCGCAGCGCGCACACCAGCCACCGGCCTGTTGGGCAACAACGTGGGGGCCGGTCGTGAGCTGTTTGCATTTATGCGCTTGGCCGCAAGCTCCGCAGAGCAGGGCGCCAGCGCCTTTACCTCTGCCTTGGAGACGCTTAAGTGAAGCTTGCGCTGGTCGGTGATATCGGGGGCACCAACGCCCGTTTTGCGTTGTGGCGGGATCAGGAGCTGCATTCGATCCGGGTGCACGCCACGGCGGATCACTCAAGCCCAGAGGAGGCCATCAAGGTCTACCTCAAGGAAGAGGGCCTGGAAATCGGGGACATCGGAGCGGTGTGCCTGTCGGTCGCAGGGCCGGTGAGCGGCGATGAATTTAAATTCACCAACAATCATTGGCGCCTGAGCAAGACTGCGTTTTGCCAGGCCCTGCAGGTGGATGAGCTGCTGTTGGTGAATGACTTCACGGCCATGGCTCTGGGCATGACCCGTCTCAAGCCCGGCGAATTCCGTGTGGTCTGCGAAGGTACGCCGGAAGCGTTTCGCCCAGCGGTGGTGATCGGCCCGGGCACTGGCCTGGGCGTCGGTACGTTGCTGGATTTGGGTAGCGGTCGCTGGGCGGCGTTGCCTGGGGAGGGCGGCCACGTCGACCTGCCCCTGAGCAGCCCACGTGAAACCCAGCTGTGGCAGCACATCTACAATGAGATCGGCCACGTCAGCGCCGAGACAGCCCTGAGCGGTGGCGGCCTGCCGCGTGTCTACCGCGCGATCTGTGCGGTGGACGGCCATACGCCGGTGCTGGACACCCCCGAAGCCATTACCGCGGCGGGCCTGGCCGGCGATCCGGTGGCGATGGAAGTCTTGAACCAGTTCAGCATCTGGCTGGGGCGGGTTGCCGGCAACAACGTGCTGACCACCGGTGGACGCGGTGGCGTGTACATCGTGGGTGGGGTGATTCCGCGGTTTGCAGACTTCTTTATCAACAGCGGTTTTGCCAAGAGCTTCAGTGACAAAGGCTGCATGAGCGACTACTTCAAAGGCATTCCTGTGTGGTTGGTGACCGCGCCGTATTCCGGCTTGACCGGAGCGGGTGTGGCGCTTGAGCAGGCTTTTGCGTAGGCAGTGATGGCCCTATCGCAGGCAAGCCAGCTCCCACAGTTGATCGGGTTCACACGGTCAAAGTGTGGGAGCCGGGCTTGCCCGCGATGAGGCCCTCAAGAGCACCCCCATAACAACAAGGAGGACTCCGTGAGCGTAATCAGTAAATCGATTCTCCTCGTCGACGACGACCAGGAAATCCGCGAATTGCTGCAAACCTACCTCAGCCGTGCCGGTTTCCAAGTCCGTGGCGTGTCCGATGGTGCGGGGTTCCGCCAGGCCATGAATGAGGCTCCGTGCGACCTGGTCATCCTTGATGTGATGCTGCCCGACGAAGACGGTTTCAGCCTGTGCCGCTGGATTCGCCAGCACCCGCGCCAGGCCCAGGTGCCGATTATCATGCTCACCGCCAGCTCCGACGAAACCGACCGGGTGATCGGCCTGGAGTTGGGCGCTGACGATTACATCGGCAAACCGTTCAGCCCTCGCGAGTTGCAAGCACGGATCAAGGCCTTGCTGCGCCGCGCCCAATTTGGCCAGGAACGCAGTGGCGCGGGTGACGTGCTGGTGTTCGACGAATGGCGCCTGGACATGATCAGCCATCGCCTGTTTCACGTGGATGGCGAAGAAGTCATTCTCTCCGGCGCGGACTTTGCCCTGCTCAAGCTGTTCCTCGATCACCCCCAACAAATCCTCGACCGCGACACCATCGGCAACGCCACCCGTGGCCGCGACCTGATGCCGCTGGACCGAATCGTCGACATGGCCGTCAGCCGCTTGCGCCAGCGCCTGCGTGATACCGAAAAGCCCCCGAGGCTGATCCGCACTGTGCGCGGCAGCGGTTATCAATTGGCAGCCAGCGTGGTTGCCGGCAATGCCCATTGACCCTTTGAGCGAACGCCGCGCCCGCTTCCCGGTACCACGTTCGTTGCTGGGGCGCATGCTGCTGCTGACCCTGCTCGCTGTGCTGTTTGCCCAGGCACTGTCCAGCGTGATCTGGGTCTCGCAATTGCGCGCCACCCAGCTCGAAGGCCTGGTCACCAGCGCTCGCAGCCTGGCGCACTCGATGACCGCTAGTGTGAGTTACTTCCGTTCGTTGCCGGTGGCCTATCGCCCGTTGGTGCTCGATCAACTGCGCAGCATGGGCGGCACCCGTTTCGTGGTGACCCTCAACGACCGGCCGTTGGACATGGCGATACTGCCGCAGACCCCGCGCAAACAGGCGGTCCTTGAGGCGGTAGATGAAGTGCTGCGCCAGACCCTGGGTGCCGATGTGCATATCTCGGTCGAGTTCGTCAGCGCCGAAGACCTGCGGATTTTCAACGCCGGCTTGAAGCTCGATGAATTGCCGCGCTCCTGGGCGCACTACGCGCTGACCTTGGAGCCGGTCAACCCGCCGGTGCTGGTGACCCAGATCCAGCTCGCGCCCGGCGAGTGGCTGTACATCGCCTCGCTGTTGCCCGAGCCCTACACCAGCCTGGAAGAGCAGGGCCTGCCAGCCCAGCAAGTGTGGTTTATCGTGCTGACCAGCGGCTTTCTGTTGCTGTTCATCGGTCTGCTGGTGCACTGGCAGAGCCGGCCGCTCAAGCGCCTGGCGCGGGCGGCACGGGACATGTCCCTGGGCGCCGATGTAGAGCCGGTGGCCGAAGGCGGTGGCAGTGAAGTGGTGGAAGTGGGGCGTGCGTTCAATACCATGCGTGAACGCATCAGCCGTTACCTGACCGAACGTAGCCAATTGTTCAGTGCAATTTCCCATGACCTGCGCACGCCGATCACCCGCTTGCGCTTGCGCGTGGAACTGCTGGAAGACGAGAACCTGCAAACCAAGTTCGGTCGTGACCTGGATGAGTTGGAACTGCTGGTAAAAGGTGCACTGCAATGTGTGAAAGACACCGACATTCACGAAAACATCGAACCGGTGGATTTGAACCACGTGCTCGATTGCCTGGTCGAGCCATACCTGGCGCCCAACGGTAATGGTCGTATCACCCAGGACGGCCGCGCCCTCGCGCCGTACCCAGGTAAGCCGTTGGCGCTCAAGCGTTGCATCGGCAACTTGATCGACAATGCATTGAAGTACGGACAGAACGCCCATTTGCATATCGAGGACGATGGCGCGGAGTTCATCCTGCACGTCGACGACGAAGGCCCCGGTGTGCCTGAGCAGCGTCTGGAACAAGTCTTCGAGCCGCACTTTCGCCTGGCCGGGCAGCAGCAGGGTTACGGCCTGGGGCTGGGAATTGCGCGAAATATTGCCCACAGCCATGGGGGCGAGGTGAGTTTGCAGAATTTGCGTGAGGGTGGGTTGCGGGTGACTTTGCAACTGCCTCGCGGTCTGGACTGAATACACGCAGAACCAATGTGGGAGCTGGCTTGCCTGCGATAGCGGTCGGTCAGTTGGCTCATCTGCTACTGATACACCGCTATCGCAGGCAAGCCAGCTCCCACATTTTTGATCTCTGTTAGGTCAGATGCTTTGGCGCAGTCTGGCCAGATCTCTCAGGGGCGGTGCCCCAAACAGTCGGCTGTACTCCCGGCTGAACTGCGATGGGCTTTCATACCCCACTCGATATCCGGCCGCCGACGCCTCCAGTCCCTCGGCGATCATCAACCGTCGCGCCTCCTGCAAGCGCAACTGCTTCTGATATTGCAGCGGGCTCATGGCAGTGATCGCTTTGAAGCGATGGTGCAAGGTTGAAACGCTGAGGTTCACTTCCTTGGCCAGGTCATCGATGCGCAACGGTTGTTCGTAGTTGCCGTTCAGCCAGGTGATTGCCTGGCTGACACGATGGCTCTGACTGTTGGCCACGGCGATTTCATACAGCCGATAGCCCTGTGGACCGCGCAACAACCGGTAGAGGATCTCGCGGTTGATCAACGGCGCAAGCATGGCGATGTCTTTGGGCGAGTCCAACAGGCGCGCCAGACGCAGCACGGCGTCGAGCAGTTGGCTGTCGATGCGGTCGACGTACATGCCACGGGATGTCGGACGTGAGGGCACGCCCATCGGCCCGGCTTCGGCGATCAGGGCGGTGAGCTGCGCCGGGTCGATGTTGATACGCACCGACAGGTTGGGGTCTTGCGGTGTGGCATCGATGATCCGCCCGGCCACGGGCATGGCGACCGAGAACACCAGGTAGTTGAGTGGGTCATAGGCAAAGATCTCGTCGGCCAGGCGCACTTCCTTGCTGCCACTGGCGAGGATGCACAAGGCCGGTTCCACCAGCACCGGCATGAAGTCGCGCGGTGTGTTGTGGCGGTTCAGGTACAGCGACGTGATTGCCGTACCGTAGGAACCATCTTCCCAGGTATGGCGTTGCACGATGCTGGCCAGTTCGGCGCGCTGCTTTTCCATCTCGGCATCGAGGGGAATCAACGGATGTTCAGGCGACGGCATGGAATGACCTCTACACGCTTCTTTGATGGGCTCAGCTTAGCGGCGGCTTTTGAAAAAGTGTTACGTCGATTCTGCACAATCCTTGCCTGATCCTGCGATACATCGTGAATCAGGCAAGTACAGGGCCTGTCATCTCCCTGAAACACTGAGTGGGTGCGTGTAATAAGTGCTGCCGGCCAAACGTACTGCTTACGCTTCTCGCAGGATTGTGCAATAAGCCTGCAGGAATCGACTAACCGCATCCGTACCCGCGCCGTTATCTTTGATCCTGTGGCAGCACGCCCTCACAGTGTTTGCCGAGCATCACTTCTCAACGGGAGAGTCGAACATGTCCACCCCCATTCCCGCGAGCCATATGGCCTTTATCCGTGCCCGTACCGGGTGCAGCACCGAACTCGGTGCACGCTTGAGCAGTTTGATCGAACCGGGCCGTCAGGCTCAGGGTTGCCTGCAATTCTCGTTGCAGCATTCCCAGGTCGATCCCGATGTGTGGCTGGTCTCGGGTTTCTGGAGCAGCGAGCAGGCGATGAGCGCCTACTTCAATTCGCCGGCCCTGATGATCTTTACCGAGCTGTTGAACGACATGGTGGTCCGCAGCATGGACTTCCAGACCTTTACCGATGCATCTGCCGTGAAAGCCTACGGCGAGTACCTGCAACTCGCCGGCTGAAGGTCTAGAATGGCCGACTTTCCATTGGCCAGGACCTGCAACATGGCACGTAAACAATTTGCCCACCACGAAGCCGTTTCCGCCGTAGTACCGGGTGAAGGGGGCTACAGCGCCGCCGTTGCCGTCAAGGCACTCGATGGCATGGGTGCACCGCGCTTTCACAAGATCCTTGATGGCCAGACGTTCAAGACCGCTTCCGATGCCGACGATGCAGCGACTGTGCAATTGGAGCGATTGGTCGATGTGGACGAAGAGGGTCAACTGACCTGGGCAGCAGCAGCTAGCTGAAGCCGAACACTTTCTACTGCCAGACAAAGAACCAATGTGGGAGCCGGGCTTGCCCGCGATGAGGGCATGACAGCCGACTCATTGGGTAGCTGACACTCCGCTATCGCGGGCAAGCCCGACTCCCACACTGTTTTGTCGTGTTTGTTGAGCAGTGATCAATCAGCGGGGGCGGTGCATCTTGAACAGGGCCTCGGGGCCCAGCTGGAAGTAATCCGCCGGACCACCACCACGCAGGATCGGCTCGGCGGCAGCGGTGTCGTAGACGCCGTCTTTGAGCAGCCACTTGGCAATGTGCACCGCGACCACCTCGCCCAACACTAGCCAACTAGGTACTAATGCCTTGTCGGCTCTCTGAAGCTGAATGATCTGCGTCACCTTGCACTCGAACGACACCGGGCTCTCGCCCACGCGTGGCACTTTGATGATTTTCGAGGCCACCGGCGTAAGGCCGGATAACTCGAACTCGTTCACCTCGGGTGATACCGCCGCGCAACTCTGGTTCATCTGCTCGGCCAGCGGGCGGGTGGCCAGGTTCCACACAAACTCGCCGGTCTGTTCGATGTTGTTCAGGCTGTCTTTGCGCCCGACGCTGGAAAACCCAATGATCGGCGGAATGTAGTTGAACGCATTGAAGAAGCTGTAGGGCGCCAGGTTCAGGCGACCGTCGCGGTCGTGGGAGGAAATCCAGCCGATGGGGCGTGGCCCGACGATGGCGTTGAACGGGTCATGGGGCAGGCCGTGACCGTTGGCGGGTTCGTAGAAGTGGATATCGTCAGGCATGGCCGGAGTTCCTGCGGTTGGCTTCGATGAGGCGCTCATACTGCAAGTCATGGCGTTGAATTTCCATTGGCTGTATGGAATTTTCATTGATTGCCCACTGAATTTTCACAGCCCGGCGTTCAGTCTGCGCGCCTAGTCGACCCCCTCTAAGTCGGCGCATTGAAAGACTGAGCTTCGGAGCCTTCTGCACCATGAACAAACTTCCTCAGATCACCCTGGCGTTCTGGGTCATGAAAATCTGCGCAACCACCCTGGGCGAGACCGCCGGGGATTTGCTGTCGATGACCCTGAATGTTGGCTATGCCATCAGCTCGATGATTCTGATCAGCGTGTTCCTCGTCACCTTGCTGACGCAACTCTGGTCGAAAACCTACAACCCGGTGCTGTACTGGATCGTGATCTTGTCCACCAGTACGGCGGGCACCACCATGTCCGACTTCATGGATCGCACCTTGGGGCTCGGTTACGCCACGGGCTCGATGATCCTGATCGCAATCTTGATGATCATCTTCGCGTTGTGGCACCTCAGCGGCGACTCGCTGAACGTGAACAAAGTGCAGACTTTCCGGGGCGAGTTGTTCTACTGGATGGCCATCCTGTTCTCCAATACCTTGGGCACTGCACTGGGTGACTTCCTGGCGGATGACTCCGGGTTGGGCTTTGCTGGCGGTGCCTTGCTGATTGGCTCGGCGATTGCGGTGGTGGTGGCACTCAAGTACTTCACCAAGATCTCGTCGGTGCTGTTGTTCTGGGTGGCGTTTGTACTGACCCGGCCGTTTGGCGCGACCCTGGGCGACTTCCTCACCAAGCCTTATGAAAAAGGCGGGTTGGATTTCGGCACCATCGGTTCGTCGGCGGTATTGGCGGCGGTACTGGTGGTGATGATTGCCGGGGCGTCGTATGCGCAGCGGCGGTATGGGCGACGCGAGGTTGCTGAGCTGTCCTGACGCTATTCAGGAAGCGCAAAAAAACGAAATGTGGGAGCGGGCTTGCCCGCGAAAGCGGAGTGTCAGTCAATACATCAGTGACTGAAAGACCGCATTCGCGAGCAAGCCCGCTCCCACATTTTTTACTGCATTGCGCTGTTAGTCGGTGGTAATCCGCGAATGCTTGCGGGTGTCCTTCATGGTCACGTAGACCAGCAACGACACTGCAATACACGCCGTCACGTACCAGTAGTAGCCGGTTTCCATGCCGATGCTCTTGAACCACAGCGCGATGTATTCAGCGGTACCACCGAAGATCGACACCGTCAGCGCATACGGCAGGCCCACGCCCAGGGCACGAATCTCGGTCGGGAACAGTTCGGCCTTCACCACGGCGTTGATCGAGGTGTAGCCGCTGACGATGATCAGCGCTGCCATGATCAGGAAGAACGCGCCCCACCAAGTCTGGATGGTGTGCAAGGTGGTGAGGATCGGCACGGTGAACAGGGTGCCGAGGATGCCGAAGGCGATCAGAATCGGGCGACGGCCGATTTTATCCGACAGTCCGCCGACGATCGGTTGCAAGCACATGAACAGAAACAGCGTCGCCGCCGAGATGGTGGTGGAGTCGGAGATGCTCATGCCGACAGTATTCACCAGGTATTTCTGCATGTAGGTGGTGTAGGTATAGAACGCCAGCGTACCGCCCATGGTCAGGCCGACCACGGTCATCAGTTCCTTGGGGTGACGCATCAAGGTGCGCATCGCGCTTTCCTTGGCTTTTTCCTTCTTGGTGAACGACTCGGTTTCTTCCATGCCGCGACGCAGGTACAGCGCGACGACCGCGCACAGCGCGCCGATGGCGAACGGGATGCGCCAGCCCCAAGCGTACAGTTGCTCAGTGGTCAGCAATTGTTGCAGCACGATCAGCACGCCCAGGGCGATGAGCTGGCCGGAGATCAGGGTCACGTATTGGAAGCTGGAGTAGAAACCACGGCGCTCCTTGGTGGCCATCTCGCTGAGATAAGTGGCGGAGGTGCCGTATTCGCCGCCGACCGACAGGCCCTGCAGCAAGCGGGCAAACACCAGCAGGATCGGTGCACCGATGCCGATGATTTCATAGCCCGGGCTCAGGGCAATCAGCAGCGAGCCGAAGCACATCAGGTAGACCGAGGCCATCAGGGCCTTTTTACGCCCGACTTTGTCGGCGTACAGGCCCATCAGCCAGCCGCCGATCGGACGCATCAGGAAGCCCACGGCGAAGATCGCGGCGGTATTGAGCAATTGGGCGGTGGTGTCGCCTTTCGGGAAGAAGGTCTTGGCAAAGTACAGCGAGAAGGCGGCGTAGACGTACCAGTCATACCACTCGACCATGTTGCCGACGGAACCACTGAAAATCGACTTGATGCGGCTGGAGGTAGTGCGCTCTTTCGCCGGCGCGGCCGCCGACCCCAGAGGCAGGGCGTTGGAGTTATCCATTGAAGGATCCTTCATCTAGTTGTTTTTATGGAGCGGCGCGAGCGCAGCCTGGTCCGAGCTATAGCAGAAGCTGTGCCAGGTAGGTGAAGGCCCGGTCTAGAAGGGTTACAGGATTTTTTTGAGCGGAAATTCGCTGATTATTTTCAGGTGGTGAGCGGAAATCCGCTTATGGCTGCCGGCCTCTTCGCGGGCAAGCCCGCTCCCACACTTGAATGTGTTCACAGATCACAATGTGGGAGGGGGCTTGCCCCGATGGCGGCCTGGTAGGCGCCACAAAAATTGGCTTAGAGAATCACACTGCCCCTCCCACATCTTGAATTGTGAACGCAGTCAAATGTGGGAGCTGGCTTGCCTGCGATGGCGGCTTCAGGGGTGATGCAAAAATCTGTTTAGAGAAACATCTCCCTCACCAACCCATGCCGCTGCATTTTTTCATTGAAGGTACGTCGCGGAAGTTGCAGTTCCGCCAGCACCGCCTTGATATCGCCCTTGTGCCGGGTCAGCGCAGCCTTCAAACAATGTGCTTCGAAGGCTTCCTGTTGCGCGGCCAGGGATTGCCCTGCCTCGATACCTTCCGGCTCTGGTTCGCCCAGCCCCAATACTTGACGCTCGGCTACGTTGGCCAGTTCACGCACATTGCCCGGCCAGTCATGACTGAGCAGCCGCCCGAGCTGGCTGCCGCTCAACGGTTTCACACTACGGCCCAGGCGTTCGGCGGCACTTTGTGCAAAGTGGTCGAACAGCAGTGGGATATCTTCGCGGCGTTCACGCAGCGGCGGCAGGCGCAATTGCGCGACGTTCAAGCGATAGGCCAAATCTTCACGAAAACGCCCGGCGCGGGCTTCTTCCAGCAGGTCGGGTTTGGTGGCGGCGATGATGCGCAGGTCCACGTGGATACTCTGGTTGGAGCCCAGCCGTTCCAGCTTCTGTTCCTGCAGCACACGCAGCAGTTTCACTTGCTGGGCCAGGGGCATGCTTTCGATTTCATCCAGGAACAGTGTGCCGCCATGGGCGTATTCCAACTTGCCAATCCGTTTGCCCTGGGCGCCGGTGAAGGCACCGCTTTCGTGACCGAACAGCTCGGCTTCAAACAGTTGCTCGGGTATGGCGGCGCAGTTGAGCGCCACAAACGGCTTCTTCGCCCGCGGGCCAAAATCATGCAGGCAACGGGCGACCATTTCTTTGCCGCAGCCGGTCTCGCCACGGATCAGCACGTTGACCGGCAAAGTCGCCAAGTCGAGCACTTGGCGGCGCAAGGTTTGCAGGCCACGGGACACGCCCAGCAGCGTCGATTCCAACTGCGTCCGATGGTCGGCCTGTTGATGCAGGCGGCGGTTCTCCAGGATCAGCCCACGCTTGTCCAGGGCACGACGCAGACCATTGAGGAGGGCATCGGGGCTGAAGGGTTTCTCCAGGAAATCGTAGGCACCGTCACGCATGGCTTCCACCGCCATCGGTACGTCGCCGTGGCCCGTGAGCAGGATTACCGGCAAGTCGGCATCGCGGCGCTGCACTTCGGCCAGCAGCTCCAGGCCGCTGAGCCCAGGCATGCGCACGTCGCTCAAGATGACGCCGGGAAAGTCCTTGGGCAGTTGCGCCAGGCACTCCTCGGCGCGACTGAACAACTGCACGTCAAACCCCGACAGGCTCAACCATTGTTCGACGGCCGTGCGAATGCTGGCTTCGTCATCGACCACAATCACCGCGTTCAACATGGGGCGGGAGTCTCCAGTGCGATGGGTAAGGTGAGGGTGAACACGGCGCCATCGCCCCGGTTACCGGCAGTCAGGCGTCCGCCCAGTTCGTGCACGATAGCGTAAGACACGGCCAGCCCCAGGCCCAGCCCGTCACCCACCGGCTTGGTGGTGAAGAAGGGGTCGAACACGCTGCTGAGGTGTTCGTCGGCAATTCCGCCGCCGCTGTCGCTGACCGTCAGTTGCCACAGTTGCTGATCGGCGTGCAGGCGGATCTGCAGGCGCTTGCGCGGCTTGTCGGCCATAGCGTCCAAGGCGTTGCGCAGCAGGTTGATCAACACCTGTTCCAGGCGGATCGCATCGCCTCGTACCCACGCGGGGCGGGTCAGGTCCAGCACCACGCCAATGGTTTCATCGCGCAGGCGTGCGTCGAGCAGGTGCAGGGATTGGTCCACGACCGTGGCCAGGTCCAGGCGTTCGCGCAAGCCACTGGGGCTTTTGCGGGCGAACGTCTTGAGGTGGCCGGTGAGCGCGGCCATGCGCGTGAGCATGTCGTCTAGCGGAGTCAGCGCTTTGTAGGCATCGTCCACGCGGCCGTGGTCCAGCAGCAGGCGCAGTGTGGCTAATTGCATGCGCTGGGCAGTCAGGGGCTGATTGATTTCATGGGCGAGGGCGGCAGACATCTGCCCTAGCGCCGCCAGTTTGGCTGACTGCACCAAGCCGTCCTGGGCCGTGCGCAGGGCCTGGGTGCGTTCTTCCACAAGCTGTTCGAGTTCTTCGCGGCTGCGCTGGCGCAAACGGGCCAGGCGCCAGCGCTGGGTCAAGAACAACACGAGGAACACCAGCGCCAGCCAGGAACCGGCGGCGGCGAGGCCGGCGTTGCGTTGGTCTTCAAAGGCAAACTGAGGTTTGCGCAGCAGGTGCAGAGTCCAGCCTTCGGCTTTTAGCGGCAGCGATTCCCAGATGTAATTGGCGCTGCCGTCAGGGCCGTTGACGCGCATCAGGTGGCTGTTTTCATCGAAGCGTTGCAGGGCCTGGGTTTCCAGTGGTTGCAGCAGCTTTTTGTCGTATTGGCGGGTGGCCTTGAGATCGGCAAGATCTCTGTCCGACAACGGGCGCAGGTTGCGATAACGCCAGCCCGGCTGGTTGGCGATAAACACAATGCCGCGCGCATCGCTGACCAGCAGCAGGTCATTGCCCTGGGCCCATTCACGTTCCAGCTCGGGGAACTCCAGCTTGACCACCATGGCGCCGAGAAACTGCTCGTGTTCATCCACCACTGCGCTGGACAGGAAGTAACCGGGAATGCCGGTGGTCACGCCCACCGCATAAAAGCGTCCGGTGCCCTGGCTCAAGGTTTGGCTGAAATACGGGCGAAATGCATAGTTATGGCCAACATAGCTGCTGGGCAGGTTCCAGTTGCTGGCCGCCACGGCGAGGCCGGTACGGTCCATCAGCTCCAGGGTGGAGGATTGTGCGGCACCGTTGATACGTTCCAGCTTGCGGTTGAGCACGTCCTGGGTGGCGGTATCCAGCGGGCTCTTCAACGCGTTGATCATCTCCGAGTCCAACGCCAGCACGGCGGGCAGGGCGCGGTAGCGCTCGATCAGGGTGTGCAGGGAGTTGCCATAGAGCGTCAGTTGTTGTTTGGCGCGGGTGGCATCGTCCACCAGGGCCTGGCGCTCGGCATGGCGCGTCGCCAAGGCTGCAGCCAGCAGCGCACCGGCAATGATCAACAGGGAGTAGAAGGTCAGACGCAGGGGGCGAGGGATCACGATCATACGGTGATGGGCAGGCACAGTAAGGGGGTAGCACCATACCATGAGCTGCCAGGATCTTGTGGCGAGCCCGTTTTTGTGGGAGCTGGCTTGCCTGCGATGGCATCACCTCGGTGTCACTGAAAAACCGAGGTGCCTGCATCGCAGGCAAGCCAGCTCCCACATGTCCACGTACATCATGGCAATAGCTGCTGGCATAAAAAAGGCGACTGGGGCCAGGGCCGCAGTCGCCTTTATCCAAACGGTTAAGTGCTTACTGCACTTCTACCGCCAGGCTTTCACTGATCTTTTTCTGCCAGATGGCTGGACCGGTGATGTGTACGGATTCACCCTTGCTGTCCACCGCAACGGTGACCGGCATGTCTTTCACGTCGAACTCGTAGATCGCTTCCATGCCCAGCTCGGCGAAGGCCACCACACGCGACTTCTTGATGGCTTGCGCCACTAGGTAAGCGGCGCCGCCCACGGCCATCAGGTACACGGCCTTGTGGTCCTTGATCGCTTCGATGGCGGTCGGGCCGCGCTCGGATTTGCCGATCATGCCCAGCAGGCCGGTTTGCTCGAGGATCTGACGGGTGAACTTGTCCATCCGCGTCGCGGTGGTCGGGCCCGCCGGGCCAACCACTTCTTCGCGCACTGGATCAACCGGGCCGACGTAGTAGATGAAGCGGCCTTTGAGGTCCACCGGCAGGCTTTCGCCCTTGTTCAGCATCTCGACCATGCGTTTGTGCGCTGCGTCGCGACCGGTGAGCATCTTGCCGTTGAGCAACACGGTTTCGCCCGGCTTCCAGCTCTGCACTTCTTCCGGGGTCAGGGTGTCGAGGTTGACGCGACGGGCCGATGGGCCGGCTTCCCAGACGATTTCCGGGTAGGCGTCCAGCGGTGGCGCTTCCAGCGATGCCGGGCCCGAACCATCGAGCACGAAGTGTGCGTGACGGGTGGCGGCACAGTTGGGGATCATGCACACCGGCAGGGACGCGGCGTGGGTCGGGTAGTCCATGATCTTCACGTCGAGCACGGTGGTCAGGCCGCCCAGGCCCTGGGCGCCGATGCCCAACTGGTTGACCTTCTCGAACAGCTCCAGGCGCATCTCTTCGATACGGTTCTGCGGGCCGCGCTTTTTCAGCTCGTGGATGTCGATGGATTCCATCAACACTTCCTTGGCCATCACCGCCGCTTTCTCAGCGGTGCCGCCAATGCCGATGCCCAGCATGCCCGGTGGGCACCAGCCGGCGCCCATGGTCGGAACGGTCTTGAGTACCCAGTCGACGATCGAGTCGGACGGGTTGAGCATGACCATTTTCGACTTGTTCTCGGAACCGCCACCCTTGGCCGCCACGTCCACTTCCACGGTGTTGCCCGGGACGATGGAGTAGTGGATGACCGCTGGGGTGTTGTCCTTGGTGTTCTTACGCGCGCCGGCCGGGTCGGCCAGGATGGACGCACGCAGGACGTTTTCCGGCAGGTTGTAGGCGCGACGCACGCCTTCGTTGATCATGTCGTCCAGGCCCATGGTGGCGCCGTCCCAACGCACGTCCATGCCCACGCGCACGAACACGGTGACGATACCGGTGTCCTGGCAGATCGGGCGATGGCCGGTGGCGCACATGCGCGAGTTGATCAGGATCTGGGCGATGGAGTCACGGGCTGCTGGCGATTCTTCGCGCAGGTAGGCTTCATGCATGGCCTGGATGAAATCCACGGGGTGGTAGTAGGAAATGAATTGCAGGGCGTCGGCAACGCTCTGAATCAGGTCGTCTTGCTTGATCACGGTCATGAGTCGCGCTCCTCTATAAGGGAACATTCAATAAAGGTGGCTTCAGTGTTGCA
This sequence comes from Pseudomonas sp. GW821-FHT03A09, assembly GCF_059421065.1. Classification (NCBI taxonomy): domain Bacteria; kingdom Pseudomonadati; phylum Pseudomonadota; class Gammaproteobacteria; order Pseudomonadales; family Pseudomonadaceae; genus Pseudomonas; species Pseudomonas sp. GW821-FHT03A09. Next base: position 227,442 of record NZ_JBWKUX010000009.1, on the reverse strand, counting down.
TCGGTCGGCTGAAGCCATCTTTCCAAGGCACGCCAAAGTGGTGCAGGCGCGACGCTAAAAAGGCGCGGCAGTATAACCCGGCTCGGTGGCCGATACACCCGACTATGGTCAAACTGTCGCAGGCATGATTCCCTGTGCGCGCCCCTTGTGATTGAGTCCTTATATGCCTGAACTGTACGTCGGCGAACGCCATTGGTCGGTATCTACCGGCAGCAACCTGCTGGATGCCTTGAACCAGGCGGGTGTGGGCGTGCCCTACAGTTGCCGGGCGGGTAGTTGCCATGCGTGCCTGGTGCGATGCCTGGGGGAGGTCGAAGACAAGCAGCCCGAGGCCTTGAGCCCGGCGCAACGCCAGGACGGCTGGCGCTTGGCGTGTCAGTGCCAGGTTGCCGGTGATCTGAACGTTGAGACTTTTGATCCGCTACAAGACGGCTTGGCGGCCCAAGTGGTGGGTGCCGACTGGTTGAACGCGAGTGTGCTGCGTCTGCGTCTGCAACCGGAGCGCGGCCTGCGTTATCGGGCCGGGCAACATTTAGTGTTGTGGGCAGGGCAGGTGGCGCGCCCGTACTCCCTGGCCAGTCTGCCTCAGGAAGATCCCTTCCTGGAGTTTCACCTCGATTGCCGTCAGCCCGGCGAGTTCAGCGATATTGCCCGGCAGTTGCAGGTCGGTGACGCCTTGCGACTGGGCGAGTTGCGGGGTGGAGCGCTGCAATACGATCCCGACTGGCACTCCCGGCCGTTATGGTTGCTGGCCTCCGGCACCGGCTTGGGGCCCTTGTGGGGAGTATTGCGTGAGGCGTTGCGCCAGGATCATCAAGGCGCCATCCGCGTGATTCACCTGGCCCATGATGCCAACGGGCATTACCTCGCCGAACCCCTGTCGCAGCTGGCAGCGCAGCATCCCAACCTGGCGGTGGAGCTGTGGACAGCGGCCGAGTCGACCCAGGCATTGGCGCAACTGCGGCTTGTTTCACGGCAAACTCTGGCCTTACTCTGCGGGCACCCTGCCAGCGTCGAGGCGTTTTCCAAGCGTCTGTTCCTGGCCGGATTGCCGCGCAATCAACTGCTGGCCGATGTGTTTGTGCCCCGTGGTTGAGCGCTGAACCCCATCGTTGCGAGACTCGCCATGACCGACGCCATCCAATTGTTGCGTGAACGCGGGCTGCTGATCTTGCAGCTCAATCGCCCGGACAAGAAAAACGCCCTGACCCGCGCCATGTACACGCAACTGGCCGAAGCGCTGGAGCAGGCTGATGCGGACGCTGGCGTCAGCGCGGTACTGCTTCAAGGCAGCAGCGAATGTTTTACCGCCGGCAACGATCTCGCTGACTTTCTCGAACAGCCCCCCAACGACCTCGACAGCCCACCGTTTCACTTTATGAAAAGCTTGCTCAATTGTCGTAAGCCAGTGGTTGCCGGCGTGGCGGGCGCGGCGGTGGGGATTGGCACGACGCTGCTGCTGCATTGTGACTTGGTGTATATCAGCCGCGATGCACGGTTGCGCATGCCGTTCGTCAACTTGGGGCTGTGCCCTGAGTTTGGATCGAGCCTGATCCTGCCGCGTCTGTTGGGGCATGCGAAGGCGGCTGAGTTGTTGCTGTTGGGCGAGGGCTTTAGCGGTGAACAGGCGGCCGCCTGGGGAATGGCTACCGAGGCATTGGGTAGTGGCGCAGCGGCGTTGGCCAAGGCGCGGGAAATGGCAGAGCGCTTTGAAACCCTGGCGCCAGGGGCGGTTCAGGTGACCAAACAACTGATGAAGAGTGTCGATCGTGAGCAGTTGCGGCAGGTGATCGAGGAGGAGGGCGCTTTGTTCACCCAGCGGTTGAGGTCGCCGGAGGCGATTGCGGCGTTGTCGGCGTTTATCACCCGGCGATGAAAGTTGTATTGGCCGCCTGGGCCTCATCGCGAGCAAGCCCGGCTCCCACAGTTGACCGCATTCCAATGTGGGAGCTGGCTTGCCTGCGATGAGGCCCTGATAGCCAACAGATCATCCTGATCTGAAATGCAAAAAGCCCCGCCATTCACATGGCGGGGCTTTTTTTCAGCGTGTCACTCAGACCTGTGGGTCGCCCACATGCAGGATCTTCATGCCATTGGTGCCACCGGTGGTGTGGTAGCTGTCGCCCTTGGTCAGGATGACCCAGTCGCCTTTTTCCACGACGCCGCGCTTGACCAACTCGTCGATCGCCTTTTGGCTGACTTCGTTCGGTGCCAGCGAAGCCGGATCGAACGGAACGGTGTACACGCCACGGAACAGCGCCGTGCGAGCCTGGGCTTCACGGTGCGGGGTGAACGCGTAAATCGGCACCGACGAGCGGATGCGCGACATGATCAATGGCGTGTAGCCACTTTCGGTCAAGGCGATGATCGCTTTGACACCCGGAAAGTGGTTGGCGGTGTACATGGCGGCCAGGGCGATGCTCTGGTCGCAACTTTCAAATACTTTGCCAATGCGGTGGCTGGAGGTCTTGCTGGTCGGGTGCTTTTCGGCACCGACGCAGATACGCGCCATGGCCTGTACGGCTTCCAACGGGTATGGGCCGGCAGCACTTTCCGCCGAGAGCATCACGGCGTCGGTGTAGTCGAGCACGGCGTTGGCCACGTCGGACACTTCAGCACGGGTCGGCATCGGGTTCTGGATCATCGACTCCATCATCTGGGTCGCCACGATGACAGCTTTGTTGTGGCGGCGAGCGTGCAGGATGATCTTCTTCTGGATACCGATCAGCTCGGCATCGCCGATTTCCACACCCAGGTCACCACGAGCAACCATCACCGCGTCGGAGGCGTTGATCAGGCCGTCGAGGGTTTCGTCATCGGCCACGGCTTCGGCGCGTTCGATCTTCGCCACCAGCCAGGCAGTACCACCGGCTTCGTCGCGCAGTTTACGGGCGTATTCCATGTCGGCGGCGTCGCGTGGGAAGGACACGGCGAGGTAGTCCACTTCCATTTCGGCGGCGAGAATGATGTCGGCCTTGTCTTTTTCAGTCAGGGCTGGCGCGGTCAGGCCGCCACCACGACGGTTGATGCCTTTGTGGTCGGACAGCGGGCCGCCGATGATCACGGTGCAATGCAGTTCGGTCGGCGTCGCGGTATCGACGCGCATGACCACGCGGCCATCGTCCAGCAGCAGTTCGTCACCGACGCCGCAGTCCTTGACCAGGTCCGGGTAGTCGATACCCACGACTTGCTGGTTACCTTCGGTCAGCGGGTGGCTGGTGGAGAAGGTGAACTTGTCACCGATCTTCAGCTCGATCCGCTTGTTGGCGAATTTGGCGATACGGATTTTCGGGCCTTGCAAGTCACCCAGCAGTGCCACGAAACGGCCGTGCTTGGCGGCCAGGTCACGCACCAACTTGGCGCGAGCCTTGTGCTCGTCCGGGGTGCCGTGGGAGAAGTTCAGACGGGCGACGTCCAAACCAGCCAGAATCAGCTGTTCGAGGACTTCCGGCGAGTTACTGGCCGGGCCAAGGGTGGCGACGATTTTGGTACGACGGACGGACATGCACAGACTCCTGAGTTCAAGCGCTGGGGAAGGCTACTATGCTCTTTCGTTGTAGTCATTGTTCGTTTGCACTACTTATCGACGATTGGCTTGTTTTCGTTGCGGTTGAATAGGCGAACATCCTTGAAGATTTTCGACGAGGGGTCGATACACTGCACAAGACAGGAGAACCCCCATGCGAATTTTGCTCGTTGCAGCCTTGGCCGTCAGTGTTGTCGGCTGTACCCGCTGGTCGATGGACCACCATTTGAACAATGCTTACCGTGCCTACGGGGTAGGTGATTGCGAGCGCGTCACCCTGGAGTTATCCCAGGTCGACCGTGAAAGCCGCACGCGTCGCTATGTACAGCCGGAGGTCTCGATGTTGCGCGGTCAGTGCCTGGAGCGGCAGAAGTTGTTCGTTGACGCCGTGCAAACCTATCAGTTCATCATCAATCAATACCCGTCGAGCGAGTACGCTTACCGAGCTCGCGCCAGGCTCGACACCTTGCAACAACTGGGGCATTACCCCGGTGCCAGCGCGGCGCAGCCACGCCCGGCGTCTTTGTAATTATATTTGTCATTCCATTGCTGGCCCGTTGCCAGTCTTGGGCTATCCTTTGAATGTCCGTTTGTACAAGTTTCTATTCGAACGGATGCGAGACCCGGACTCGGCGGTTTTCTCGTGGCAAAACGATAGTTTTTGCCGTGCCGAGTTCCCGGGAGAGCGAGCCATCGGCTCGTTCCGAATCACTGGCACGGCCAGGTTCCTGGCTACTGGATGGCGATCTCACCATGTTTACCGAACGACGGATCGAGCGGCATCAACTGCCTTGCTTTTTGCAGGTGTTCAATCGCCTAACCGACAAGCCGATCGGCTTTCTGGGAAATGTGTCTGAAGAAGGGCTGATGTTGATCAGTCAAATACCGATGATGGTCGACGTGGACTTTGAACTGCGTTTGAAAATTCCAGGCTTGGAAGGTGGGTTCCAGGCTATTGACCTCACGGCAACGTGTTTGTGGAGCCATGAGGACATCAACCCGCAGCATTATGATTCGGGCTTCCACGTGCGGCAGGCGCCCGAAGAGTATGGTCAGTTGATCACCGCTCTTTTGCATTACTTCAGCTTCGATCCGCTACAGGCCTCTGCTTGAACATCGCATGTCACCGGCTCGGTCAGGCTGCTCTTGCCCGACCGTAGCCGTGCGTCCTCTTTAGAAAGTCCCGGCTTTCTTCCAGCCCAGATAACGCGTGACCAGTTTGGCTCCCAGCTCGGATGGTAGGACATCGAGCACTGATAGTCCGTGCGCGTTCAGACGATCATGGAGTTCGTTGCGGTTGTTGAGGTAATCAATCGTGCCACTGTAAGCCAGTGCTTCCGGCAGGGTTTGTACGGGGGCTTGGCGCAGTTGGTCGAGGACGTGCTCTCGCAGGCTGGCAACCATCACCCGATGTTGCCGACTGATGCGTTTGACGGCGGTCATGAGTGCCTCATCGTCCTCATCCCGTAAATTGGTGATCACGATCACCAGCGCCCGACGTTTTTGTCGTGCCAGCAGCTGGCTGGCGGCGGCTTCATAGTCGGCTGTTTTACGGGTGGTATCCAAGTCGTAGACCGTGTTGAGCAAGACGTTCAGTTGACCACTGCCCTTGACCGGTGTCAGGTAACGCGGTTGGTCGCTGGCATAGGTACACAGCCCCACGGCATCCCCCTGCCGCAACGCGACGTAGCTGAGTAACAGGCAGGCGTTGAGGGCGTGATCGAAATGGGATAGTTCGTCGTCCTGGCTGCGCATGCGACGACCGCAGTCGAGCATGAACACTATTTGCTGGTCGCGCTCGTCCTGATATTCCCTGGCAATTGGCGTGCGTTGCCGCGCGGTCGCCTTCCAATCGATCTGGCGCAGGCTGTCACCTTCGCGAAACTCGCGTAACTGATGAAATTCCAGCCCCAACCCGCGTCGCTGGCGTTGGCGTACGCCGAGTTGGCTCAGCCAGTTGTCCACACCCTGCAACTGCGCGCCGTATAAACGGGCGAAATCCGGGTAAACGCGGGTCGCATCCCGTGCCTCAATCAAGCGTCGCGCCGACCACAATCCCAGGGGGCTGGTCAGGTGGACTTCACAATGGATGAAACTGAAATGCCCTCGTCGCAAGGGACGAACACGATAGCCCAGCTCGCAGCGTTCACCGGGGCGCAGTTCGATGGATTGCGGCAGGTTCTCCACACTCAAGCCATCAGGGACGTGATCGAACACTATCAAGGTCAATGGTTGTGGGTAACTGTGCTCCACTGACAGACGGACTTCACCCCAGCGTCCCAGTGCCAGGCTGCCAGGTACATGCCTTTCGATTCTTGGCGAAGGGCGACGGCGCAGGCGTAATGCGTCCAACAGGGCTAGCAGCAACAATGCCAGCAGCAGGCCCCAGGCTACCGATTGCAAGGTGTTGGGAACCTTTAGCTGCAAGGCCGTCGCAGTACCTAGCAGGGTATTCACACCTAGCAGCACGCCAAGCCAGGCCAGAAGCAGACGGGTCGGTTTCATGGTCGGGTCATTGTCTTGGTGCAGGAATCTGATCAAGCAACTGCTTGAGTACCTGGTCCACTTCCAAACCTTCGATGTCCAGTTCCGGTGCAATGCGTACCCGATGACGCAGTACAGCCAAGGCGCAGCCCTTGATGTCGTCTGGCGTGACGAACTCACCACCGCGCAACAACGCTCGAGCCCGAGCACCGCGTACCAGGGCGATGGAAGCCCGCGGGCCGGCGCCTAGGGTCAGCCCAGGCCAGCTACGTGTGGCGCGTGCCATGCGTACGGCATAATCGAGCACTTGTTCATCCAGGGGCATGTCACTGGCGATCTGTTGCATCTGCACCACATCGTCGGCTTGAAGCAGAGTGCGTAAGGGTTGCACGTCCAACATGTCCGCTCTGGATGACCGTGTTACTTCGCGCACCATATCCAGCTCGTGCTGAGCGTCGGGATAGTCCATGCGTACCTTGAGCATAAAGCGATCCAACTCGGCTTCCGGCAGTGGGTAGGTGCCTTCCTGTTCGATGGGGTTCTGGGTGGCCAATACCATGAACGGCTGGCCGATGGGCAAGGCTTCGCCCTCAAGGGTGACTTGACGCTCCTGCATGGCCTCAAGTAATGCCGCTTGGGTCTTGGCCGGAGCACGGTTGATCTCATCGGCGAGCAGCAGGTGGGTAAACACTGGTCCCTTGCGTAGCTTGAATTGTTGGGTATGCAGGTCGTACACGGCATGACCGGTGACATCACTGGGCATCAGGTCGGGGGTGAACTGAATGCGTGCAAAATCGCCACCAAAACACCGGGCCAGGGCACGTACCAACAGGGTCTTGCCCAGGCCGGGTACACCTTCGAGTAGTACATGGCCTCCGGCGATCAGTGCCGTGAGTACGTCTTCAATGACCTGGTCCTGGCCGATCACGGCTTTGCGCAATTCAACCCGTAAAGCCTGGGCCTGTTGGCTGGCATGCCGCAGGTTGTCGCTGGCCGTGGCTGTGGTCGGTGGATATTCGCTCATAGGGCATTCCTGAGGGTTTGCAGGCACGTCACTTGTCGGCTGAAATCGGCACTGGAGAGCCGTTTGCGCGGGAGTGGGCCAAGCGCCTGGCTGATGGCATGGGAGGGTTGTCGCGTCAGGTGTTCCAGCACCTGCCATTGTGCTGCGGTATCGAGGTGTTCAAAGCCTGGATGGCGGTTGCGGGCGGTGCGCAGGATGTCGCGTTGCAACGCTTGCAACAATGCGCCTTGCCCACCGCGACGCAGTAGAAAATCGGCGCTGGCTTTCAAGTGCTCTTGCAACTGCCGGCGTGCCTTGGGGACGGGCGGCTGAATCGGACCTTGGCGCATGCCGGCTCGCCAGAGCGCCAAGGCGACCAGTGCTACGAGTGCCACCAGGGCCTGTGGAAAGTAGCGCGCCAACAGCGTCAGCAAATTGTCCACGTCGTGGTTGAACAACAAGGTCACATCGGTGTTCTGGTTGAGGTACCACAGCAACCAGGCGTTATCGTGTTTGCCGATGTTCGGGGTTTTCCACAGGTCGCTGTCGGTCACCACCGTCACATGGCCTTGCCCGAGGTCGACCTGCATCAGGTGGCTGGACTTGGCGCTATTGGCTGAAAACTGGGCCAGGTGTTTAGGGTCGGTGAGGTTGAAGTCGGTATCGAAACTGACGTAGGCCGGGGCGGTTTCATTGTCGACGTAGAGCTTGGTCAAGTCCGGCGCTTTCTTTTTACGGGGTGATGCCGGTTTGCCGAATGTGTCACTCAAGGCCTGATGGATCTCCACGCGATCAAGCAGCAGGTCGCCGCTTTTGCTCATTTCCTCATCCCACAAGGCTTCGGCTACCACCAGCAAGTGGCCTCCAGCTTTTGTCCAGTCCAACAGTTGCTCGACCTGGCGCGGGGTCATGTTGCTACGTTCACCCAGCAGAAGCAGGCTTTGACCTTTAGCCGGCAAATCGGCCAGTTGTTCAATGCCATTGGCGTGCTTCACGGCCAGGCCTTGTTGGCGTAGAAAATACTCGGCGGCCAGATAGGGATTGGCCTGTGCTTGCGCAGACGGGCCGCGATCTATCACTTCGTCATAAGGAATTGCCTTGTGCCAGGCGTATAAACCGCCGGCTCCCAGCAGGCAAGCCAGCAACAGCGCCACCCACAGTAATGGCCGATTCATGGGTGCACTCCCGAACTGAAGAGTGCACGCCAATCGTTGCACAGCTGTTGTTGGGCTGCGGTAGGCGGCAGGCGGTGGCCATAAGCGAGGTTTTGCCAATGGCGTGTCAGTTCATCGCTGAACGCCAGCAATTGTGGTTGCTGCAAACGATGGACATGCTCCAGTACCTGCCCTTCGGTATCGGCATTTTTCAGCGGCAGGTTGAACTCATGCAGCAACTGGCTGAGCAGGCCGCGATACAGCAAGCCCAGGGCTTCCCTGGGGTGGGTGGGCCAGAGTTGTTCGGCGGTGCTGGCGATGTCTGCCGGCAAGGTTTCAACCTCCAGTTCCAGCCCGAACAATTGAGCCGGAACCGGTTTGACTGCTTTCGGGAAAGGCTGCCGGCTACGACTGACAAAAGTGCGCAGCCACTCACGATAACGCCACACCAATAGGGCAACACCGCCAATCAATAGACTCCACAGGAGTATTTCCAAGCCTTGGGCGACCTGCTTGAAGACATTGCTGTTGAGATTGTCCAGCAGCGCTTGCAGCCAGGCTGGCAATTTACCGTCGCCCTTTGCCTTGCTCTTGGTGGCTGTTTTTTCGTCGCCAAAGCGATAGCGGGTGACGGTCTCAGGGTTCTTGAAGGGGGGCTGTTCCAACACCTCTTGAATGGATTGGCTGGCGGATCGAGTGCTGAGCTGTTGGGTTCCAACGGGGGCGTTTGCCATGGCCTGTGGAGTGACTTGCAGCAGCATCAGTCCGGCGACCAGCAGTAACAGCGGTGCTATCCCGCTCAGGCGTTGGCGCAGGTTGCGGAATATCAGTTCCAGGTCCCAGGCTTCCAAAACAGTACGGCGATTGAGGTACAGGCTGAAACCACAGGCGACGTAAATGGGTTCCCAGAAGACCAGGATCAGGGCGTAGAAAGCATTGCCCAGGTGTTCCAGCCACAAGTCGTTCGGGCCTGATGCCAATGCCATTTGTTGCCAGTCCCAGTCCAGTTCTATCTGTTCCGGAATGAATAGATAGAACAAGGCCATGCAACCAAACCAAAGGCCGATTTCCAGGTGTACCCCGATGGTGGTCAGCCAGCGTGCGGCTCCCGCGTTGTGTTGCAGCAATACCCCCAGGCGCTTCTGGCGTGCCAGGCCACTGAGGCCCTCAAGCTGGCTTACCGGCATTACAAAGCTGCGGCTCAGGCTCAGCCGGCGCCAAGTCAGGCTGGCCAGCAGTTGGTCCTTGAGCAGGGATGGCCAATGGCGCACGGCCTGTTTGATGCGTGGCGTTTCACCAAACAAGGTCTTGGAAAGGATGTACAGCGGCAAGCGGTCGAAGGCCGGCTTGAGCCACCAGAACAGGAACAGCGCGAAGGACGGATACTCCCAGAGCAGCACTGTGAGCAGGGTAAATATGGGCAAGGTGACCATCGCCCAACTGCCCATCAACAGGACGCGATGTTCCCTGGCCATCAGCACGCCAAGGTCCATGGCTTCCCAGGAGGTGCGTGGGCGAATGACTACGCTGGCGTCAGTCAGGCGCATGACGAGTCCGTCCAGCCAGGCTCAGGTAAGCCGCCACCAATAGCCAAAGTACAGCGCCCACTAGGTATTTGATCCAAGGGGCGATCGTGGCGATGGACGACCAATAGGCTTCGATAAACGCAGCGATCAACAGGAAGACCATCACACCACAGAGCATTTGCACGCTTTTGCGTGCCGCCAGTCGCAGGGATTCGCTGCGTGCCAAATGCCCGGGGGCTATCAGTGACCAGCCCAGTTGCAAGCCTGCCGCACCGGCCAGGGCGATAGCGCTGAGTTCGAATGCGCCGTGACCGATCACAAATGACCAGAACGTCTGGCCATAGCCGATTTCGGTCAGGTGCCCAGAAATCGCGCCGATGATCAGACCGTTGAAAATCAGGAAGAACACACTGCCCAAGCCAAACAGCAAGCCGGCGGCAAACGTCTGGAAGGCAATCCCGATGTTGTGCATCACGTAGTAGCCAAACATCATCCAGTCTTCGCTGGAGGCCCGTTCGACCGAGCGCCCCAGGTGGCTGGCATCGGGGTCGTACATGCCTTGCATCTCGGCGACCTGTTGGGGGCTGACGATGCTGTAGATCAGATCGGGGAACAAATAGACCAGCAGGGCTACTCCCGCCAGGCTGCCCAAAAACAGCAGGCTGGCGATCAGCACAAAACGCCATTGTTCGCGTACCAGCCGGGGGAAGCCGGCCAGGATGAACGCCAGTACGTTCGCTGCCAACTGGCTGCGGTGGCGGTACAGCTGTTGGTGTCCGCGCAGTGCAAGTTGCTGCAGCGGGTCCACCAGGTAACTGCTATAGCCGCGCTCCTGGGCCAGGGCCAGGTGTTGGCACAAACGTCGATACTGATAGGGGAAGTCAGTGACGTCACCGGCCTTCGCTTTTCCTTGTTCCAACTGTTCAAGTTGTTTGGCGAAGGTTTGCCATTGCTGCTGGTGGCGGCTTTCAAACTGGCTCTGCTTCATGTCGGCCCCAACAAGCCACGGGCCACACCGTTGAGTTGTTCCACGGCACGAGCCGGGGACACTTGCAGGGGGGCTGCGAGGATGGAGGCCAGTTCATGTGCTCGCTCGGCCGACAGTTCGCCTTGGCGTTCGGCGAAACCGAGGATGGCGCGTTGTTCGATCAGGTCCAGTGCAAAGGGCAGGCGCAGCGCTGCGGCTTGAGGAATGCGAGGCCGAACCAGCGGTTGCTCGCGGTAGACCACCAGCGTACCGGCCGCCAGATCGCCGAGCCGTTTGAAATGCGGATGTTGCAGGCAACTGATGGCGCCGAGAAAGTAGCCGAAAGGCAGCATGTCGACAAAACGTAATAGGTTACGGATCAGGGACGCCGACCAACCGATAGGTGTGCCGTCGTCTTGTACCACACGCAGGCCCATGACCTGCTTGCCGGGTGAGCAGCCCTGATTGAGGACTTCAAACAGCACCATGTACCACCAACTGACCAAGAACAGGAGCAACGAGCCCAGGCCAATCCCGATGTTGCCAAGCAGCGCCAGCGGCACAATCAGGATACCTAGGAGCAGCCCACGCAAACCCAGGTCGAAAGCAAAGGCCAATGCGCGCGCCAGCAGGCCGGCGGGGCGCAAGGGCAGGTCGATACCCTCCGGGGTCTCGATCTGGTAGCGGGTATCCAACGGAGCTGATGGCATTGCGATCCTTGGCAGTGCTGAGCGGTTAAGAGACACGGATGCTAGCAGTGTCGACGGTGGAAGCAACCATTCAAAGTTTTGCTGGATATTTGTACAGTATATGTATTGCTGGCCCCGGACGCCTGCCTGCGCCTAGACTTTGTCGATCTTCAGCACAGGAATAGCCCGTGACCTCCATTTTCTGGTACGACTATGAAACCACCGGCATCAACCCGCGCAGCGATCGCCCGCTCCAGGTAGCCGGTATTCGTACCGACCTCGAACTCAACGAGATCGGCCCGCCGCTCAATCTTTATTGCCGGCCAAGCGACGATATCCTGCCCCATCCGGCGGCCTGCATGATTACCGGTATTACCCCAGGCGTGCTCGCGGAGAAGGGCTTGGCCGAAGCCGATTTCATGACGCGGGTGCACGCCGAACTGGCGGCTCCCGGCACGTGCGGCGCTGGCTACAACACCCTGCGGTTTGATGATGAAATGACGCGCTACAGCCTGTATCGCAATTTTTTCGACCCTTACGCACGGGAGTGGCAGGGGGGGAACAGCCGTTGGGACTTGATTGACGTGGTGCGCACCGCCTATGCCCTGCGCCCTGAAGGGATTGTCTGGCCAGAGCAGGATGGGCGGGTGACCCTTAAGCTTGAGCGCCTGACCCAGGCTAATGGCATCGATCACGGACAGGCCCATGATGCGTTGTCCGATGTGCGGGCGACCATCGCCTTGGCGCGGCTGGTTCGAGAAAAGCAGCCCAAGTTGTACGAATGGCTATTTCAACTGCGCAGTAAGCAACGGGTGATGGACCAGGTGCGTCTGCTGCAACCGATGGTGCATATTTCCGGGCGGTTTTCCGCCGAGCGCCACTACCTGGGTGTGGTACTGCCATTGGCCTGGCACCCGCGCAATCGCAATGCGTTGATCGTCTGTGACCTTGGGCTCGACTCACAGGCTTTGCTGGAGCTGGACGCCGATGCTTTGCGTCAGCGCCTCTACACGCGCCGTGATGACCTGGCCGAAGGCGAGCTGCCGGTTCCTCTCAAGTTGCTGCATATCAACCGGTGCCCAGTCGTTGCCCCAATGAATGTGTTGCGAGCGCAGGACCGTGAGCGGCTTCAGTTGGATATGGATGTCTGTCAGGCTCGTGCGCTGCGACTAACTGACGCACAGGAAGTTTGGCGTGACAAGTTGGCGGCTGTTTATACCGAAGAGGATTTTGCTCCGAGTGTTGACCCGGAGCAGCAGCTTTACGATGGTTTTATTGGTGACCGCGATCGTCGTTTATGCGAGCAAGTCCGTGGGGCAGAGCCTGCACAACTAGCGCGCCAGCAGTGGCCTTTCGATGATCATCGCTTGCCGGAATTATTGTTTCGCTACCGTGCCCGTAACTTTCCTGACACCTTGGACAATGAAGAGCAACAACGTTGGAAACTTTTCTGCCAGCAACGTTTGTCAAATCCGGAGTGGGGAGCACCGAATACTCTGTTGGCATTTAAGCAGGCGTGTGCGGAGTTGGCTATTAGTGCTACATCGTTTCAGTGCCAGGTACTGGGCCAATGGCAGGAATATGCCGATGCGTTGGCTGCCCGCTTGAACCCCTAGTCGGTAATTGTCGCGTATTCAGGCATAAAAAAACGCCAGCAAGCTGGCGTTTTTTTATGTGTCGCGTATCTGGCGCGAGCCCGACTCGGCTTAGCCCAGCAGGGTAGCCCAGCCTTCAACCACATCGCCGCCCCACTTGGCTTTCCACTCTTTCAGAGTCTTGTGGTTGCCACCTTTGGTTTCAATCACTTCGCCGTTGTGCGGGTTCTTGTATTGCTTGACCTTGCGAGCACGCTTGGTGCCGGTAGTTTTTACGGCGCCACGGGGTGCTTTAACTTTAGACTCTGGGTCCAGCAGCGCGATGATGTCACGCAGGGATTTGGAGTATTCACCCATCAGAGTGCGCAGTTTGCCTTCGAATTCCAGCTCGGTTTTCAGCTTGTCGTCTTGGGACAGGTTCTTCAAACGGGCTTGCAGCTCTTTAATAGCTTCTTCGGTGGCACGGTATTCGTTGATCAGAGACATGTGGACTACCTTATGTAGAGCGCTGATTGACAGGGAGAGTGGCCCAATAATAGTCAGGCAATTTCATCAAGTAAACATTTAAGCAGGCATTTATGTGAATTACTTTGAATGTTTGTCGCAAAGCTACGCATTCGAGTTAATTAGTAGGTCGTAGGCCTAAAGATAATCTCGTTTGTTTTTTGATAAATGCTTGAGCGTGCCGTTATACGGTCATATTACGGTGGTAAAACCATACGTTATTAAGGGGTGTCCCCACGGCGGGGTTCAGAATAAGGCGCAAGGAATACTGCAGTTTTTCTGCGCAATCGCTAGAATGGCGGCCTTTGCGAAGTTCTGGAGTTTCCCCCTAATGCGCACTTTTCGGCTGGTGATTGCTTGCCCGGACCGGGTTGGCATCGTTGCCAAAGTCAGTAACTTTCTGGCCTCCCATAACGGTTGGATCACCGAGGCGAGCCATCACTCGGACGATCTCAGCGGATGGTTTTTCATGCGTCACGAAATTCGTGCCGACACACTACCCTTTGGTCTTGAAGCCTTCCGTGAGGCGTTTGCGCCGATCGCCGAAGAGTTTTCGATGACATGGCACATCACCGACACCGAACAGAAAAAACGTGTCGTGCTGATGGCCAGCCGTGAGTCCCACTGCCTCGCAGACTTGTTGCACCGCTGGCACAGTGATGAGCTGGACTGCGAGATTGCCTGTGTGATTTCCAACCATGATGACCTGCGTAGCATGGTCGAGTGGCATGGCATCCCGTACTACCACGTGCCGGTCAACCCGCAGGACAAGGAGCCAGCGTTCGCCGAGGTGTCCCGCCTGGTCAAGCAGCATGAAGCCGACGTGGTGGTACTGGCGCGCTACATGCAGATCCTGCCGCCGGAGCTGTGCCGCGAATACGCCGGCAAGGTGATCAACATTCACCATAGCTTCCTGCCGTCGTTCGTCGGGGCCAAGCCGTATCACCAGGCTTCCCTGCGTGGCGTGAAGTTGATTGGCGCAACCTGCCACTACGTTACCGAAGAGTTGGACGCAGGTCCGATCATCGAGCAGGACGTGGTCCGCGTCAGCCACAGTGACAGTATTGAAGACATGGTGCGTTTCGGCCGTGACGTCGAGAAAATGGTCCTGGCCCGTGGCCTGCGTTACCACTTGGAAGACCGCGTACTGGTGCACGGCAACAAGACGGTCGTGTTCTGATCCCGCGTGGTGATTGAAGTACCAAGGGCTTGGGCGTTAAATCGACCCAGGCCTTTTTTTTGCCTGCTGCACAGGACTTGAATGATGAGCGACCCACTGGACAAAGCCACATCAAAAGCCCCAGCCACCTTGGGGGAGGGCTGTTTGAGCCGGTATGACCCGGATGACCTGGACGCTGAAGACGGCACCGAATTCCCCGGCGCCGCCGAGCTGTGGGAGCAGGAGCAGAATAAAGACGAGACCCGGGAGAAATAGAGGCCCGCCGTTCTTTAGGCGGCGGGCGCAGGTGTCAGATCCGGAAGCTGCCCACCAACTGCTTCAGTCGTGATGCCTGTTGCTCCAGGTCAGTGCAGGCACGCAGTGTGGATTGCAGGTTTTCCACGCCTTCCTGATTGAGCGTGTTGATCTCTGTGATGTCCATGTTGATCGACTCCACCACGGAGGTCTGCTCCTCGGTGGCGGTCGCGACTGACTGGTTCATGCCGTCGATCTCGCCAATGCGCTGAGTCACGCTGTTCAAGCGTTCGCCGGCCTGGTTGGCGATGTCCACGCTGTCTTGGCTGTGGCGCTGGCTTTCACTCATGGTGCTGACGGAGTCCCGAGCCCCGACCTGAAGTTCTTCGATCATCTTCTGTACTTGTTGCGCCGATTCCTGGGTGCGATGGGCCAGGTTGCGCACTTCGTCGGCCACGACCGCAAACCCTCGACCGGCTTCCCCGGCCCGGGCCGCTTCGATGGCAGCGTTGAGGGCCAAGAGATTAGTCTGCTGGGAGATGCTGGTGATCACCTCAAGGATCTGGCCGATATTGACCGTCTTGCTGTTCAGCGCTTCGATATTGCTGCCGGAAGCGCTGATCATCTCGGACAGCAGGTTCATCGCCTTGATGTTGCGTTCCACGACCTGCTGGCCGTCTTCGGCCAAACTCCGTGCGTCACTGGCTTGCTGCGAGGCTTGCGCCGCATTGCGGGCGATTTCCTGGGCGGCGGCGCCCAGCTCGTTGATGGCGGCGGCGACGCTGTTGGTGCGATTGGCCTGCTCGTCCGAATTGACCATTGACGAGTTGGAGGCGCTGACCACCCGCAAGGCCACTTCGTTGACCTGCTCGGTGGCCGAGGACACTTCGCGAATCGAGGTATGGATACGTTCCACGAAACGGTTGAACGCCTTGCCCAGGGTGCCGAACTCATCATTGTTCTGGATACTCAGGCGGCGGGTCAGGTCGCCTTCGCCATCGGCGATGTCCTCCATGGCCCGGGTCATCACGTGCAACGGTTGCAGCAAGACGCGGATGAGCATGCCCAGAAGGGCGATGATGATCACCACCGCAATGATCGTCGCGATCACCGCCGAAGTGCGGAACTGGCTGAGCATCGCGAAGGATTTGTTCTTATCCACCGAAATACCCAAGTACCAGTTCACCGATGGCAAGCCTTTGATCGGGGTGAAGGTCACGATATTGGTTTTGCCGTTGGCATCCACTTCGCTGAAATCAGCGCTGATCTTCGGCGTGTTTTTCGGGTACACGTCGGCCAGGGCCTTCATCACCAGGTTCTTGTCCGGGTGCACCAGCACTTTGCCGTCGGCACTGACCAGGAACGCGTAACCCATGCCGCCGAAGTTCAGCGCACTGATGTTATCCACCAGGGTTTGCAGGCTCAGGTCTCCACCCACCACACCAATACTCTGGCCGCCCTTGGCGCTGGGTGTGGCGATGGAAATGATCAGTTGCCCGGTTGCCGCGTCGATATAGGGTTCGGTCAGCGTCGAGCCGTTGCTGCTCTGGGCGCCCTTGTACCAGGGACGGACACGCGGGTCGAAACCATCCGGCATCTTGGTGTCGGGGCGGATGGTGAAGGCGCCTTTACTGTCGCCGACGTAGGTCGCCATGAATGAGGATGTCAGCGCTTTCTGTTCCAGCAGGCTGGCGACGGCGGACGGTTCAGGATTGATGGCAATGTTCTGGGCGGCGTTTTCCACCAGGACGATACGCCCGGTGAGCCAGGTTTGAATGTTGCTGGCTGTTACATTGCCCATTTCATGCAGGTAGTTATTGAGGTCGTCGCGGATCGCGTTGCGTTGCAGATAGTCGTTATAGAGGGTAAACAGCGCGAAGGCGGCGATGACGATAAGGGAGGCTGCAAGCAGGATTTTATGGCTGAAGCGCAGGTTTTTATTCATGGCTTGTAGGGTCCGCTAAGGTCTTATATATCCGAAGCGCGTCCTTTTGGGAGGCGCGAAATGGCAGCGTCAAAAAAGGTGTGATACTTCTGGTGATAGCTCTTTGTATTTTTGTAGGAGCTGTCTGACCTATTTTTAGACTTTGTGGGTCTCACATCTGCCTGTATCGGCTTGGCTGCACTAAAGATTAACCATAGGTGACGAAATGCCTGACTCCACGCAACTTCTTATCGGTGCCGGCCTTGACGGCCAGCCCATCGCCCAGGCCATGCGCCTGGCCAACCGCCACGGTTTGATTGCCGGTGCCACGGGCACGGGCAAGACCGTTACCCTGCAGCGTCTGGCGGAAGCCTTCAGCGACGCGGGCGTGGCGGTATTTGCCGCCGACATCAAGGGCGATCTCTGCGGCCTGGGTGCCGCAGCCAACCCCCAGGGCAAAGTGGCCGAGCGTATCGCCGGTATGCCTTTCCTTAATTACACGGCCAAGGCCTACCCGGTAACGCTGTGGGATATCCTCGGGCAATCCGGTCATCCGTTGCGTACGACCATCAGTGAGATGGGGCCGCTATTGCTCGGCAGCCTGCTGGAACTCACCGACAGCCAGCAGTCAGCGCTCTATGCAACCTTCAAGGTAGCGGACCGTGAAGGCCTGTTGCTGCTGGATCTCAAGGACCTCAAGGCACTGCTCAACCACTTGCGCTATCACCCGGAGCTGCTGGGCGACGATGCAGCGTTGATGACCACCGGCTCCAGCCAGGCGTTGTTGCGACGCCTCGCTGTGTTGGAACAGCAGGGCGCAGAGGCCTTGTTTGGCGAGCCGGCGCTGCAACTCGAAGATATCTTGCAGCCCGCCAGCGATGGGCGCGGGCGGATTCACCTGCTGGATGCCAGCCGCTTGGTGCACGAGGCGCCGAAAGTCTACGCGACCTTCTTGTTGTGGCTTCTGGCTGAGTTGTTCGAGCAACTCCCCGAGCGCGGCGACGCCGACAAACCGCTGCTGGCGTTGTTTTTCGACGAGGCGCATTTGTTATTCGCGGATACGCCCAAGGCCCTGCAGGACCGTTTGGAGCAAGTGGTGCGCTTGATTCGCTCCAAAGGGGTGGGCGTGTACTTTGTCACGCAATCCCCGGGAGACCTGCCGGACACAGTACTTGCACAACTCGGGCTGCGTATACAGCACGGCTTGCGTGCATTTACCACCAAGGAGCAGAAGTCCCTGCGCGCGGTAGCGGACGGTTTTCGCCCCAACCCGGCATTCGATACCTTGTCGGTGCTGACTGAACTGGGCACCGGTGAGGCGTTGGTGGGCACCTTGCAGGAAAAAGGTACGCCGGAAGTGGTCCAGCGGGTACTGGTCGCGCCTCCGCAATCGCGGATCGGGCCGCTTAGCGAAGCCGAACGTGCGGCGTTGATCGCCAGTTCGCCTTTGTTGGGGCGGTACGACAAGCCAATAGATCGTGAATCGGCCTATGAAGTGCTGATGGCCCGCAAGGAGCTTGGGAGCGAGGAGCCAGCCACGCCGGCGGCCGAGGAACCGAGTTTCACCGACAAGGCCGGTGCATTCCTCGGGACGACGGCAGGCAAGGCGCTGAAGTCAGCGATGCAGCAGGCGGCCAATCAGATGGGGCGTCAGTTGGTGCGTGGCTTGCTGGGGTCTTTGTTGGGCGGCAGTAAGCGCAAGTAGCGGTTCAGGGCTTGGGCCTGGCATGGGCGGCCAGCCGCTCCAAGGCCGCGCGCAAGCCCGGATCGTTGATCCCGTCGGCCGTTGCCTGAATGGTTTCGGCCGCATTTTCCGACAGGTCCATTGTCTGGCCCGTCGCGCTTTGCGGCTGGGTGGATGGCTGCACCTTGAACTGAATACGCGTCAAGCTGGCAAACTCATCAAATGCCATCAATTGTCGCAGCAAACGTTTTTGCTGATAGCGCAAGCGGGTCGCCCAATGGCCGTCTGTGACAATTAATAGCAAATGTCCTTCGCGCCAGGACGCCACATGACAATGTTCCCGTGCAGCGGGTTGCAGCTGGCTTTCGAGCAAACGTTGCAAATGGCCCAGGCGTTGCGCGTGCCCAAAGATGGCTTTCAAGGGCTTGGCTTCGCGGAGCAACACGCCAGGGGCGCGGGCTGAAAGTGGGCGAAATGCCATGTTTAGACACCTAAAGTAACAGAGCGGCCATCTTAGCAGAAAGCGCCTGTATGCCCCCTGGCCACGCATCGGCGCAGTTTTACCCGTGAAATCAATCGGTAACTTCTGCGCTCCATGGGTTGAAGTTCCAGTAAAAGCCCTTATTTTAAACAGGCCCTCTCACAGCACCATGCCAGCATCTGGGAATAACGCCACTTTCCTCACCCACGATTCCGGGTAGAATGCGCGTTCGCATGCGGCCGTGAGGGCTGCTCGGGCCACTCACGGTGCGCCCTCCATCCCTATGTGTGGAAGAACCTGCCGATATGTTTGCGCCTTTGTTAAAGAAACTTTTTGGAAGCAAGAATGAGCGCGAAGTCAAACGCATGCTCAAGACGGTGCAGCTGGTCAATGCCTTCGAAGAGCAGATGGTTGCCCTTTCGGACGACCAATTGCGCGCCAAGACCCAAGAGTTCAAGGCCCGCATAGCCAAAGGTGAAACCCTCGACAAGCTGCTTCCCGAAGCCTTTGCGGTCGCCCGTGAAGCCGGTAAGCGTGTCATGGGCATGCGCCACTTCGACGTTCAGTTGATCGGCGGCATGACCTTGCATGAAGGCATGATTGCCGAAATGCGTACAGGTGAAGGCAAGACCCTGGTGGCAACCCTGGGTGTTTACCTCAACGCACTGTCCGGCAAGGGCGTGCACGTGGTGACGGTGAACGACTACCTGGCTCGCCGGGACGCCAACTGGATGCGCCCGCTCTATGAATTCCTCGGCCTGACCGTCGGCGTGGTAACGCCGTTCCAGCCGCCGGAAGAGAAGCGTGCCGCCTACGCTGCCGACATCACCTACGGCACCAACAACGAATTCGGTTTCGACTACCTGCGCGACAACATGGCGTTCAGCATGGAAGAAAAATTCCAGCGTGAACTCAATTTTGCCGTGATCGACGAAGTCGACTCCATCCTGATCGACGAAGCCCGTACCCCGCTGATCATCTCCGGCCAGGCCGAAGACAGCTCGCGCCTGTACACCGAAATCAACAAGCTGATTCCGCGCCTGACCCAGCACATCGAAGAAGTCGAAGGCGTCGTGACCAAAGAAGGTCACTTCACCATCGACGAGAAGACCCGCCAGGTCGAGCTCAACGAAGCCGGTCACCAGTTTGTCGAAGAGATGCTGACCCAGATCGGCGAACTGGCCGAGGGCGAAAGCCTGTACTCGGCACACAACCTGGGCCTGTTGACCCACGTGTACGCCGGCCTGCGTGCCCACAAACTGTTCCATCGCAACGTTGAATACATCGTGCAGGACGGCCAGGTCGTGCTGGTCGACGAACACACCGGTCGTACCATGCCGGGTCGTCGCCTGTCCGAAGGCCTGCACCAGGCCATCGAAGCCAAGGAAAACCTCAATATCCAGGCTGAAAGCCAGACGTTGGCGTCCACTACCTTCCAGAACTACTTCCGTCTGTACAACAAACTGTCCGGTATGACCGGTACGGCCGACACCGAAGCGTTCGAATTCCACCAGATCTACAACCTGGCAGTGATGGTGATTCCACCGAACAAGCCGCTGGCGCGTAAAGACTTCAACGACCTGGTGTTCCTGACTGCCGAAGAGAAATACGCGGCAATCATCAACGACATCAAGGACGGCATGGCCCAGGGTCGTCCGATCCTGGTAGGTACCGCCACCATCGAAACTTCCGAGCACGTGTCCAACCTGCTCAACAAGGAAGGCATCGAGCACAAGGTACTGAACGCCAAGTTCCACGAAAAAGAAGCCGAGATCATCGCCCAGGCCGGTCGCCCAGGCGCACTGACCATCGCCACCAACATGGCCGGTCGTGGTACCGACATCCTGTTGGGCGGTAACTGGGAAGTCGAAGTCGCGGCACTGGAAAACCCGAGCCCTGAGCAGATCGCCCAGATCAAGGCCGACTGGCAGAAGCGTCACCAGGCCGTACTGGAGTCCGGTGGTTTGCAGGTGATTGCATCCGAGCGCCACGAATCTCGCCGTATCGACAACCAGCTGCGTGGTCGTGCCGGTCGTCAGGGCGACGCTGGTTCCAGCCGTTTCTACCTGTCCCTGGAAGACAGCCTGATGCGTATCTTCGCCTCGGACCGGGTGAAGAACTTCATGAAGGCCCTGGGCATGCAGTCCGGTGAAGCGATCGAGCACCGCATGGTGACCAACGCCATCGAGAAGGCCCAGCGCAAGGTTGAAGGCCGCAACTTCGACATTCGTAAGCAACTGCTCGAGTTCGATGACGTCAACAACGAACAGCGTAAAGTGATCTATCACATGCGTAACACGTTGCTGGCCGCCGACAACATTGGCGAGACCATCGCTGATTTCCGTCAGGACGTGCTGAACGCCACCGTCAGTGCCCACATTCCACCACAGTCCCTGCCTGAGCAGTGGGATGTTGCCGGCCTGGAAGCGGCGCTCAAGAGCGACTTCGGTGTCGACCTGCCGGTCCAGCAGTGGCTGGACGAAGACGATCACCTGTACGAAGAGACACTGCGCGAGAAGCTGATGACCGAGCTGCTGGCCGCGTACAACGAGAAAGAAGAACAGGCGAGTGCCGAAGCACTGCGCACCTTCGAGAAACAAATCGTACTGCGCGTGCTGGACGACCTGTGGAAAGACCACCTGTCGACCATGGACCACCTGCGTCACGGCATCCACCTGCGTGGCTACGCCCAGAAGAACCCGAAGCAGGAGTACAAGCGCGAGTCGTTCACGCTGTTCTCCGAGCTGCTGGATTCGATCAAGCGCGACTCGATTCGCGTGCTGTCCCACGTTCAGGTGCGTCGCGAAGACCCGATCGAGGAAGAGGCTCGCCTGCGTCAGGAAGCCGAAGCGCTGGCTGCCCGCATGCAGTTCCAGCATGACGAAGCACCGGGTCTCGAGCAGCCGGAAGTATTGGGCGAAGAGGTCGATGTGGCCTTGGCTCAAACACCAGTTCGCAACGATCAGAAGCTGGGCCGCAACGAACTGTGCTGGTGCGGTTCGGGCAAGAAGTTCAAACACTGCCACGGCGAAATCAACTAAGATTTTTGCCTGACGCTGCAACACCCCGCGCCGCGACCGGCTTATGCCGTCGCGGCGTTTTGCCATTAATTTCACCGTCGATCACGACGGCACAGACATCACCTATTTTTAAGGAGCGCATTCATGGCTGTTGGTCTTGGTCCTTTGCCCACATTGCACCCGGTTGCCGGTTTTGAACTCGGTATCGCTTCGGCCGGCATCAAGCGCCCGGGGCGCAAGGATGTGGTGGTGATGCGCTGTGCCGAAGGCTCGACCGTGGCAGGTGTGTTCACCCTCAACGCGTTCTGCGCAGCACCGGTGATCCTGGCCAAGCAACGCGTTGCCGGCAACATCCGTTACCTGCTGACCAACACCGGCAATGCCAACGCCGGCACCGGCGAGCCGGGCCTGGTTGCTGCGGCGCGCACTTGCGCCAAGCTGGCCCAACTGGCGGGAGTGGATGCCAGCCAAGTGCTGCCGTACTCCACCGGCGTAATCGGTGAGCCACTGCCTGTAGAAAAAATCGAAGGCGCCCTGCAAGCTGCGCTGGATGATCTGTCTGTGGATAACTGGGCCGCTGCTGCCACTGGCATCATGACCACCGACACGCTGCCAAAGGGCGCAAGCCGCCAGTTCATGCACGAAGGCGTGACCGTCACCGTGACCGGTATCAGCAAGGGCGCGGGCATGATCCGCCCGAACATGGCCACCATGCTCGGCTACATCGCCACCGATGCCAAGGTCTCCCGTGAGGTGCTGCACAAGCTGATGCTGGACGGTGCCAACAAGTCGTTCAACCGCATCACCATCGATGGCGACACCTCCACCAACGACTGCTGCATGCTGATCGCTACCGGCAAGGCCAACCTGCCGGAAATCACCACCACTGAAGGCCCATTGTTCGAGGCGTTGAAAAAGGCGGTGTTTGAAGTGTGCATGGACGTGGCCCAGGCCATCGTGCGCGATGGCGAAGGTGCCACCAAGTTCGTCACCGTTGAAGTCAACGGCGGCGCCAATCACCAGGAATGCCTGGATGTGGGTTACACCGTAGCCCATTCGCCGTTGATCAAGACCGCGCTGTTCGCCTCCGACCCGAACTGGGGCCGTATCCTGGCCGCCGTCGGCCGTGCCGGCGTACCGGATCTGGATGTGAGCAAGATCGACGTGTTCCTGGGTGAGGTGTGCATCGCCAGCCGTGGTGCCCGTGCCGAAACCTACACCGAGGCCCAGGGCTCGGCGGTGATGCAGCAAGAAGAAATCACCATCCGTATCGAGCTGGGTCGCGGCGCGTGCAGCGAAACCATCTGGACCACCGACCTGTCCCACGAGTACGTGAAGATCAACGCGGAATACCGTACCTGATAGCCAAGAGGAAAAGCGCGGTGAAACGAGTGCATGTAGCAGCAGCGGTGATCCGCGGTGTCGACGGCAGGATTCTGCTGGCGCGCCGTGCCGACACCCAGCATCAGGGCGGCCTCTGGGAGTTTCCCGGCGGCAAGGTGGAGGCCGATGAGTCGGTCGCAACCGCCTTGTCGCGCGAATTGCAGGAGGAACTGGGCATCCAGGTCACTACGGCGCGACCGCTGATCAAGGTGCAGCATGACTACCCGGACAAACAGGTGTTGCTGGATGTCTGGGAGGTGTCGGCGTTTACCGGTGAGCCTCATGGGGCCGAAGGGCAGCCGCTGGAATGGGTCGCGCCTCGGGACTTGCTCAACTATGAATTCCCGGCGGCCAATGCGCCGATTGTGGCTGCTGCTCGTTTGCCTGCCGAATACCTGATCACCCCTGGCGAACTGGAAACCCCGACTCTGCTGCGGGGCCTTCAGAAAGCTATTGCGGGTGGCATCAAGCTGGTTCAACTGCGTGCGCCCAACGGCTACGACCCTAAATACCGTGACTTGGCGGTGGATGCAGTGGGCCTGTGTGCTGGCAAGGCGCAATTGATGCTCAAGGGGCCCTTTGAGTGGCTGGGGGATTTCCCTTCGGCAGGCTGGCACATGACCTCGGCGCAACTGCGCAAATATGCGAGCAAAGGTCGGCCATTGCCCAAGGACCGCTGGTTGGCGGCTTCTTGCCACAATGCTGAGGAACTGGCGCTGGCGGAACTGATGGACGTGGATTTCGTCACGCTGTCACCGGTGCAGCCGACCCAGACTCATCCTGATGCGCAGCCTTTGGGTTGGGAGCAGGCGGCGGAGTTGATCAAGGGATTCAGCAAGCCAGTGTTTCTGTTGGGCGGGCTTGGGCCTGCCGAGCGGGAGCAGGCTTGGGAAGCCGGCGCCCAAGGTGTTGCCGGTATTCGGGCGTTCTGGCCTGAAGTTTGATGTCGTTCTGACGGGCCCATCGCAGGCAAGCCAGCTCCCACATTTGATTTGTGAATACATTCAAGTGTGGGAGCTGGCTTGCCTGCGATGAGGCCAAATCAGTCACCATCCAATTATCAATGTGGCTTAGCGGCCGCCTGCCACAAAACCTCGGCAACACCCTGGCGCTTGGCAATCACCCGCGCCGCCACAAACAGCAAATCCGACAACCGATTGATATACGCCAATCCTACGCCTTCCAGTGGCTCAACCGCATTCAACTGCTGGCACCGCCGTTCCGCACTGCGCGCCAGGCTGCGACAGATATGGGCTTGGGCGATCAGTGCCGAACCACCGGGCAGGATAAAGTTCTCCAGCGGCCCGACTTCCTCATTCCAGCGGTCAATCGCCGCTTCCAGCCGATCGACTTCCGCTGCATTCAAGGCTTTGTACACCGGCATTGCCAGTTCACCGCCCAGGTCGAACAAACGATGTTGGCAAGGCGTGAGCACCTCAATCACATCCTTGAGCTCAGGATGTTTGTCGCTCTGTTCCTCAAGGTTGGCCAGTAACAACCCCAACTGACTGTTCAGCGTATCGACCTCGCCAATCGCCTCCACTCGCGGGTGGTCCTTGGGCACACGACGGCCGTCACCGAGGCCGGTCTCGCCCTTGTCGCCGGTACGGGTGTAGATCTTCGACAGGCGAAAGCCCATGGTCATTGCTCCAGTTGGGTGAGTTCGTAAGGCGGCAGCTGGCTGCCCGCCAGGGGCAGTCGCAGGGTGAAACAGGTGCCTTGGCCAAGGGTGGACTGTACTTCCATCTGGCCTTTGTGGTTGTTGGTGACGATGAAATACGAGACCGACAGCCCAAGACCGGTGCCCTGGCC
The DNA here is from genome assembly GCF_059421065.1 of Pseudomonas sp. GW821-FHT03A09. Taxonomy (NCBI): domain Bacteria; kingdom Pseudomonadati; phylum Pseudomonadota; class Gammaproteobacteria; order Pseudomonadales; family Pseudomonadaceae; genus Pseudomonas; species Pseudomonas sp. GW821-FHT03A09. The sequence goes on along the minus strand of NZ_JBWKUX010000009.1, from coordinate 202,276 downwards.
GATTTCCTTGGTGGTGAAGAACGGTTCGAAGGTGCGCTTGCGCACGTTCTCACTCATGCCGATGCCGTTGTCTTCCACTTGGATCTCCGCCCATGGCGGATTCAGGCGAGTGCGCAGGATGATACGGCCGGGCTCGCTGTCGTCTTCACGCAGGTGAATGGCCTGGGCGGCGTTTTTCAGCAAATTGAGCAGTACCTGTTCCAGCTCGTTGGCGGTGCCGGGCACAGGGCCTAATTGTGGATCGAATTGGCGGATGATCGCCTGGCCCTTGAAGTCGAAACCGATGGTCAGGTCGAAGTCGTTACCGGCGATTTCTACCGCTTGGTCGATCAGCGCAGGCAGATCGCAGGGGGCCATCTGCCGATTGCTGCGGCGGCTGAAACTGAGCATGTGGGTGACGATCTTCGCCGCCCGCGCGCCGGCTTGTTGGATGCCATCCAGCAGTTGTGGCACTTCGCGGCTCTGCAGGTAGCGGTTGACTGTGTCCAGCTCGATACCTGCTTGTTCGGCATGTTCCAGGTTTTTGGGCAGGTCGGGCGACAGGCGGCGGCGGATGTTCTGCACGTTATGCAAGATTGCCCCGAGTGGGTTATTGATCTCGTGGGCCATGCCCGCAGCAAGCCCGCCAACGGAAAGCATTTTTTCCGACTGCACCATCATTTCTTCCAGCGACAGACGCTGGGTGATGTCGTCGATTCGGATCACCACGCCGCGCCCGGCGCCGCCCATCAATGGGTAGAACGTCAGGGCGTAGTGCTTGGGTTCGTCATCTTTTATCCAGGTGACGCGCTCGATGCGCTCCACGGTGTGCTGTTCGACGGCGGCCTTGAGCTGCGTCAGGTAGGGCTTGAGTGGCTGGAAGGCGAGGAAGATCGGTTGGTTGAGCGCCTCATCCAGGCGGGTTCCGGAAAGCGCGCTGGCCTCCTGGTTCCACTGGGTGACGTAGAGCTGTTCGTCCAGGGCGATCAGCGCCGAGGGCATTGAGTCGATGATGCTGTTCAGGTAGTTCTGGAAACCGGTGAGTTTTTTCTCGATCTTGCTGCGAACCTGTACTTCCAGTTCGAGTTTGCGGTTGGTGTGGCGGGTTTCTTCGGCCAGGCCCTGGGCTTGGTCGTAAGCGGCCTGGGAATCATCGCGGGCGCGCTTGAGTTGCTGCTCGCGGGCTTCGATGCGCGACAGCATGGTGTTGAAGGCTTCGGCCAGGCTGCCGATTTCATCGTGGTTGCCGCGACCGGCGCGCAGGGCGTAGTTCTCTTCGCGGGTCACTTGGCGCGACAGTTCTTCCAGTTCGTGGATAGGGCGAGTGATAAGGCGCTTGATCTGCCGGGCGATGACCAGCCACAGCAGCACACTGAAAATCAGGATGCCCAGGCTCGCCGTCAGCGTGCCGGTATAAAACGCCACCGGTAGCTCGCTGCTGGCCACCAGTAGCAGGTGCCCGGAAGGTTGGCCGGCACGGGGCAGGGTGATGACCTGGTTGCTGCGAAACTCAGTGAGGCGCCAGGCCTCGATGTGCCGGTAGTTATCCGGCAGGTGCAGGCGGTTGCTGTGCTGCATCTGCGCCAGGCGGGTGCCTTCGCCGTCATACAGCGCGGCGGCGCGCAGCGGTGAATAGCTGGTCAGCTCATTGAGCAGGGCTTCGGCCTTGGCCGGCGATTCGAGGGCGTCAGCGGCAAGCGACGGGTTGGATACCAATCGTCCGATGGCCTGCAATGCCTGAGGGGCCATGCTTTCCTGGGAGATCCAGTAGGCCGCACTGATGAACGTCAGGTTGGCCACCAGCAATACGGTGGTCAACAACACCAGCAGGGCGGCCAGCAGTTTCTGCCCTACCGGTAGATTTTCAAGACGCTGGCGCAGTGGCATCAGGGTTTTTCCAGGTGATAGACAGGTAGGCAGGGTAGCGCGTGCCTCAGTCGCTGGCCAATCCGTGTGCCCGTAAGTGCTCGACCAAGCGCGTCTGCACTTGTTGCAGGTGGGGCAAGACCAACTGGTGGCGGGCAGCCGCTTCGCAGGCGTAGCCCAACAGGTAGCTGATTTCGGTACGGCGGCCGTTGGCCACGTCCTGATACATGGAGGAATAGTTGGCGGCGGTGGCTTGGATCACCCGTTCCACTTCGCTGTGCAAATCCTCGGCAGCGGCGGGCTGGCCACTGCATTCGAGCAGTTCGGCCAGCTCGGCGCACAAGGTCGCGACTTCACATTGATGCTCTTGCAGACCGCCGTTGCGGCATTGGTACAGCACGGTCAGTGGGTTGATCGCGCAGTTGAGGGCCAGCTTGCGCCATAGGCGCGTGAGAATCTCGGGGCTCCACGCGTGGGGGATGCCGGCAGCGTTCAGGTCATCCAGCCATAGCGGTGGAGTAGGGTGGCTGGCGTCTCCCAGCCAGGTGTAGCCGTGGCCGGCAAATACCACGCGCCAGTCGCTGTCGCGGAAGGCGCCCTCGGTGCTGGAGGCAAAAATGCAGCGGGCCTGGGGCAGTTGGGCGGCAACGGCGTCCTGGCTGCCGAGGCCGTTTTGCAACAGGATCAGTTCGGCGTCTGGCACCAGGCGATGTTGCAATTGGGCGATGGCGTCTTGTGCGTCGTAGGCTTTGCACGCGACCAGCAGGCGATGAATCGGCGTCGGGCTGTCAGGCGTTTCGCCGATCACCGGATAGGTGTGCTCTACGCCATGCTCGATCAGCGTCAACCCTGGCCCCGCCTGATAGCTGGCCAGGCGCGCATCGTCTCGCAGGATCAACCTCACGGGCACGCCCGCGCGAACCAGGCGCGAAGCCCAGAGGGTGCCCAGGCTGCCGGCGCCGAGAATGTGCCAGGTGGTCGACATCAGTTTGTACTCCGTAGGGCCGCTCGCAGTGAACGCGGCGAAAGAACCGCTATAATGCCCCGGCATTTTAGCTCGGGCGCGCTCCATCTCTACTGAGCCCGCCCCTTATATTGGAGAAATGACATGCCTTCGTTCGACGTGGTATCCGAACTGGACAAACACGAAGTCACCAACGCCGTCGAGAACGCCGTCAAGGAGCTGGACCGTCGCTATGATTTGAAAGGCAAGGGCAGCTTCGAATTCAAGGAAAAGGAACTGACCGTCAACCTGACCGCTGAAGCCGATTTCCAGCTGGAAGCGATGATCGAGATCCTCAAGCTGTCCCTGGTCAAGCGCAAGATCGACGCACAATGCCTTGAAATCAAGGATGCTTATGCTTCGGGCAAACTGATGAAGCAGGAAGCCGTCCTCAAGGAAGGCATCGACAAAGAGCTGGCCAAGAAAATCGTTGCCCACATCAAGGATGCCAAGCTCAAAGTCCAGGCTGCCATCCAGGGTGAGCAGGTTCGCGTCACCGGCAAGAAGCGTGATGACTTGCAAGAAGCGATCGCTGCCCTGCGCGCCAAGACCTTCGACATGCCGCTGCAGTTCAATAACTTCCGCGACTAATGGCACTTTGGGGAACCCATGGGCGTTTTTGACGTCCCAGGCCCCAGAACCTGCGCCTACGCTTGAGCCCTTCGGGGCTCAATTGCGTTACTGGGAACTCAATTAAGTCGCACATCCGCGCAACAGGAGAAAGTAGATGGATTTGAACGCTGAAGTGGATCAACTGATCAAGACGTCCCAGTCGTGGATTCCGATGATCATGGAATATGGCAGCCGGTTTTTGCTGGCTGTGCTCACCCTGGCCATCGGTTGGTGGCTGATCAACGTGTTGACCCACCGAGTGGGGCGTTTGCTGGCGCTGCGTAATGCGGACCTGGCGCTGCAACATTTCATCACCAGCCTGGCGAACATCGCGCTCAAGGTCATGCTGGTGGTCAACGTGGCCTCGATGATCGGCGTGGCAACCACCTCGTTCGTCGCCGCGATTGGTGCTGCAACCCTGGCCATTGGCCTGGCATTGCAAGGCAGTCTGGCGAACTTCGCTGGTGGCGTGCTGATCCTGCTGTTCCGCCCTTTCCGTATTGGTGACTGGATCGAAGCCCAGGGCACTTCGGGTACGGTCGATAGCATCCAGATTTTCCACACCGTATTGCGCACCGGCGACAACAAGACGGTGATCATTCCTAACGGCAGCCTGTCCAACGGTCTCATCACCAACACCAACCGTCAGCCGACGCGCAAGGTGGTGTTTGATGTGGGTGTGGACTATGACGCCGACCTGCAGAAAGCCCGTGAAGTGCTGCTGGAGCTGGCCAAGGACCCGCGCGTATTGGCAGACCCTGCGGCGGTGGCGGTGGTGTCGACCTTGGGTGACAGTTCAATCACTGTTTCCCTGCGTTGCTGGACCAAGACGGCGGATTATTGGGATGTGGTGTTCATGCTCAATGAACTGGCGCGTGATCGTTTGAAAGCGGCGGGTATTGATATTCCGTTCCCGCAGCGGGTAATTCGCGTGATGCAGGAAAGTGCTACTAAGTAACTAAGCGTGATGCCATCGAACTTGGCGGAATGGTCAGGTTCGGCGTGTAGGATTAATCTCGTTAGTTAGCTTGCTAGTTGTTTTTTTGAGTGAAATAAAACTGCAATAAAAAAGCCGCTCCCTTGTGAATAGGGGAGCGGCTTTTTAGTTAAGGCCGAGGCCTTAGATCATCGTTGTAATCAAGCGGCTAATTACAAGATGTTCAGCGGGTATTGCGCGATCAGACGCAGTTCGTCGATGGACGCCGAACCGTAGTACACGCCGTCAGACGAACGATAGGTCGCTTGACGTACGCGCAGGCTCAGGTCTTTGGCTGGGCCGCTCTGGATCACGTATTTGGCTTCGATGTCGCGTTCCCACTCTTTTGCGTTGCTAGTGACGCCGTTGTCAGCGCCGCTGCCCGTGACATAACGAGTCATGAAGCTCAGGCCTGGCACGCCGAATTTGGCCATGTTCAGGTCGTAACGAGCTTGCCAGGATTTTTCACCCTCGGCGTTGAAGTCGGAACGAGCAACGGAGTTAGCGAGGAAGATGGTGCCACCGCCGTCTACGCCGTAGCCATAGTCGCCGTCACCGCTAACCTTTTGATAAGCAAGGGTAAAGGTGTGAGCGTCGATGGTGTACGCGCCTTGCAGGCTGTACGCACGGTTGTCGAGCTTGGTGGTGTTGTCTTTTTCGGCACGTTGCAGACCGGCGCCATCGCTTTTGGTGCTGTAGATGTTGAAGTCAACAGCCACCGACTGGTCTTCGCTGATCGCGTGGGTCCAGTTCACGTTGGCGTAGAGCTTCTTCCAGTAGTCTTCGACTTTCGAGTAGTAAAGGCTGGTAGTGAACTCAGGAGTCCATGCGTAAACGCCGCCAATGAAGTTGGCATCTCTCAGGCCGCGACCTGTGTTCGGCTCGTAGCTGCCGATACTGTCCTTGTAGGTATGGTCCTGGGCAACGATCGAAGTGAAGTGACCTGCTTCAAGTTTCAGGTCCTTGATTTCGTTGCTGGTCAGGGAGATACCTTGTGGCAGCTCTGGCAGCAAACGACTGTCATCGGAGGCGAACACAGGTGCGGTGGTGTACTGATCACCTACTTTAAGCACTGTGTTGGAAAGGCGGAACTTGATCGCGGCACCGCCCTTGGAGTAATCGTCTGCCGAACGACCATCAGAGCCGGTAGGGAACAGGCCGGTACCGGCGCGCCCTTTGCCGCTGTCGAGCTTGACGCCCAGCAGGCCAATGGCATCAACACCGACACCGATGGTGCCTTGAGTAAAGCCGGACTGGTACAGGCCGTTGAAACCGAGGCCGGTTTCTTCGCTGCGGCTTTGGCCGGTGTCATTGTTGCGTTTGTCACGGCTGAAATACAGCAAGCGTGTGTTGATGCTGAAAGTGCTGTCTTCAATAAAGCCCTTGGCATCATCTTGGGCGGACGCCATTGCGTACTGCGAGGTGCCTGCTGAAACAGCCAGGGCGATCATGCTCCACTTCATCACGCGCATCGTGATTTGCTCCTTTGGTTTTAGGAAGAGTACTGCCGTCCCACCTGTATTTTTATCTGGGCGGCTCTTTCTTTTTTGTGTCGGCGCAAAGTTATATCACGCAGACTCTATTGACGATACTTACCCATCTTTCCTTTCAGCTTCTTTACGAGGCTGTCGTAAATTGCTAGTTCCATGTCGCAAATTCACAGTCCGAATGTAACCAGACTGACAACTTCAATACTCATTCAAACCACCCTTCGAAGTTTGAATTCATCCCTGCCGCGTATTGAAACGCTGCTGTTTTTTATCGCGAAACACTGGCTTCCAAGCGGGTGTCGTTGCCGACGATATGGGTGTGAATGCAACAAGCGTGCACAAAGGGGTAACCGAATGTCATTTTTTCGTGAAAAACATTACGGCACTGTAAAAACCGCATAAGCACGGGCTTTTTACGCAGATTGGTTTGGGCTTGACGCCCGGGTGATTCGCCCCTTGGGTGGTACATAAATCCTGTTCCAGGACAAAACGTTACCGGTTCACCCTCATCAGTGGGTAATCGGCGGATCCCTTTGAAGCACAGGTGGGTCATTTTGGTGCATCCCTTCGAGGCCCGGATTAGCGTAGCTCAACTATTTGAGTGCATCGAAAGGGGGCATGTTTTTTTGTCGGGTCAACCCAAGGCTCTGCGCATTCGCCGTGAAGCCGGGCGCAATCGAAGGTATGCTGGGCGCCTGAAACTGACCTGCCAAACGGAGTGCCCACGGTGTTCGCCTTAGATCAACGTCTGCAACAAGACACACTGGTTATCGGGGACTTCCCGCTGTGCCGGCTACTGCTGTCCAATGACTCGAATTACCCTTGGTTCATCCTGGTGCCGCGCATCGACGGTATCAGCGAAGTGTTTCAACTGGATGTCGCCGATCAGCACACGTTGTGGCAGGAAACGACAGCACTGGCGCAGTTGCTCAATGAAGGGCTGGCGGCCGATAAGATGAACATCGGCGCGCTGGGTAACGTCGTCAGCCAATTACATGTGCATGTGATTGTGCGCAAGCGCGATGACGCCGCCTGGCCAGCACCGGTCTGGGGCAAGCATCCGGCGCGGCCTTATACCGAAGAGCAAGTGGCGGCGATTCGCAGCCGACTGCGCGATCTGTTGCCTGCCGGTTTCATTTTTACCCAGGATTGAATCATGGACTTGCAAGACCGCGTCACCGATCTGGAAAGCCGCCTGGCCTTCCAGGACGACACCATCGAAACCCTCAATGACATCCTGGTCACCCAGCAGCGCGCCGTCGAGCGCCTGCAATTGCAGATGACCGCGCTGCTCAAGCGCCAGGAAGAAATGGGCGGCCAGTTCGAAACATCCGAAGAAGAAGCACCGCCGCCGCACTATTAATGACGAGACGCGTATAAAAAAACCGCGACCCAGCCAGGCTGGATCGCGGTTTTTTTATGCTGCGAAGGCTGGGGTCAGCGACGCGGCAGTGCAGCGATGACATCTTCGGCTTGCAGGCCTTTGTCACGGTTCATGACAGAGAACTCCACACGCTGGCCTTCGACCAGAACGCGATGGCCTTCGCCACGGATAGCCCGGAAGTGGACGAAGATATCGTCGCCCGAATCGCGGGATATGAAGCCGAAGCCTTTGGAGGTGTTGAACCACTTGACGGTACCGGTATCCCGATTGGTCATGTCGTAGTTTTGCGACGCGGCCGCAGGGGACGAACGGTAGAAGCTGATGGCCAGATGAAGAACGATGGCGACCACAGCAATCACCAGGCTGAGCAGGATGGCTGGATGGCCGCCCACTTCAGGCATCGGTGCCAGGAGGGTGAGGGTTTGAACGACAACGGTCAGTACCAGCAGCGCGCTGACCAGGTTTTGCAGTTGATGACGCGTGCCTTTGTTCCAGTAAGGGATTACCGGTGCCAGCGTCAGGTTGAGAAGGCCGAACAAGGCCAGGTACAGGGCGTCGTGTTGTTCCAGGTACGGCAGGCTTTCAGGCTGCAGGCTCGGGATAAAGGACAGCAGCAAAGCTGCAACGCCCGTTAGCAGGTGGACGATTTTCAACATTTTGATTAACTCACGTTAAGACGGATCACAAGGAAGAGCTGACTGGCACGGTTCGCTTCTGAACAATGGGAGGCGTTGAGCACGTGCGCGGGTATCAGCCTATGGGGTGGGCCGCAGAAATGAACGGCCACCACACGCCGTCTATTTAACAGCAAAGGCTGTGCCTACTCAAATCAAGCATTTTGGGGTGTTGCAGCTGCTTGGGCATTTTCGCGCCAAACACTTGTCCTAGACAGGTGCGGGTTTTTTACGCGGCATTTTGAGCATTTTCCTACTGCCTGATGGCTTGTCGTCTTTGGTCAACAAGCTGTAGGGGACGATTTGCCGCACGCCACCTTGGACCACCGGGCTGCACGCGACCGACACACTTGCTAGAGTGGTCCTGCACCTGATCAATGAATGCTCGTCAATTGAAGGGGAAAAACATGGCAATCGATATTGGTATCAGTGAAGAAGACCGTAAATCCATCGTCGACGGACTTTCGCGGCTGCTGTCCGATACCTACGTGTTGTATCTGAAGACCCACAACTTCCATTGGAACGTCACGGGCCCCATGTTCCGTACGCTGCACTTGATGTTTGAAGAACAGTACAACGAACTGGCACTGGCGGTGGACTCCATTGCCGAGCGTATCCGTGCCCTGGGTTTTCCGGCGCCGGGTGCCTATTCGATCTATGCCCGTCTTTCTTCCATCAAGGAAGAGGAGGGTGTGCCGAGTGCCGAAGCGATGATCCAGCAACTGGTAGCCGGCCAGGAAGCGGTAACGCGCACTGCACGGGGCATCTTCCCATTGCTTGACAAGGTCAGTGATGAGCCGACGGCTGACCTGTTGACCCAGCGCATGCAAATCCACGAGAAAACGGCGTGGATGCTGCGTTCCCTGCTTGAAAACAAGTAAGGGTTGAGCCAGGGCGGCGCCTTCCTGGCGCTGCTCGCTTGTTTCCGCGTACTTCCTGGCGTTGTCCTACGACGATCAACGCCCCGTCTTCTGGCTGCCCCTCGCGTCCTGCTGTTTTATAGGCCCACTGCCCGATGGGAGAAGCCCATGGGCTGCTGTTTGGCAATGGAGTGTCAGGTGTATGTCACGTGGAATGGGTAAGGGAGTGATGGAGACCTGCGGTTTTCACAAGATAAAGGTCGATCCCTTTGCTAAGGGTTTCGACATGGGGCTGGCCAAGCCGCTGTCCAGGTCGGTCAGGCTCAATGGGTTTTCCACCTGCCTGCGACTTGAACAGATCTATTGGAATATCCTCACGGAAATAGCCAGGATCAATGCGTGCTCGGTCAGTGCATTGCTGTCCTATGTCGATCGGGAAGTGCATTTGCGTTATGGCAGGGTTAAAAACTTCAGTGGGCTGGTCAGGGTGGTCTGCGTAGTTCACCTGTTAAAAGACCGTGTCACCCCTGTGTACCCCGATTAGCCTGGCGGTTGCGGAGCCGGCCCACCGTCAAGGCGGGCCGGGCTTCGGGCAGAAAGCCGGCTGCGCTGCCTCGATTTACCAGATATAATCCCGCGCTTTGCTGCGCATGCCCGGGTTTTATGCAATCGGCAGGGCGCGGCGCAGTAATGATCTGATCGCCGAGACATCTCCATGCCCATGTACGACTATCAATGTGCCTCCTGTGGTCATCAGTTGGAAGCCATTCAGAAGATCAGCGCCGCGCGGCTGGTCGATTGCCCTGCTTGCCAGGCACCTGAGCTGAAGAAGATGTTGTCCATGCCGGGCTTCCGCCTGAGCGGCAGCGGCTGGTACGAAACCGACTTCAAGACCGGTTCCAAGAAGAATCTGGCGGGCGGCGACAAAGCAGACTGAGTTGAACTCTACGCGCAGGCTCCTGCATTATCCGTCCCCTGCTTTAATGTACGGTGACGAGGCGGGCCTCCACCGAATTTCGAATTACGAGAAGTGAAACCACTACCATGATGCGCAGCCACTATTGCGGCCAACTGAACGAGACCCTGGAAGGTCAGGAAATCACCCTTTGCGGATGGGTTCACCGTCGTCGCGACCACGGCGGGGTGATTTTCCTCGATATCCGTGATCGTGATGGTCTGGCCCAGGTGGTGTTCGACCCGGATCGCGCCGAGAGCTTTGCTGCCGCCGACCGTGTGCGCAGTGAGTACGTCGTGAAGATCACCGGCAAGGTTCGCCTGCGTCCGGCCGGTGCCGTGAACAAGAACATGGCGTCCGGCGGCATCGAAGTGCTGGGCTACGAGCTGGAAGTGTTGAACGAGTCGGAAACCCCGCCGTTCCCGCTCAACGAATACTCCGATGTGGGCGAAGAAACCCGCCTGCGCTACCGCTTCCTGGACCTGCGTCGTCCGGAAATGGCCGAGAAGCTGCGCCTGCGCTCGCGCATGACCACCAGCATCCGTCGCTTCCTCGACGAAAACGGCTTCCTCGATGTTGAAACACCGATCCTGACCCGGGCCACCCCGGAAGGTGCACGTGATTACCTGGTGCCGAGCCGTACCCACGCTGGTTCCTTCTTTGCCCTGCCGCAATCGCCGCAGCTGTTCAAGCAACTGCTGATGGTCGCCGGCTTCGACCGTTACTACCAGATCGCCAAGTGCTTCCGTGACGAAGACCTGCGCGCCGACCGTCAGCCGGAATTCACCCAGATCGACATCGAGACCAGCTTCCTCGATGAAAAAGAGATCATGGGCCTGACCGAGCAGATGATCCGCAACCTGTTCAAGGAAGTGCTGAACCTGGAGTTCGGTGATTTCCCGCACATGACCTTCGAAGAAGCCATGCGCCGCTACGGTTCCGACAAGCCAGACCTGCGTAACCCGCTGGAACTGGTGGACGTGGCCGACCAGTTGAAAGAAGTCGACTTCAAGGTGTTCAGCGGCCCGGCCAACGACCCTAAATGCCGCATCGCCGCCCTGCGCGTGCCAGGCGGCGCGAGCATGCCGCGCAAGCAGATCGACGACTACACCAAGTTCGTCGGCATCTACGGTGCCAAGGGCCTGGCGTACATCAAGGTCAACGAGCGCGCCAACGGTGTTGACGGTCTGCAATCGCCGATCGTGAAAAACATTCCGCTGGAGAACCTGAACGCGATCCTCGATCGCGTCGGCGCGGTCGATGGCGACATCGTGTTCTTCGGTGCCGACAAGGCCAAGATCGTCAGCGAAGCCCTGGGCGCACTGCGCATCAAGCTCGGTCACGACCTGAACCTGCTGACCTGCGAATGGGCTCCGATGTGGGTCGTTGACTTCCCGATGTTCGAAGAGAACGACGACGGCAGCTTCAGCGCCTTGCACCACCCGTTCACCGCGCCGAAGTGCTCCCCGGCCGAGCTGGAAGCCAACCCGGCTGGCGCTCTGTCCCGCGCCTACGACATGGTGCTCAACGGTACCGAGCTGGGTGGCGGTTCGATCCGTATCCACCGCAAAGAGATGCAACAAGCGGTCTTCCGCCTGTTGGGCATCAACGAAGCGGAACAGGAAGAGAAGTTCGGCTTCCTGCTCGACGCCCTGAAGTACGGTGCGCCGCCGCATGGTGGCCTGGCCTTCGGCCTGGACCGTCTGGTGATGCTGATGACCGGCGCCCAGTCGATCCGTGAAGTGATTGCCTTCCCGAAAACCCAGAGTGCTGCGGACGTCATGACCCAGGCTCCGGGTGTGGTGGATGCCAAGGCGCTGCGCGAGCTGCACATCCGTCTGCGCGAGACGCCGAAGGCTGAGTAAGGCCGCTGCGTGAAAGCGCACTGAGGTTTACGCAGTCTAAAAAGGCGCATCTTCGGATGCGCCTTTGCGTTACAAGGGTTGTATCCCACCAAGGGTGGGGTTGATAAGGTTTCTACAGAATTTCGGAGTTGTGTTATGGCTGGCCATTCCAAGTGGGCGAACATCAAGCACCGCAAAGAGCGTCAGGATGCCAAGAAAGGCAAGATCTTCACCAAGTGGATTCGCGAGCTGACCGTCGCTGCCCGCCAGGGCGGTGGTGACCCTGGTTCTAACCCGCGCCTGCGCCTGGCGTTGGACAAGGCCCTCGGCGCCAATATGAGTCGCGACATCATCGATCGTGCCGTGGCCCGCGGTGCCGGTGCTGCCGACACCGACGACATGGTCGAATTGAGCTACGAAGGCTACGGCCCGGGTGGTGTGGCGGTAATGGTCGAGTGCATGACCGACAACCGCAACCGTACCGCTGCTGCCGTGCGCCATGCATTCAGCAAGTGTGGCGGTAACCTTGGCACCGACGGTTCGGTGGCTTATCTGTTCGAGCGCAAGGGGCAGATTACCTTCGCATCCGGCACGGATGAAGATGCGTTGATGGAGGCTGCGATGGAGGCGGACGCCGACGACGTGGTGACCAACGAAGACGGTTCCATTGACGTGTTCACCTCGTTCGCCAGCTTCTATGCCGTGCGTAACGCTCTGGAAACCGCTGGTTTCAAAGGCACTGACGCGGAAATCGTGATGCTGCCGACCACCAGTGCCGAGCTGGATTTGGATGGTGCGCAGAAGGTGTTGAAGATGCTGGATATGCTCGAAGACCTGGACGATGTGCAGAACGTGTATTCGAACGCCGACATCCCGGAAGAAGTCGCGGCACAGCTAGTCTGAAGGATGATATAGATCCAAATGTGGGAGGGGGCTTGCCCCCGATAGCGGTGGTTCAGTCGATTCATAAGTAACTGACACACTGCAATCGGGGGCAAGCCCCCTCCCACATTGGATATTTACTGTGCCAGAAATTGTGTTTACCAACCTGCAGGCGTTATGACTTTAATCCTAGGTATCGACCCCGGTTCGCGCATCACCGGTTTTGGCGTGGTGCAACAGACCCCGCGTGGCTGCGTGTACGTGGCCTCGGGCTGCATCCGTACTGGCGCGGGCGAGTTGGCCGAGCGTCTGCAGATCGTCTATCGCGGCGTGCGTGAAGTGATCCAGACCTACGGGCCGGTCACCATGGGCATCGAAAAAGTCTTCATGGCCAAGAACGCCGATTCGGCCCTGAAGCTTGGCCAGGCCCGTGGCGCCGCCATCGTCGCGGGTGCAGAAGAGGGTATGGAGATCGCCGAGTACACTGCAACCCAGGTCAAGCAGGCCGTGGTTGGTACCGGTGCGGCTAACAAAGAGCAAGTGCAGATGATGGTCATGCACATGCTCAAACTTACCTCCAAGCCACAGATCGACGCCTCCGACGCCTTGGCCATCGCCATTTGTCACGCGCACACCCGTTCAAGCCTGCTGCCCCATGGCCTCGGCACGGCACGCAGTCGTGGCGGGCGGCTGCGTCTCTGATAGCATCAGCGCAATCGTTATTTCCGGTCAGGCTTTGATCTGACCCCAAGCTTTAAGGATCGAACCGTGATTGGACGCTTGCGCGGCACCCTGGCTGAGAAACAGCCGCCGCACCTGATTCTGGATGTCAATGGGCTGGGGTATGAGCTGGAAGTGCCCATGACCACCCTCTATCGCCTGCCGTCGGTCGGTGAGCCGATTACACTGCACACTCATCTGGTGGTACGCGAAGACGCGCAATTACTTTATGGTTTCATTGGCAAGCGCGACCGTGACTTCTTCCGCGAGCTGATCCGCCTGAATGGCGTGGGGCCAAAACTTGCGCTGGCGCTGATGTCCAGCCTGGAGGTGGATGAGCTGGTACGCGCGGTTTCGGCCCAGGACACCTCGGCATTGACCAAGGTGCCGGGTGTCGGCAAGAAAACCGCAGAACGCCTGCTGGTGGAACTCAAGGATCGTTTCAAAGCCTGGGAGGTCGTACCCAGCATGTTCGCACTGGTGCCGAACCAGCCGGATATGCCGGCGGCCCAGGTCGCCAGTGCCGAAAGCGATGCCGTCAATGCGCTCATTTCCCTAGGCTATAAGCCGCAGGAGGCGAGCAAGGCGGTGTCGGCCATCAAGGATAAGAACCTGAGCGCTGAAGACATGATCCGCCGAGCCCTGAAGGGAATGATTTAAGTGATTGAAGCTGATCGTCTGATCGCGGCCACCGGCCCACGCGACCGTGAAGAAATCCAGGACCGGGCCATTCGCCCCCTGAGCCTGGCCGAATATATCGGCCAGCCTACCGTGCGCGAGCAAATGGAACTGTTCATCCAGGCTGCACGCGGGCGCAGCGAATCCCTGGACCACACGCTGATCTTCGGCCCACCGGGGCTGGGTAAGACCACCTTGGCCAATATCATCGCCCAGGAAATGGGCGTGTCGATCAAGTCCACCTCCGGCCCGGTGTTGGAGCGACCAGGTGACCTGGCGGCGCTGTTGACCAATCTTGAGCCCCACGATGTGCTGTTTATCGACGAGATCCACCGGCTCTCGCCGATTGTCGAGGAAGTGCTGTACCCGGCCATGGAAGATTTCCAGCTGGACATCATGATCGGCGAAGGCCCCGCAGCCCGTTCGATCAAACTGGACTTGCCGCCATTCACCCTGGTGGGAGCGACGACCCGCGCGGGTATGTTGACCAACCCGCTGCGAGACCGTTTCGGCATCGTTCAACGTCTAGAGTTCTACAGCACTGCCGATCTGGCGACCATTGTCAGCCGTTCGGCGAGCATTCTCGGTTTGCCGCTGGACCCGGAAGGAGCGTTTGAAATTGCCCGCCGGGCCCGGGGCACGCCACGGATTGCCAACCGTTTACTGCGTCGGGTACGCGACTTTGCCGAGGTGCGTGCCAAGGGGCACATCACCAAGGCGGTGGCGGATCTGGCCTTGAACCTGCTGGATGTGGATGAGCATGGCTTCGATCATCAGGATCGGCGTCTACTCTTGACCATGATCGAGAAGTTCGACGGTGGCCCGGTAGGTGTGGACAGCTTGGCGGCGGCGATCAGCGAAGAACGCCATACCATCGAGGATGTGCTGGAGCCGTATCTGATCCAGCAGGGTTACATCATGCGTACCCCGAGGGGGCGAGTCGTCACGCGCCACGCCTATCTGCACTTCGGGTTAAACATTCCGTCACGATTGGGCGAGATGCCTGTAGTAGACGAATTCCTCGACGCAGTGGACGATTAAAAGCTTCACGCCAGACGATTTATCCGAGGTTTGTGCTGTCCTAGTGGCTGGTGTCGTCATTCAGTCGTTAAAAATGTTTCAGACAATGAAAAACAGTTGCCCAGCCGGATTGGCAACCTGAGGAGTAAGCACTAGAGTATGCGCGCGCAAAACGGGGATCAGTCGTTCGCACATCGCTGTCGCGTTTATTACGAGGACACCGATGCAGGCGGCATCGTGTATTACGTCAATTACCTCAAGTTCATGGAGCGGGCTCGAACCGAGCGGCTACGGGAGCTGGGCTTTGCCCAATCCGAGCTGGTAGGGGAGGACCTGTTATTCGTCGTGCACTCCAGCGAGGCGCGCTACCACGCGCCGGCGCGGTTGGACGACGAACTGTTGGTAAGCGCTGAAGTAGTCGAATTGAACCGTGCCAGCCTGCGTTTCAAGCAGCAGGTCAGGCGGGCAACGGATGCAACGCTGCTCTGTGAGGGGCAGTTCCTGGTGGCCTGTGTGCGCACCAATAGTTTGAAACCCCGGGCCATTCCCGAAGCTCTACGTGCGGCCTTTGCCGGCGTAAGCGGCGCGGGTAAACAATCAAAGCAGGAGATTTAGCGTGGAACCTACCGTCGTCGACCATTCCTCCATGTGGAGCCTGGTCAGCAATGCCAGTGTCGTGGTTCAACTGGTCATGCTGACCCTGGTAGCCGCATCGGTTACCTCTTGGGTCATGATTTTTCAGCGCAGCAACCTGCTGCGTGCCGGTCGACGTGCCCTGGAGAGCTTTGAAGAGCGCTTCTGGTCGGGTATCGACCTGTCCAAGCTGTATCGCCAGGCCGGTAGCAACCCGGACCCGGATTCGGGCGTCGAGCAGATCTTCCGCGCCGGTTTCAAGGAGTTCTCCCGCCTGCGCCAGCAACCCGGCGTTGACCCGGAAGCGGTGATGGAAGGCGTGGCACGCGCCATGCGCGTTGCCATCTCCCGCGAAGAAGAGAAGCTGGAGCAGAGCTTGCCGTTCCTCGCCACCGTAGGTTCCGTCAGCCCGTACATCGGCCTGTTCGGTACCGTGTGGGGGATCATGAACTCCTTCCGTGGCCTGGCCCAGGCGCAGCAAGCGACCCTGGCCACCGTGGCCCCGGGTATTGCCGAAGCCCTGATCGCCACGGCGATCGGCCTGTTCGCTGCTATCCCCGCAGTAATCGCCTACAACCGTTTTGCCGCTCGCGGTGAAAACCTGATTGGCCGTTACTACACCTTCGCCGATGAGTTCCAGGCGATCCTGCACCGTAAAGTGCACACCAGCGAAGAATAAGCAGGTACTTCCCGATGGCTTTAATCACTCGAGCTCGAACCAAGCGCAAGCCGGTCGCCGAGATGAACGTAGTGCCTTACATCGACGTGATGCTGGTGCTGCTGGTGATCTTCATGGTGACCGCGCCGATGCTCAACCAGGGTGTGAAGGTTGACCTGCCCAAGGTTTCCAGCGAAGCCTTGCCCCAGGACAACAACACCCAGGTGCTGACGATTTCGATCAAGTCCGACAAGACCTATTACTGGAACCTTGGCAGTGAAGTCGATACTCAGAAGCAGCAGGACAAGGCGCTGACCTTGCCGGCGATGACCGACGCGGTGACCAAGATCATTCGCTCCGGCAACGAAGGTGGCAAGCACACCCAGGTCTTCATCCGCGGCGACAAGGCGGTCGACTACGGTTCCGTCATGGGCGCCATGGGCGGGCTGCAGAAGGCTGGCGTCGGTAATGTTGGCTTGATTACCGAGGCGCCCTGATGCAGCAACAGCGAGAGCCGTCCGCCTCGGAAAGCTACTTCTGGCCTAGCGTCTGGGCAATTGCCCTGCACGTCCTGGTGTTTGGCATGCTGTTCGTCAGCTTCGCCATGACACCGGACCTGCCGCCAGCCAAGCCGATCGTGCAGGCGACCCTGTATCAGCTGAAATCGAAAAGTCAGGCCACCACCCAGACCAATCAGAAGATTGCGGGTGAGGCCCAGAAGTCGGCTGCGCGCCAGACTGAAGTCGAACAGATGGAACAGAAGAAGGTCGAGCAGGAAGCGGTGAAGGCTGCTGCGGAACAAAAGAAAGAAGAGGCGGCTCAAAAGGCCGAGGAATCGAAAAAGGCTGACGAAGCCAAGAAAGCTGACGAGGCGAAAAAGGCTGATGAAGCCAAGAAAGCCGAGAAAGCTGCCGAAGCGAAAAAGGCCGAAGAGAAACAATTGGCTGATATAGCCAAGAAGAAATCTGAAGAAGAAGCCAAAAAGGCTGCCGAAGAAGAGGCCAAGAAAAAGGCCGCTGAAGAGGCCAAGAAAAAGATAGTCGAAGACGCGAAGAAGAAAGCCGCCGAAGACGCCAAGAAAAAAGCTGAAGCAGACGAGGCGAAGAAGAAAGTCGCCGACGACGCGAAGAAGAAAGCTGCCGCCGACGCCCAGAAGAAAAAGGCCCAGGAAGCAGCACGTAAATCCGCCGAAGAGAAAAAGGCCCAGGCCTTGGCAGATTTGCTCTCCGACACGCCGCAGCGTCAGCAAGCCTTGGCCGATGAGCGTGGTGATCAAGTCGCGGGCAGTTTCGACGACCTGATTCGGGCACGGGCAGCAGAAGGCTGGACACGTCCACCTTCGGCACGTAAAGGCATGACAGTAGTGCTGCAGATCGGCATGTTGCCGGACGGTACGGTGACTTCGGTCAGCGTGGCCAAGTCCAGTGGTGACGGTTCGTTCGACAGTTCGGCGGTTGCCGCGGTCAAGAACATTGGCCGGTTGACCGAGATGCAGGGAATGAAACCAAGCGACTTCGCTCCCTATCGTTCATTCAAGATGACATTCACACCTGAGGATCTAGCCTTGTGAGAAACCTTCTTCGAGGAATGCTTGTCGTTATTTGCTGTATGGCAGGGATAGCGGCGGCGGATGAAAAGAACATCCTGGTTACCAGCGGTAGCGATCGGGCAACCCCAATCGCGGTAGTACCATTTGGCTGGCAGGGCGGCAGCGTGCTGCCGGACGACATGGCCCAGATCGTCAGCGACGACCTGCGCAACTCCGGCTACTACGCACCGATTCCAAAAGGCAACATGATCAGCCAGCCTACCCAGGCCAGCGAAGTCATCTTCCGTGACTGGAAGGCCGTGGGGGCGCAGTACCTGATGGTCGGTAGCATCGTGCCGGCTGGCGGTCGCCTGCAGATCCAGTACGCGTTGTTCAACGTGGCCACCGAGCAGCAGGTCCTGACCGGCAGCGTATCGGGCACCGCCGAACAACTGCGTGACATGGCTCACTACATCTCCGACCAGTCGTTTGAAAAGCTCACCGGTATCAAAGGTGCTTTCTCGACGCGTCTGCTGTATGTAACCGCTGAGCGTTTCTCCGTCGACAACACCCGCTACACCTTGCAGCGGTCGGACTACGACGGTGCGCGCGCCGTGACCTTGCTGCAGTCCCGTGAGCCAATCCTGTCGCCGCGTTTTGCGCCGGACGGCAAGCGTATTGCCTATGTGTCCTTTGAGCAGAAGCGTCCGCGCATCTTCGTCCAGCATATCGATACTGGCCGTCGTGAGCAGATCACCAACTTCGAAGGCCTCAACGGTGCACCGGCCTGGTCGCCGGATGGTTCGCGCCTGGCATTCGTACTGTCCAAGGACGGCAACCCGGATATCTACGTGATGAACATGGCTTCGCGCCAGATCAACCGCGTGACCGCAGGCCCGGGCATCAACACCGAACCGTTCTGGGGCAAGGATGGTTCGACCATCTACTTCACCTCCGACCGTGGCGGCAAGCCGCAGGTCTACAAGGCGAACGTGAATGGTGGTGGTGCGGAGCGCGTTACTTTTATCGGTAACTACAACGCCAACCCTAAACTTTCGGCTGATGAAAAGACGTTGGTGATGATTCACCGTCAGGATGGTTTCACTAATTTCCGGGTTGCGGCCCAGGATTTGCAGCGCGGAACCGTAAAAATCCTTACAGATACCAACCTTGATGAGTCAGCTACTGTTGCGCCCAACGGCACCATGGTAATCTACGCCACCCGCCAGCAGGGCCGGGGAGTCTTGATGCTCGTGTCCATTAATGGACGTGTAAGGCTCCCACTTCCTACCGCACAAGGCGAAGTCAGAGAACCATCCTGGTCCCCTTACCTGAACTGACGCGGCGCTACAAAAAGATTTGCTTAACACACTGGGGTTCATTAGGAGTTTCACGATGGAAATGCTGAAGTTTGGTAAGTTTGCTGCTCTGGCTCTGGCTCTGTCCGTAGCCGTTGGTTGCTCGTCTAAAGGCGGCGACAATGCCGGTGAAGGCGCAGCTGTTGATCCAAACGCTGGTTACGGCGCTAACACTGGTGCAGTTGACGGCTCCCTGAGCGAAGAAGCTGCTCTGCGCGCTATCACCACTTTCTACTTCGAATACGACAGTTCTGACCTGAAGCCAGAAGCCATGCGCGCTCTGGACGTTCACGCCAAGGACCTGAAAGCTAACGGCGCTCGCGTTGTTCTGGAAGGTAACACTGACGAACGTGGTACTCGTGAGTACAACATGGCTCTGGGCGAGCGTCGTGCGAAAGCCGTTCAGCGCTACCTGGTACTGCAAGGTGTTGCTCCAGGCCAACTGGAACTGGTTTCCTACGGTAAAGAGCGTCCAGTTGCTACTGGCCACGACGAGCAGTCCTGGGCTCAAAACCGTCGCGTCGAACTGCGTAAGTAATTCGTCATGCGAACGTGCCGTCGTGCTCTAACTGTCTTGGCTCTCAGCCTCGCGCCGCTTGCGGTGTGGGCTGCGGTTCCTGTGGAAGATAGCAACTCTGGCTATAACAATAGCGGGAGCAGTTATCCGCCAGCGGGTTATGGCACGAACGGCGCCTATGCTGGGGGGCCGGCGACTGCCGCTCCCTCGGCACAGGGCGAGCTGTTCAACCAGCTGCAACGCATGCAGGATCAATTGTCGCAGCAACAAGGCACCATTGAGATCTTGCAGAACCAAGTGAACCAGCTGAAGCAAGAAGGCCTGGAGCGTTACCAGGATCTTGATCGACGCATTGGAGCCGGTGGTACACCTGCCGCAACTCCTGATAATTCTTCTGCCGGTGGCGCGCCAAGCGCTGCTGCCGGTGGTGCAGCAGCAGGGGCGGCTGCCAGCCAAGCCCCTGCCGCGAGCAGCGAACCGGGTGATCCGGCGAAGGAAAAACTGTATTACGATGCAGCCTTCGACCTGATCAAGGCCAAGGACTTCGATAAGGCCAGCCAGGCCTTTACCGCATTCCTGCGCAAATACCCGAATAGCCAATACGCGGGCAATGCCCAGTATTGGTTGGGTGAGGTCAACCTGGCCAAGGGTGATTTGCAAGCGGCAGGCCAGGCATTTGCCAAGGTCAGCCAGCTGTACCCCAAGCACGCCAAGGTGCCGGATTCGCTGTACAAACTCGCTGACGTAGAACGCCGCCTGGGTCATACCGACAAGGTAAAAGGCATTCTGCAGCAAGTAGTTGCCCAATACCCGGGTACTTCGGCTGCTCAGTTGGCACAGCGGGATCTGCAACGCTTGTAAGCAATGCTGCCCGTTTAGAAGAAACCCGCGCCTGACGCGGGTTTTTTCGTTAGAATCCACGCCCTTTTATGAAACACGCTTCCTGGGGTCGGCGCGTTGGCGCAATCCCGTGAAGTGCCTGACGGAGGCGGACAGCCTGTTTAGCTGTTACGCCCGTGGCGACTATGCAAGACACATTACGCATCACCGAAGTTTTTTACTCTTTGCAGGGTGAAACGCGAACTGCTGGCCTGCCCACCGTATTTGTACGGTTGACCGGCTGCCCTTTGCGTTGCCAATACTGCGACAGCGCCTACGCCTTCAGTGGCGGCACGGTGCGCACCCTCGACGACATCCTGGAGCAGGTAGCGGGTTTCAAGCCGCGCTACGTCTGTGTGACGGGTGGCGAGCCTCTGGCCCAACCCAATGCCATCCCTTTGCTCAAGCAGCTATGTGATGCCGGTTACGAGGTTTCACTGGAGACCAGTGGCGCGCTGGATATCTCCGCCGTCGACTCGCGCGTAAGTCGTGTGGTCGATCTCAAGACCCCAGGCTCCAAGGAGGCGCACCGTAACCTGTACGCGAACCTGGACCTGCTGACGCCCAACGACCAGGTCAAGTTCGTGATCTGCTCCCGTGACGACTACGACTGGGCCACTTCCAAGCTGATCCAGTACGGCCTGGAGCGCAGGGCGGGCGAGGTGTTGTTCTCGCCAAGCCACCATGACTTGAACGCCCGTGACCTGGCTGACTGGGTGGTGGCCGATAATCTGCCGGTACGTCTGCAATTACAGCTGCACAAATACCTGTGGAATGACGAACCGGGGCGCTAAATCAGCCGGAATAATCGCTCAAACGCATTATTTCTGATTTATTTTAAATAAAGTGTTGAATAGTCCTTAAAAATCAGTATTATACGCGCCACCACACAGCGGGTCGTTAGCTCAGTTGGTAGAGCAGTTGGCTTTTAACCAATTGGTCGTAGGTTCGAATCCCACACGACCCACCATATTTGGCGGTTTAGAAAATCCGGAAGGCCCACGAAAGTGAGGATTTCCGGGTTTTTTTTTGCCTGAAATAAGGTGGCTGCGCGGGTCTGGATGAATCGCCCTAGGTTATCCAGGCACCTTGCAAACTCATTTGAGTACCCAGCTCAGCCGCAATCAGGGCCGTGGCAACACTGCTTGATTGGGAGGCGATCTATCTCCTCATCGAAGCAAACCTTCAACCCCTGCTGCGCGAGTGCCTACTCAATAGGCAGAGACCAAGGCGCCCCCAATCTCTTTTTTTACCGCTTCAAAATCTGCCGCTGCTTTGGGATCGTCCAGCAGTCTGGCTACCAATACGGCAGCACTTACCCTTCCTCCTTCCAGGTCGCTGGGGAAGTGCACCCCGGCGATGACCCGGCTTTCGGCATTGATCTGCGCACGGTTGAACAACTCGCTACGTTTCTCCGGCAACACCATGCTTAGCAAGGTGGCGTTGAGATAACCATTCATCGAGTGACCGCTGGGGTAGGAATCCCCCTCTGGTGGCGGCAGTACCGGTTTCACCAGCGGCGAGGCTTCATAAGGGCGTGGTCGGCCATAGTAATGCTTGGCCGGCATCAGGAGTTGTACCAGATCTTGCTGTGCCCGCCGGAAGAAGGCGCGGGTCAGGGGGAGGCGCTCGACACTGAACCCGGCACCGAGAGACTCCCTGGCAAAGTGGAACACGCTATCGTCCCATTCATCATCCTGCTGGACTTCACTCACCTGAGCATTGCTGCGCGCCACCTGGGCCGCCAGCACTGCGTTTAAATCACTTTGTTGTAATGATGAATCGACTGCTGGAGGCGGTGACAGGTAGTCGGCCAGCCGAAACGCATTCGCCGCCAGGTAAGGCTGGGGCGCCTGTTCCGCCAGAATGGCTCCCGAACAGGAAAGGACCATACAGAACAGTAGTGACCGCAACAGACTCGGCATATCGATGTCCTCGTTTATTGTTTAGGGAGAACAACCACCGGGCAGGTTTCTGTCGAACTCTCACCCGTAGGCTGACATCCTTTTATCGGTCATTTCCTCAACGTTTACTTGTCATTACGTGCCAGCGGCATGACGCTCTCTGCCATATGCCGACAAGGGGCGCTTAGCCAAAGCGCCCAGTAATATAGTCCTCCGTCTGCTTCATCTTCGGCTTGGTGAAGATCTCGTCGGTATTTCCATGCTCAATCAATTCCCCCATGAACATGAATGCGGTGTTGTCCGACACCCGCGCGGCTTGCTGCATGTTGTGGGTCACGATGATCACCGTGTATTGGGTCTTCAATTCGGTGATCAATTGCTCGATGCGTCCGGTGGAGATCGGGTCGAGTGCCGACGTGGGTTCGTCCAGTAGCAATACCTGTGGGCGCAGCGCAATGGTACGGGCGATGCACAGGCGCTGTTGCTGGCCGCCGGAGAGGCTTTGTGCGCTCTGGTTGAGTTTGTCTTTCACCTCATCCCACAGGGCGCCGCCGCGTAGGGCCTGCTCGACACGTTCATCCATTTCCCGGCGTGACAGCTTTTCGTGGTGGCGTACGGCGTAGGCGATGTTGTCGTAAATCGACATCGGGAACGGCACGGGTTTCTGGAACACCATACCCACGTGGCTGCGCAGGCGGTTCATCGAGTAGCCGGGGGCGAGGATGTTTTCGCCATTGAGCAGTACTTCACCACGCGCTTCTTGCTTGGGGTACATCGAATAGATGCGGTTGAACACACGCAGCAACGTGGACTTGCCGCAGCCCGAAGGGCCGATGATGGCGGTGATGCGTTTTTCCGGGATATCGATGTCGATGGATTTCAGGGAGCGCTGGTTGTTGTAGAAAAACTCCAGTCCACGGACTTGGATTTTGGTTTTTTCGGGTTCGGTACGGGTGGTGTCCATCAGTGGGACCTATTGCGTAAAAGAATCAGGCGAGATGCCAGGCTGAGTACCAGCACGAACAGCGTCAGGACCAGTGCACCGGCCCAGGCAAGTGAGTGCCAGTCGTCGAACGGGCTCATGGCGTACTGGAAAATAACCACAGGGACGCTGGCGATCGGCTTGAGCAGGTTGCTGCTCCAGAACTGGTTGCCGAAGGCGGTGAACAACAGGGGCGCGGTTTCCCCGGTGATCCTGGCCAGGGCGAGCAGGATGCCAGTCACGACGCCGGCCTTGGCTGCTCGCAACACGATCTGTAGCGTCAACTTCCACTGCGGCACACCGAGTGCCAAGGCCGCTTCACGCATGGTCGAGGGTTGCAGTTGAAGCATTTCATCGGTGGTGCGCACCACCACCGGAATCACCAACAGCGCCAGGGCCAAGGCGCCGGCGATGGCGGAAAAACCCACTTGGTGATTGGTCAGTTGGTTCAGCGGCAGAATGACGGCGGTATACACGAACAACCCCAGCACAATCGACGGTGCGGACAGCAGGATGTCGTTGATAAAACGCACGGTAGTGCCCAGGCGCGAATGCCGTGCGAATTCTGCCAGCCAGATGCCAGCCATCAGCCCGATGGGCGTGCCAATCAGCAAGGCAATGGCGGACATCAGCGCGCTGCCATAAAACGCGTTGGCCAAGCCGCCTTCGGTGCCGGGCGGTGGGGTCATCTGGCTGAACAGACGCAGGTTGAGCGCCTGGAAGCCGTTGATGATGGTGGTCAGCAGAATCCACGCCAGCCACAGCAAGCCAAAGGCGGTTGCGCCGCAGCTGAGGAACATGGCCACACCATTTTTCAGCGCACGTTTGCGGTACAGGCGTTCGTTGGCGTTCATAGGCCTTCCTTGCGTGACAGGCGCATCAGCAGCAATCGCGCCGCCGCCAGCACGACGAAGGTCACGATAAACAGCAGGAAGCCCAAGGCAATCAGCGCGGAGCGGTGCAGGTCGGTGTAGGCCTCGCTGAATTCGTTGGCGATCACCGACGCAATGGAGCTGCTGGGCATCAGCAACGAGGCGGAAAACTGTTGGGCGTTACCCAGTACGAAGGTGACTGCCATGGTCTCGCCAAGGGCGCGACCCAGGCCGAGAAAGATACCGCCGACCACCGCCGAGCGGGTGTAGGGCAAGACGATGTCCCACACCACTTCCCAGGTGGTGCTGCCCAAGGCGTAGGCCGATTCTTTCAACTGCGTCGGCACACTGCGGAACACCTCATGCATCACCGAGGTGATAAACGGCATGATCATTACCGCCAGCACGATGCCTGCGGTCAGCATGCCAATCCCCAGTGGCGGGCCCTGGAACAGCGAGCCGACAAAAGGCAGGGCGCCCAGGTAGTCGTTGATCAGGGGGGAGAGATGTTCGGCCATAAACGGTCCGAACACGAACAGGCCCCACATGCCGTAGATGATTGAAGGGATACCGGCAAGTAGCTCGATGGCCGACGCGACCGGCATTTTCAACCAGGGCGGTGCGACCTCCGTAAGAAAAATCGCAATGCCAAAGCTCACCGGAACGGCAATCAGCAAAGCCAGAAACGAGGTGACCAACGTGCCATAGATCGGCACCACGGCACCAAAGTGGTTATTGACCGCATCCCACTCGGTACTGGTAATGAAATCGAACCCGAAGGTCTTGAAGGCCAGCCCTCCGCCCCAAAGGGTCGAGGCTGCAATAGCACCCAGCAGCACCAACACCAGCATGGCGGCGCCGAACATAGAGCGTTTGAACCACAGGTCGTGGCGTTGATCACGGGCGGCGCGGCTGTCGCCCCGTGTGTCGCTCGCATGAGTTGTCATAACCAGCGGTTGGACCGTGTCGTTCATATCGGATGTGCTCACCGCCTTCCCCAATCACCGACAGTGAAAGGGGAAGGGGGTCATAGGGCGAATCAGTGAGTGAAGTCAGACTTCCAGTAATCTTCGATTCGCGTCACCAGGGAGGACGGCAGTGCTACGTAATCCAGCGCTGCGGCCTGCTGCTGGCCTTTTTCCAGGGACCACTTGAAGAAGTTGAAGGCCGCCTGGCTTTGCTCGGCATTCTTGGGCTGCTTGTACATGATGATCCAGGTGGTGGCCGTGATCGGCCATGCGCCTTCGCCTGGCGCGTTGGTCATGATCAGGTTGAAGTCTTTCGCGCTGGCCCAGTCGGCGGTATCCGCTGCGGCCTGGAACGCCTTGGCGTTAGGCTCGACGAACTTGCCCGAAGCATTCTTCAGCGAGGCGTAGGTCATCTTGTTCTGCAGGGCGTAGGCGTATTCCACGAAGCCGATCGAGTTCTTGATCTGCTTCACGTAGGCCGAAACACCTTCGTTGCCCTTGCCGCCTACGCCGACCGGCCACGGTACGGTGGTGCCGAAACCGATCTTGGTTTTCCAGCTGTCGCTGACTTTGGCCAGGTAGTTGGTGAAGTTGTACGAAGTGCCGGAACCGTCAGAGCGGTGTACAACGGTGATGTTTGCGCTGGGCAGTTTCACGCCAGGGTTGAGCGCGGCGATGGCCGGATCGTTCCAGGCCTTGATGTCACCCAGGAAGATTTTTGCCAGGGTATCGCCATCGAGCTTCAACTGGCCTGCGGCCACGCCTTCGACGTTCATCACCGGCACGATACCGCCGATCACGCTAGGGAACTGGCCCAGGCCACCGGCTTTGAGATCATCGGCTGACAGCGGGGCGTCGGATGCGCCGAAGTCAACGGTAGCCGCCTTGATCTGGGCGATGCCGCCACCAGAGCCAATCGATTGATAGTTGATGCGGTTGCTGGAATTCTTGCTGTAGTCCTGGGACCACTTGGACAGCACCGGATAGACGAAGCTGGAGCCGGCACCGGTAACGTCCGTGGCGTGGGCCACGCCGCTCAGGCATAGGGCGGTCAACAAAACAGACAGACTTTTTTTAGTCGGCAACATCACGACAACACCTCATGGGAAGGGGTAAGTGGAAGGGTCCACCTGTCTAGGACGTGACGATTTAATTCCTGATATGTGTCTGTTTAATGACGATTTGGCTTTATGAAGAAACATTTAGAAATGTTTGCTTCGGTGGAAACAGGCTCACCTGCCCCCACCGAAGCCGTGCTACTTAGTGGGTGTTCTGATCGATTCCAGCTTGTAGCTCCTGACTGTCACTGTGCCCGCCAGCCCGCAGCGGCCCAAGGTTGAACGCTTGATCCTTGCGCGTGGCATCGTCCTGTTTCTGGGTCAGTTCGTCCTTGGCACCCAGCGCCAGGTTGACCGGTGACTTCGACAGGTTCAGCCCGACATCGGCGCGATAGCCGCTGCCCGTCAATGTGGTTGCCGTCACCGTGGAGCCGCCCAGGTTGACCTGGCCGTCCTGCGCGCTGATCCGGCTGCCGGTGAGGCGAGTATCGCCACCGACCTGCAGGCTGACGCCCTGAGTACCACGGATGCCCGAGGCCTGGGCGACGCTGTCCTTAACCACGTGGCTGACGTCCAGGTTCAGCGTCGGGGTGTAGTTGGTGTTGCCGCTCTTGTCACCGAACAGCACGTTTTGTGTGGTATCGGCCACCGAGCTGCCGGTGGTGTTCTTGCCGCTGACGGTGTAACTGTCACTGGTTTTTGGCCAGACCTTGTCCTTGAAGCTGGACAGGCGCGAGCCCACGGCGTCTTTCTTGTCCGCGAGGTAGGCCTTGGCCTGGTCCACGCGAGTGCCGAAGGCGCCACGAGGCTCTGGGTTGACGTCGTAGCTGCCACTACGCGTGAATTTTTCCCCCAGGCGTTCCTTGGCGTTGACGACGCTGTCGACCACCGTGTCCTTGGCCGAGGCCAGGTGCCCAGTGCCCTTGTCGACGGCGTTTTCCAGTTTTTCGCGGTGTTTGTCGAACGCGCCTTCGGCCTTGGCTTGCACCTTGTCCTTGAGCGGGCCAGTGGTCTTGGCCAACTTGTTGACCACCCCGGGCTGGTTCTTCTCGACATCCAGCTTGGCATCGACGTTGACCTGGGTGCTGCTGACGTGATCCTTGCGGCTCTCGACCAGCAAATCGCCGCCCACCTTGCCGCTGACCTGGTTGGCTTCGATGCGTGCGCCGGCCAGATGGGTATCGCCGGCACTGTTGATCACCACACTGTCGGCCTTGATCAGGCTGTCGTTTTGCGTGGTGCCTTGCAGGTGATCCACATCGACCTTGGCTCGGGCGTTGATGCCGAACTGGGTCTTGGGGGTGTCGTGTTCACCGGCGTCGGCCAGGGTGGTCTTACCACCACTGCCGCCCGCGCCCAGGGCCACGCCCCAACTGTTGTGAGCCTGAGTGGTTTGCGCGGACTCTTGCAGGATGCCGCCGTTGCGCGCGTCGAGATTGACGTTGGCAGCCGTGACCTGCGTGCCTTGCAGGTGAATGGCATCCGCGCTGCTTGCAGCGCTGGTGAGGCTCACGTTGCCGTTGCTGTGCAACTGCCCGACGGTCACGCCCGTATCGTTCTCGGACACTTTGCCGATGTTGAAGTTGGCGCTCAGGCTGCCGGTCTTGCCTCTGCTTTCGGCGCTGCTGGTCTTGCCGGCGCCGACGGTCAGGCCGCCGCCCAGGTTGCTGCCAGTGCTCAGGTGAGTATTTGTGGCTGCTTGCAGGTCCAGCTTGCCGCCGGCATTGAGGCTGATGTCACCGGTTTTGTCGGTGCTGCTACCGATCCGGGTGCCTTGCAGGGTCATGTCGCCGCCGCTGCTGAGTTGGATCGGACCGTTGCCCTGAATCGCCGCCACCCGGGCTTGGCTGTCCTGGGTGTCGAGCTGCTTATGGTCCAGTTGCACGCCGGCGCCGAGGTTGACGTTTGTACCGCTGGTGCCTGGCGCCGTACCGACCGTCAACGAACCATTGCCGCGCAGGCTGTTGCTGGTTGTGCTCTGGGTATCGTTGGCTTGATTCAGGGCCAACTCACCGCCCGCCTTGAGGTTGACGCCCGCCTGACCGCCATCGAACTGGCTGCCTTCATAACGCGCGTCGCCCTTGGCCGTGATGTTCACGCCTTGGCTTGCGACGTAGCTGCCCACCACCGCCGTGCTGCTGGATTCGCGCACATCACTGCTGCCACCGCTACCGCTGCCGCGCACGTTCAGGTCTTCGCCGGTGGTGGTGTAGATGCGCACACCCACCTTGGCATCCACGCCTTGCTCGCTACTGCTGTGGGTATTGGCCGCCGCCGTGGCGACATGCTCATCAGCGTTGATCTTCAGCGCGCCACCGGTGGCCTGGTATTGCGTCCCTTCGTCCTGCAACTTGCCCGCGACATTCACCTGTACCGTACCGCCACTGAACTGGCTGACGACTGCGGTGCTGTCCTGCTGGGCGCGGGTCTTGTTGGTATGGCCCACTTCCACGTCCAAGCCGACGTTGGGTTGCTCGAACGCATCGAGCAGACCGGGCTGGTGGAATTTGGCCTGGGCCACACCTTCGACGGCTTTTTCGATGGGACGGGTGACGCCTTTGTATTCGACATTGGCGCCGATGTCTGCGGTCCAGCCATTCTCTTTGTGAGTGCTGATTTCGCTGTTATGCGCCGCTTGGTTATCGACAGCTGCGGCATTGACCTGCAACTCGGTACCGGCCTTGACCTGTGCACCTTGGCTGGTGAGGGTGTTGCCGGCGTTGATGGTCAGCTTGCCGCTCGCTGCGACGTTGCTGGTTTGCGCCGTGGTCTTGTCGCTGCTGTCGTGGCTGCTTTGATGGCTGAACTGCGCGCCGCTGCCGGCCTTGTCCAGGCCACCGGTGTAGTACACGCCGCCGCCGGTGGTGGTCTGCTTGGTATCGTTGTGAGTGCTGTCGTGGGCGGCCAGCAGTTCGACATTTTTGCCGCTCAAGGTTGCATCGCCTTGTGTGGCCTTGAGGTTGGAACCCTTGATGCTCACATCACCCTCGGTCGTGACGGCCACTCTGGCGCCGCTGAGGTTGGAAGCCTGTTGCCGGGTGGTGTCGGTCTTGCGGGTGTGCTGCTGGTCTTCATAACGGATACCGGCCCGGTACTGGCGGCTGCCATCGGCGGTTTCCTTGGCGTAACCGTCGAACCCGCGAGTGTGGGTGCTGGTGGTGTCGTGGGTGGTGTTTTCAGCCGACGCGACCTTGATATCGCCCTTGGCTTCAGCCTGCAGTTCACCGGCGGCAGACACTGTTGAGCCGCTGACTTCGATGTCTTTGGCACTTTGCAGCTTCAGGTTGCTGTCCGAGCGCAGGTTACTGGCGACGACGGTGCTGTCCTTGAGGTTCTTGCGGCTTTCATCCTTGGAGATGCCGAAGAATTTGCTGTCGTTGCTGTAGCGGTTGTCGTGGGACGTGTCTTGTACACCGTCGATCACCAGCGAACCTTTGTCGCTGATGACGCTGGCCTGTTTGCCGCCGCGCGCCTGGCTGCCGCTGATGCGCACGTCGTCCGCCTTGACGATCAGCTTGCCGTCGGCATTCACCTTGCTGCCGGTGTTCAAGGTCTTGCCTTGGTTGCCATCGCCGTTCTTGCCAAAGAAGCTGCCGCCGACCAGGTCGCCAGAGTAGGCGTTGTCGCTGCTGCTCTGGGTGCGGCTGGCGCTGGTGATGTCCACGTGGCGGGCAGCTAATTGAATGTCGCCTGGGGTTTTCAGCTCGGCGCCTTGCAGTTGCAGGGTCTGTTGGCTGGTCAGCTCAAGCGCCTTGCCGGCCTTGAGGCTGCTGGTGATGTTGCGCTGTTCGCTGCTGGATTTGTCCCAGTTGGCCTTCCACAGGTGCTTGCGATGGTTGCCCTGATCACGGGTTTCGTGGGTTTCGGTGGCGGCACTCAGTTGCAGGTCAGCGCCGCTGTTGACGTGTAAATCAGCCCCCGCGTTCACGTGGCTGGCCTTGATCTCGGTCTTGGCGCCGGAAGACAACGCGGCGTTCTGTTGCGCGACGACGTTGTTGCCGTGCTGGCGCGAGTCCTTGTCGGTAGTGGTGCGGTCGTAGGTTTCGTAGGTGAAGAGGAAGTTGCTGTTGTTCCACTGTTCGCGCTTCTCCTGGAGCTTGCGACTTTCCAGGCTGCTGAGGGTCAGGTTGCGCCCGGCGTCGAGTTTGACGTTGCGCCCGCCGACATCGGTGGCCGCCAGGTTCAAGTCCCTGGCACCGTGCAAGTCCACATCGCCCTGGCGGCTTTGCACGCCGGCGCGGGTAGCATCGAGGCTGTTGGCGTGGACCTGGCCGTTGATATCGAGGTCGCCCGCCGAGCTGATCTTCACGCCGTCGCGGCCTTCCACTTGCACGGCGCCCACGCGCACGCCCGCACCTTCGGCGGTGCTGATGATGTTGATGCGCCCCGCCTGCATCGCGCCGAACAGGCTGGCGTCGATGCGCTGGTCCTGCGCTTTGCCGGCCGGGTCCACTTGGCGCACTTGCCCACTGGCGAAGTCGACTTGGTTGCGGCCGACGGTGAGGTTCAATTGATCTCGGGCGCTGAGGCGACCGTCGCTGTCGATGCGCGGCGCGATCAGGTTGATGGAGCCCTCGCGGTTTTGCAGACCCTGGCCTTGTACCGTCAGTTGGCCGTGGGCGTCCCGGGTGCTCAAGGCTTGCAGCTTGCCGTCTTGGAGCTCAGGACGACCCACCACCAGGTTGGCATTCGGCGTGTTGATGAAACTACCGCCATTCACGGAAATGCCGTTAGGGTTGGCCAGCACGTAATCGGCGGCCCGGCCGAAAATCTCCTGGGCGCCGTTCAGGGTCGAGGCGTTGCGACTGATCACTTCGTTGAGAATCACGCTCGCTGCCTGGCCCTGGAACTGTGGGTTGGCCGCCAGTTGACCGGCGAGTTGGGATTGGCCGGCTTGCAAGGCGTTGTTCAGCACCAGGCCCTGGCGGTCGACGTTGTAGTCCAGGAACTGGTTATGGGACAGGCCACCGGCATTCGGCGCGACGATGTTGACGATCGGCACGCCGCCCTGGTTTTGCAGCTGCGGGATACCGCCAGGGCCTTCGGCGACGATCACACCACCGGCCAATACCAGTTGGGGCAGCAGGAACAGGCTGGCGATGGCCCAGCGCAGTTTGCCCTGGGGAGAAAGGTGAAACGCGTGTGTGTCATTTGGCATAAATAATTTCGCTCTGTGTTGGCTGATCCGCGACGTGCGTTGTTCGTTGCAACGCTGCTGTGGTAGTCAGGTACGGCGGTTGTTTCAGGCTAATCTCGGCTTAAATCTGCAGGCTCAGGCGTGTCAGCCAGACATCCGGCTCTTGGCCAAAACCTGCGGGGGTGTTGAGGCTGTGTTGGTAATCGAAGTCGAGCTGCACGTTTTTCCAGCTCAGGTTGAGCCCTGCACTGGCACTGCTCAGGCGTTGGCCCTGGGCTCCGTGCTCACGCTTGACCCAGCCGTTGTCTAGGCCCAGGCGCGGGGTGATTTTCACTGGCAGGTCACTGTTGAGTGGCAGGCGCAGGGTGTTGCGCCACACCGTGCCGATGGCACCGGACGCACTGTTTTCGCGATAGCCGCGCACCGCGGAATCGTCGGTGCCCAGCAGTTGTTCGATGGCGGGTAACGCATCCGGGCTGTATTGCACGGACAGCTGGCTCTGCCACTGCCACGGCTGCCCGGCCCATTGGCCGTTGCGCCATTGGGTCAGGTTGGCGCGGTATTTGTGGAATTGCGCCTGGGGCAGGTTTTTCTGCGTCTGGTCAGCATCGCGATCGGCGCCGAACCAGGTCAGGCCCTGGGCGTAATTGACGTCGAGGTTCCACACCGCACTGTTGAGCCAGAACAGGTTCACGCCGGCCTCGGCCACCGTCAGCGTCGGGCTCTGGATTCCCAGGTGGGCCTTTTGCAGGTAGCTGTCGACGTCCTTGTAGGCCAGTTGCAGGTTGGCGCTGAGTTGATGACCCTGGTCGCGCCACAACACGCGGTCGCTGCGCAGGCTGACCTGATCGGTGCGGCCGCTGTTATACAGCGTGGTCTTGCTGAGCTTGAACGGCGAGCGGTATTCGGCGTGGCTGGCGAACAGGCTGTAGGTCCAGTACCCGTAAGGGATCGCATAAAACAGACTGTGACTG
Organism: Pseudomonas sp. GW821-FHT03A09; assembly: GCF_059421065.1. Lineage (NCBI taxonomy): Bacteria > Pseudomonadati > Pseudomonadota > Gammaproteobacteria > Pseudomonadales > Pseudomonadaceae > Pseudomonas > Pseudomonas sp. GW821-FHT03A09. The sequence goes on along the minus strand of NZ_JBWKUX010000009.1, from coordinate 169,865 downwards.
CGGCTGTAGCGCGGGCCATGGTTGAGGGTGTCGCTGAAGCTCAGGTTGAGCGAATCGTTGAGCTCCAGCGGGCTGTCCAGGCTCAGGCTGATGGCATTGCGATCGCGTCCGGTGCCGGCGCTGCCGAGGTTGTCCACCCCAAGCCCGAGCGACCAGCGCGAAGCCGTGCTGCGTGAACGCAGGATGATGCGCGAGGCGCCGGGCTCACTGCCTGGGGCGATGTCGGCGGTCAGATCGACCGAACGCAGGCGGTTGAGCTGGTCCAGGCCTTGTTCCAGGTCACGCAGGTTCAGCGGTTTGCCAAGCATGCCGGGGAACGCACCGCCCAACGACACCGGCAAGCTCTGGTCGGGCAGCTCGATCGCTTCGAGGTAGCCTTCCTCGACGTGAATATCCAGCGGGTGGCCGGTTGCCGGCGTACTGATCAGGTACGGGCGGCTGGCGATGTAACCCGCGTCGACGTACAGGCGGGTGATCTCGGCCAACAAGCGGTTGATCTGGGTGACGCCCATGCACGGGGCCACGTAGGGCTCGATGCGTTTGTTCAACTGCGCCTTGTTGAACAGGGTGACTCCGGCCAGGCGCGTACCGCTCAAGGGCCAGCAGCGTTCATCTTTGGCAATGACTTGGGGCGAGGTGGGGGTGGCCGGTGGTGTACCGAAACTACCTCGTTGCAACTGGCGCTGGCGTTGTTCCAGTTGCAATTGTTGCAGGTCGCGCTGTTGTTGCTGCTGCAAACGCAGGGCTTCCTGGCCGGGTTGCGGGCCATCGGCGGCAGTCGCCTGCAGCGCGCAGAGGCAGAGCAGGGTGGCGCCCAACAATGGGATGTAATAGGGGCGTTCGATTGAGGGCTGACTTGGCACTCGACATCCTTAACGTAGAAATACACACGATCAGTGCCCCAGAGCCAAAACCATGAACCCAGGGGACGTGCCACACTTGAGCCATCATTAAACGGTTTGTTACATCGGCTGTAGGATTTATTACATAAAACGTGAGGAATGCCGCGTTATTCAGCAAATAAATGCGCTTTTTTGGTGCGCAAAGGGCTGATTTGAGTCTGGAAGGCTCGATTTTTCAGGCTGAGTGAGAAACGGAGGCGGGAGGACGGGTTTCGATTGTTGCATTGAAAGAGCTTAATTGACGTGTTTATAGATCGTGAACAGCGATCCCCCTTAACGGCGATGTGGCATGGCTCTTTGCCGGCTAAGTTGACTTCAGTGGTGCCTAAGGAAGGCTTGTCCAGACGCCACTACTTGGCGCTGTTTGAACAGGCGGCCCAGGCCAGCAAAAAATCCCAGGAAATCCTGGCCGGCTTGCAAGACTCGATTCTGCTGCAGGACGCCCCGCCGTTATTGCCCGGCAGGTGCGTCGTTAGAAAGCCAGATTAGGCTTTTGAATCGATTCGATATTCTGTAGCCTTGCGCAGCTTCACCCGTGCTTGATGAACACAATCACTTCGTCCGGCGGCGCCCGAAGGGCCCCAGAGCCGGTGGTACACTCGACTTTCGCGCAACTGCGCCTGCAGGTCTTGCGAACATGACGCAAATTTCTGAACGCCTACTGGTTCAAGCCCACCTCGACGCCAAGCAGCCCAAGGCTCTCAGCGCCGATGAAGAGGCGGCCCTGCGTGCCGCCATCGCCGCCGAGCTCAAGGCTCAGGACGCGGTGCTGGTTGCCCACTTCTATTGCGACCCGGTGATTCAGGCCCTGGCCGAAGAAACCGGTGGTTGTGTTTCCGACTCCCTGGAAATGGCTCGCTTCGGCGCAGCCCACCCGGCCAAGACAGTACTGGTCGCCGGTGTGCGCTTCATGGGCGAGACCGCCAAAATCCTCACGCCTGAAAAACGCATCCTCATGCCCACCCTGGAAGCTACGTGCTCCCTGGACCTGGGCTGCCCGGTGGATGAGTTTTCAGCGTTCTGCGACCAGCATCCCGAGCGCACCGTGGTGGTGTATGCCAACACGTCGGCGGCGGTCAAGGCCCGGGCGGACTGGGTTGTGACGTCCAGTTGCGCGCTGGAAATCGTCGAAAGCCTGATGGATAACGGCGAGACTATTATCTGGGGCCCAGACAAGCACCTGGGCACTTACATCCAGCGCCAGACCGGTGCCGACATGCTGTTGTGGGACGGTGCCTGCATCGTTCACGAAGAGTTCAAGTCCAAGCAGTTGGAAGACATGAAGGCGCTGTATCCGGACGCTGCGATTTTGGTGCACCCGGAGTCGCCGACGTCGGTGATCGAACTGGCGGACGCCGTGGGTTCTACCAGCCAACTGATTGCCGCTGCCCAGCGTTTGCCGAACAAGACTTTCATTGTCGCCACCGACCGCGGCATCTTCTACAAGATGCAGCAGTTGTGCCCGGACAAAGTCTTTGTCGAGGCGCCTACCGCTGGCAACGGCGCAGCGTGCCGCAGCTGTGCGCACTGCCCGTGGATGGCGATGAATACCCTGGAGCGCACGCTGCAATGCCTGCGAGAGGGCAGCAATGAGATCTTCGTCGAGCCCTCGGTGATCCCACAGGCTGTGCGACCGCTCAAGCGCATGCTGGATTTTACCCAGGCGGCGCGTCTAAAACTGGCTGGTAACGCCTGACTCGAGTCTGGTCAGGTCAACATGTGGGAGGAGGCTTGCCCCCGATTGCAGTGTGCCAGCCAACATTGATGTAGCTGACCCAGCGCTATCGGGGGCAAGCCCTCTCCCACATTTGATGTGTGTTGCCTGAGATTATTTCTTCTGCTTTGGGATGCGCACCAACTGCGTATCCGAATAGATGTCATGCCAGCTGCGTTTACGCTTATCAAACAACGACCAGACAAACCCCAGCCCCACACACAACCACGACGCAATCGACACCACAAAGCGCAGCAGTGCCTGCCATAGGCTGATGCGCGAGCCGTCGGCGTTCTGTACGCGCACGCCCCACACCTGCATACCCAGGGTTTGCCCGGAATGGGTCCAGAACTTGGCGAAGAAGCCAAACAGCACGAAGAACAGAATCGTCGACAACAGTGGGTCACCGTCCAGCGAGCCGGACTCAGTGAGTGTGCGCATCTTGGCTTCGCCGATAAACGCGATCCATACCAGCTTGTAGATAAACGCCGTGACGATCAGCAGGGCGGTGCACAGCAGGAAGTCATAGAACATCGCCGCCAGGCGACGGCCCAGGCCAACGGCGGGGAACTCGCCTTGGGGGCTCAGCAGGGGCTTGGACATGGCAGGGCTCTCTGGGAAAAAAGCCATTTTACGAGCAAACGCACATAAAAAAGCCCCTGATGTCACCATCAGGGGCTTTTTGTCGCAGGAAGGATCAGCCTTCTGCTTGTACTTCGTCAGCCTGCATGCCTTTTTGGCCCTGCACGGCTTTGAAGGTGACCTTCTGGCCTTCTTTCAGGCTCTTGAAGCCGTTGCCCTGGATAGCGCGGAAATGCACGAACAGATCCGGACCGCTTTCTGGAGTGATAAAACCAAACCCTTTCTCGTCGTTAAACCACTTGACGGTGCCGCTCTGACGATCAGACATTTTCTTCTTTCCTTTGACGCTAAAAATTAATGACAGCCCCTTTCACATGAAAGAGTACTGGGCTGGGTTGCAGGAAAGTAAGAGACGTCGAACGGGTTGTAGCGAACTTCTTTGGCTACTGCCCAGGTCCAGGTTCCAAGCGACCCATGCAAACACAGTAACCAAACTCTACGCCAACTAATGCAGAAAAAACAAGCCCTGCCAAAAGCCCAGGTTTTGCTTGGCTTCATGACACTTAGTGTGGCGGGCTTATTCGATAGAAGGGGTCACTTGTTATAGGTTTGTCTCTATTGAATTGACTATCGTCAATGCACTGTTTTATGGCGGTTGCGTTACAGTTTAGTGCACCTTAACGCAACCGCGTTACTTATAGAAACAGTCAATCAGCCACGGTAGTAACGTTGCGGTACGAATGGCATTTTACTTACACGAAGTGGCACTTTTTTCCCACGTACCAACGCAGACACTTGGGTATCCAGTGCGATGAATGCACTGTCCAGATAACCCATGGCCAACGGGCCACCCAAGGTTGGGCCGAAGCCGCCACTGCACACGCTGCCGATCACCGTGCCGTGTTCGTCGACGATTTCCGCGCCCTCACGTACAGGCGTACGTTCCTGGGGCAGCAGGCCGACACGCTTGCGGCTCACACCGGCTTGTTGTTGAGTGAAGATGCGGTCTGCGCCCGGGAAACCACCGGCACGTGCGCCATCGGCACGGCGAGCCTTGGAGATCGCCCACAGCAGGCTGGCTTCGATTGGCGTGGTGTCGGTGTTCATGTCATGGCCGTACAGGCACAGGCCGGCTTCCAGGCGCAGGGAGTCGCGGGCGCCCAGGCCGATGGCTTGCACTTCGGTTTCGGCCAGCAGGCTACGGGCAAGGCTTTCGGCGTTGGCGGCAGGCACCGAGATTTCGAAGCCGTCCTCACCGGTGTAGCCGGAGCGGCTGACGTAGCAGTCCACCCCCAGCAGGCGCAGGGAGGCGAACTGCATGAAGGTCATCTGGGTGACTTCCGGTGCCAGGCGCGCCAAGACTTTAACTGCTGCTGGGCCTTGCAGGGCCAGCAGGGCGCGTTCTTCGAACAGCGGCTCGATCGTGCACTGGTCGCCGATATGCTTGCGCAGGTGTGCCAAATCCTGGTCTTTGCAGGCCGCGTTGACCACCAGGAACAGCTCGTCGTTGCCCAGGTTGGCGACCATCAGGTCGTCGAGGATGCCGCCCTGTTCATTGGTGAACATCGCGTAGCGCTGCATGCCCACTGGCAAGTCGATGATGTCGACCGGCACCAGGGTTTCCAGGGCTTTTGCGGCATTCGCGCCGGTCAGACGGATCTGGCCCATGTGGGACACGTCGAACAACCCGGCCTGATCGCGGGTGTGCTGGTGTTCCTTCATCACGCCCAGCGGGTATTGCACCGGCATGTCATAGCCGGCGAAAGGCACCATGCGTGCGCCGAGTTCGAGGTGCAGTGCATGCAGAGGGGTTTTCAACAGGGTTTCGGTGGACATATTCAGCTCCTGAAAAAACGTGCTGGCGCGCCTTTGGGCGTCAGCACTCGATAATGTTGACCGCCAAACCGCCACGGGCGGTTTCCTTGTATTTGCTTTTCATGTCGGCGCCGGTCTGGCGCATGGTGCGGATGACTTTGTCGAGGGATACAAAATGCTGCCCGTCGCCGCGCAACGCCATGCGCACCGCATTGATTGCCTTGACCGAGCCCATCGCATTGCGCTCGATGCAGGGCACTTGAACCAGCCCGCCAATCGGGTCACAGGTCAGGCCGAGGTTGTGTTCCATGCCGATCTCGGCGGCGTTTTCCACTTGGGACACGCTGCCGCCCAACACTTCACAGAGCGCACCTGCCGCCATGGAACAGGCCACGCCGACTTCGCCTTGGCAGCCGACTTCGGCCCCGGAGATCGACGCGTTTTCCTTGTACAGAATGCCGATGGCGGCGGCCGTGAGCAGAAAGCGCACCACGCCGTCCTCATTCGCACCGGGGATAAAGCGCATGTAGTAATGCAGCACCGCCGGCACAATCCCGGCCGCACCATTGGTGGGCGCCGTGACTACGCGCCCACCGTTGGCGTTTTCTTCGTTGACGGCCAGTGCATACAGATTGACCCAATCGAGCACCGACAGCGGATCACGCAGTGCCGATTCCGGGTTTTTGCACAGTTGGCGGTGCAGCGCAGCCGCACGGCGCTTGACCTTCAAACCTCCAGGCAAGATCCCTTCGTTGCGACAACCGGCATCCACGCAGTCCTGCATCACCTGCCAGATTTTCAGCAGGCCGGCGCGGGTTTCCGCTTCGGGGCGCCAGGCACTTTCATTGGTCAGCATCACCTGGCTGATGGACAGCCCGTAGGTGGCGCAGTGGCCAAGCAAGTCCTTGGCGTTCTTGAACGGGAAGGTGAGGGGGGTGGCGTCCTCGACGATCCGGTCCGCGCCGGCCGCGTCCTCATCCACCACAAAACCACCACCGACCGAGTAGTACTCGCGGCTGCGGATCTGAATGTTGGCGGCGTCGAAGGCACGAAAAATCATGCCGTTGGGATGGTAGGCGAGGGGTTTGCGAATCATCGCCAGGTGTTCTTTCTCGTTGAACGCAATGCTGTGTTCGCCGAGCAGATTCAGGCGGCCATCCTTGCGCATCTGCGCCAGGCGGGTGGCCACGGTTTCGGTATTCACGGTGTCCGGGTGTTCGCCTTCCAGGCCCAGCAGCACGGCCTTGTCGCTGCCGTGGCCTTTACCGGTGGCGCCCAGCGACCCATAAAGCTCCACCTTGACGCAGGTGGTGGCGCTCAACAGGTTGTCACGCTTGAGGCCCTCGACGAATCGAGCAGCGGCGCGCATCGGGCCGACGGTGTGGGAACTGGAGGGGCCGATGCCAATCTTGAACAGGTCGAACACGCTTAAGGACATGGTTGTTCTCCGGTTTCTTATTATTTTATGAGGACCGACCCGGTCAATGTGGGAGCCGGGCTTGCCCGCGATAGCGGTGGCTCAGACAACATTACTGTCACTGATACATCGCTATCGCAGGCAAGCCAGCTCCCACACTGACCGCGTTTCTTCAGTCAGGTTACGCGTAGCTCTCGATGGAAGGGCACGCACACACCAGGTTGCGATCACCAAACACGTTGTCCACACGCCCAACCGGCGGCCAGTACTTGCCTTCGATCAACGACGGCACTGGGTACACCGCCTGTTCACGGGTGTAGGGATGCGTCCACTCACTCACCAGTTCAGCAGCGGTGTGCGGCGCGTTTTTCAGCGGGTTATCGTCCTTGTCCAGGGTGCCATTTTCCACCGCGCGGATTTCTTCGCGGATGGCGATCATCGCGTTGCAGAAGCGGTCCAGTTCTTCCTTGGATTCGCTTTCGGTCGGCTCGATCATCAGGGTGCCGGCCACCGGGAAGGACATGGTTGGCGCATGGAAACCGAAGTCGATCAGGCGCTTGGCAACGTCATCCACGCTGATGCCGCTGCTGTCTTTCAGCGGGCGCAGGTCGAGGATGCATTCATGTGCCACCAGGCCGTTGCTGCCGGTGTAGAGGACTGGGTAGTGCTCTTCGAGGCGACGGGAGATGTAGTTGGCATTCAGGATGGCCAGTTGCGAAGCGCGCTTGAGGCCCGCACCGCCCATCATGCTGATGTACATCCAGGTGATCGGCAGGATGCTCGCGCTGCCGAACGGTGCCGCGCACACGGCGCCTTCCTTGCGCTCCATGGCGGCGTGGCCTGGCAGGAATGGCGTGAGGTGAGATTTCACGCCAATCGGGCCAACGCCCGGGCCGCCGCCGCCGTGTGGAATGCAGAAGGTCTTGTGCAGGTTCAGGTGGGATACGTCGCCGCCGAACTTGCCCGGGGCGCAGAGGCCGACCATGGCGTTCATGTTGGCGCCATCGATGTACACCTGGCCGCCGTTGTCGTGGATGATCCCGCAGATTTCGCGGATACCTTCTTCGAACACGCCGTGGGTGGATGGGTAGGTGATCATCAGCGCGGCGAGGTGCTCGCGGTGCTCGATGGCCTTGGCGCGCAGGTCTTCGATGTCGACGTTGCCACGTGCATCGCAGGCGGTGACGACCACGCGCATACCGGCCATGTTGGCGGTGGCGGGGTTGGTACCATGGGCCGACGATGGGATCAGGCAGATGTCGCGGCGCTCTTCGCCACGGCTCTGGTGATAGGCACGGATCGCCAGCAGGCCCGCGTACTCACCCTGGGAACCGGCGTTCGGTTGCAGCGAGATTGCGTCGTAGCCGGTGGCCGCGCAGAGCATGGCTTCCAGCTCGGAAGTCAGTTGCTGGTAGCCGGCGCTTTGATCCGCCGGGGCGAACGGGTGCAGGGCACCGAACTCGGCCCAGGTCACCGGGATCATTTCGCTGGCGGCGTTGAGTTTCATGGTGCAAGAGCCCAGCGGGATCATGGTGCGGTCCAGTGCCAGGTCCTTGTCGGCCAGCTTGCGCAGGTAGCGCATCAGCTCGGTTTCGGAGTGATAGCGGTTGAAAACCGGATGGCTGAGGACTGGCGACTGACGCAGCAGGGCGGCTGGCAGCGTGCTTTCAGTTTGGGTGAAAGCTGGCAGGGCCTTGCCATCGGCAAAGATCGCCCACAGGGTCTCGATATCGGCCTGGGTGGTGGTTTCGTCCACCGACACACCCAGGCGCTCGCTATCCACCACACGTAGGTTGATGCGCTGGGCGCGGGCCTTGTCATGCAGCGCGGCGGTGTTGGCGCCGGTGTTGAGGGTGATGGTGTCGAAGAAGTTTTCCTGCTCGACCTTCAAGCCCAGGGCGGTCAGGCCCTTGGCCAGGATCGCGGTCAGCTGGTGCACACGCTGGGCAATCTGGGTCAGGCCTTGAGGGCCGTGGTACACGGCATACATGCTGGCGATGTTGGCCAGCAGCACCTGGGCGGTGCAGATGTTCGACGTGGCTTTCTCGCGGCGGATATGTTGCTCGCGGGTCTGCATGGCCAGGCGCAGGGCCGGCTTGCCGAAACGGTCGACGGACACACCGACCAGGCGGCCCGGCATGTCGCGTTTGAACGCATCCTTGGTAGAGAAGTAGGCCGCGTGCGGGCCACCGAAGCCCAGCGGCACGCCGAAGCGTTGTGCGCTGCCGATAGCCACGTCGGCGTCGAACTCGCCCGGCGGGGTGAGCAGGGTCAGGGCCAGCAGGTCGGCGGCCACGGCCACCAGGGCGTTGGCGGTGTGGAAGCGTTCGGTCAGTTCGCGGTAGTTGAACACGTCACCGTTGCTGGCCGGGTATTGCAGCAGGGCGCCGAAGAACGGGCTGGCGTCGGTCAGTTCGCGCTCATCGCCCACCACCACGTCGATGCCCAACGGCTCGGCACGGGTACGCAGTACATCGAGGGTTTGCGGGTGGCTGTGGATCGACGCGAAGAAGGCGTTGCTGCCCTTGTTCTTGCTCAGGCGCTTGCAGAAGGTCATGGCTTCGGCGGCGGCGGTGGCTTCATCGAGCAGGGATGCGTTGGCGATCGGCAGGCCGGTGAGGTCGCTGATCAAGGTCTGGAAGTTCAATAGCGCTTCCAGGCGGCCTTGGGAAATTTCTGGCTGGTATGGCGTGTAGGCGGTGTACCAGGCCGGGTTTTCCAGCAGGTTGCGCAAGATCGGCGACGGTGTGTGGCAGTTGTAGTAGCCCTGGCCGATGTAGGTCTTGAACAGCTGGTTCTTGCCGGCGATGGCCTTGATCTTGGCCAGGGCCTCGGCTTCGCTCAGGCCGTCTTCCAGGCCGAGTACGCTGGTGCCCTTGATGCTTTCCGGGATCACGCTGGCGCTGAGGGCTTCCAGGGAATCGAAGCCCAGGCTGGCGAGCATTTGTTGCTCATCGGAGGGACGCGGGCCGATGTGGCGGGCGATGAACTCGTTGGCGGTGGTCAGGTTAGTCATGGCGCGCTCCTCAGGCTTCAGCGTTGGCTTTGATCAGGCGGTCGTACGCGTCCTGATCCAACAGTTTAGCCACTGCACCGGCATCGGCCGGTTTGAAGCGGAAGAACCAGCCTTCGCCCATCGGGTCTTCGTTGACCAGCTCCGGGCTGCCATCCAATTTGTCGTTCACTTCGAGAACTTCACCGTCCAAAGGCATGTACACACCGCTGGCCGCTTTTACGGACTCAACGGTGGACGCTTCGGCGCCCTTGTCGTAGGCCTGCAACTCCGGCAGTTGCACGAAAACCACATCACCCAGCGCGTTCTGCGCAAAAGCGGTGATACCCACGGTGACACTGCCGTCAGCTTCGGCGCGCAGCCATTCGTGATCTTCAGTGAAACGCAACTCGCTCATGGAAACTCCTCAGGGCCAGATTCGTCTGGTGGACGGGATTGGAATAATGGGGAGTTGCTTAGCAATATCGCGGCCAAATTTATTATTTCGTTATAAATCAACGAGTTATTGTTTTTGGTTATGAGGATATAAAATTCAGCTGTAGCGATTTCGATACAGCTGGCCCCGCGAAAAAAAGCCTATGTGGATCAAAGCCTTGCATGGCGCGCAAAAAACAGGGTTGTAGCGATTTCGTTCCACTGTAGCGCTTTCAGTACACTGAATGTCGTTCCTGGACCAAAACTTAAAGCTCGAAGTGCAATTCCTGTGGGAGCTGGCTTCAGGGCTTATTGGGAATGCCGTATTTACGCAGACGATGGGCGATGGCCGTGTGGGAGGTTTGCAGGCGGCTGGCCAGTTGGCGGGTCGAGGGATAACTTGTGTAGAGCGTTTCCAGCAAGCCGCGTTCGAAGTCTTCCACCGCCTGCTCCAGGCTGTCGACTTCGCCGTCGTTTTGGCGTGCCACCGAAGTACCGGCGATGTCCAGGTCGCCGATGTCCACCAGGCTGCTTTCGCAGATGGCGGCAGCGCGGAAGATCACATTTTGCAACTGGCGCACATTGCCCGGCCAGCGGTTGCCGAGCAGTGCCGGATAGGTGCCGGGCGCCAAGCGGCATACCGGGCGCTGGATCTGTGCGCAAGCCTGCTGCATGAAGTAGCGGGCCAGCAACAGGATGTCCTGGCCGCGTTCACGCAGCGGCGGTACTTCGACGTTGAGCACATTGAGTCGATAAAACAGGTCTTCGCGGAAGGTGCCCTCGCTGACCATCTTTTCCAGGTCACGGTGAGTGGCGCTGAGGATGCGTACATTGACCTTCACTTCACGGTCACCGCCCACGCGGCGGAAGCTGCCGTCATTCAGGAAACGCAGCAGCTTGGCCTGCAAATACGGCGACATCTCGCCAATCTCATCCAGGAATACGGTGCCCTGGTTGGCCAGTTCCATCAGCCCCGGCTTGCCGCCGCGTTGGGCACCGGTGAAGGCGCCCGGTGCATAACCGAACAACTCACTCTCGGCGAGGTTTTCCGGCAGCGCCGCACAGTTCAAGGCCAAGAACGGCGCACTGTGCCGCGAACTGATCGCGTGGCAAGCGCGTGCCACCAACTCTTTGCCCGTGCCGGTTTCACCCTGGATCAACAATGGCGCGTCCAGCGCGGCTACCCGTTGCGCCCGGGCCTTGAGCGTGCGGATCACCGGCGACTCGCCCAGCAGCGCATCAAACCCTTCGGCATGGTCGTGGTGCAATGCGGACAGTTGTTCGCCGATGCGGTTGGGTTGATACAGGGTGAGCAGGGCGCCGGCGTCGGTGATGGGCGTGGCGTCCAGCAGCAGGGTCTGGCCATTGACGCTGATCTCGCGCAGTGGCAAGCGGAAGCCTTGCTCCAGCAGGGTTTCCAGCAGCGCGGGGTCGTTGAACAGCTCGCTGATGCTTTCTCCAGCCGGTTCGCGACCGTACAGGGCGATCAGTGCCGGGTTGGCCAGCAGGATCTTGCCGGCGCTGTCCAGGGCCAATACCGGGTCGGTCATGGCGGCCAGCAACGCGTCGAGTTGCAGGTGGCGGCGCTGGCCGGGGAGGATGTCCACCACCGTCACAGCCTGCACGCCCTGCACGCTGAACAGCGCGTCGCGCAGTTCCTCCAACACTTCGGCGCTCAAGGTCGGCGCGTCGATATAGACGTTGGGCGGCACCATTTCCACCGCATCCAGGTTGAGATTACGTCCACCGAGCAGGGCCAGGACTTCCTGGGTAATGCCGACGCGGTCGATGAAGCTGACGTGGATACGCATGGGGTGATTGGCAGTTCTGGAGAGCAGAGGCGGCAAGTATGCCTTGGAGCGGGGCGCAGGTGAAATCTGACAAATGATGGAGAGCAAAATGTGGGAGGGGGCTTGCCCCCGATGGCTGTGTGTCAGCCACAGATTTATTAGCTGATCCACCGCAATCGGGGGCAAGCCCCCTCCCACATTTTGACCTGTATTGTGTCAGTGCAAGCGTGTTATTCCAGGTGCTCGGGTTTGATCGGATCGCCGGGTTTCACATCCAACTGATGCCGCACATCCTCGAACATCAAGTCGTACTGCTTGTGCATGGAACCATTGAGTACAGCGATCTTCGGCATCCCGTATTTCTGCGCGATGTTCATCGCATGCCGCGCAAAGTCGAACGCTTGGTCCTTGGGCAGGAAAAACTCTTCCTTGAGGTCCTTGCCCTGCACCGAACCGTGCAGCTTGAAGAGCATTCCCTTGCCTTCCTTTGGGTCTTGGCTGACTTCATAGTCGATGCACAGGTTGTAGCTGTAGTCCTGAGCATTTAGCGCGTGACGTTCAACATGCAAGTGACCGGGTTCAAAGGTGGCCATAGGCGTTTCTCCTCTACTTCACAGGTAACTGATCCCAGACTTGGCTGTACTGATGCGTGTACCGGCGCTGCCCTGGACGATGGCTTCGATGTCCGAGAGTGAACCGATGACTGCGGTTTTGCCAGTCTTGCGGGCGAACTCACAAGCCGCTTGCACCTTAGGCCCCATGGAGCCGGCAGCGAAGCCGAGTTTCTCGATTTCGTCCGGATGGGCCTGGCCGATGGCCTTTTGGGTTGGCTTGCCATAGTCGATAAAGGCGGCATTCACGTCGGTGGCGATCACCAGCAAGTCGGCCTCCAGTTGCGACGCCAGCAGCGAAGAGCACAGGTCTTTGTCGATCACGGCCTCAATGCCACGCAGCTTGCCGTCTTCGCCGTACATCGTCGGGATACCGCCACCACCGGCGCAGATCACGATGCTGCTTTTCTCCAGCAGCCACTTGATCGGGCGGATTTCGAAGATGCGTTTCGGACGCGGGCTGGCGACCACACGGCGATATTTGTCGCCGTCCGGCGCGATGGCCCAGCCTTTTTCAGCTGCGAGTTTTTCTGCCTCGGCCTTGGAGTACACCGGGCCGATAGGCTTGGTCGGGTTCTTGAAAGCAGGGTCCTGGGCGTCCACTTCGACCTGGGTAAGCAGGGTGGCGAAGGGCACTTCGAAGTCCAGCAGGTTGCCCAGTTCCTGTTCGATGATGTAGCCGATCATGCCTTCGGTTTCGGCGCCGAGCACGTCCAGCGGGTACGGCGAAACCTGGGTGTAAGCCGCCGCCTGCAATGACAGCAGGCCGACTTGCGGGCCATTGCCGTGGGCAATCACCAGCTCGTTGCCGGGATGGATCTTGGCGATCTGTTCGGTGGCGATCCGGATGTTGGCGCGTTGGTTGTCCGCTGTCATGGGTTCACCACGGCGGAGCAGGGCGTTACCGCCCAGTGCAACGACGATACGCATACAAAATGTCCTTCTGAAATTCATCGTTGTGAACGCGGTTAGTGTGGGAGGGGGCTTGCCCCCGATAGCAGTACATCAGTAATAGAAGTGCTGGCTGACACACCGCCATCGGGGGCAAGCCCCCTCCCACATTTGACCGTGTTGACTTTAGATATCAGCGAGTGCCGACACCAGAATCGCCTTGATGGTATGCATGCGGTTTTCCGCCTGCTCAAACGCGATGTTGGCCGGCGACTCGAACACTTCCTCCGTCACTTCCACGCCATTGGCCAGGTTCGGATATCGCGCGGCGATGTCCTTGCCTACTTTGGTTTCGCTGTTATGGAACGCCGGCAGGCAGTGCATGAACTTCACGCGCGGGTTGCCCGAGGCTTTCATCATCTTGGCGTTGACTTGGTAAGGCAGCAGTTGCTCGATACGCTCGTCCCAAGCTTCCACCGGCTCACCCATCGACACCCATATATCGGTGTGGATGAAGTCCACGCCTTTCACCGCCTCTTTCGGATCTTCGGTGATGGTGATGCGCGCGCCGCTTTCCTCGGCAAACGCTTGGCACTGTTTGATGAAATCTTCATGAGGCCACAGGGCTTTTGGTGCGCCGATGCGCACGTCCATGCCCAGCTTGGCGCCGATCATCAGCAGCGAATTGCCCATGTTGTAACGGGCGTCACCGAGGTAGGCGTAGCTGATGTCATGCAGCGGCTTGTCGCTGTGTTCGCGCATGGTCAGGGTGTCGGCGATCATTTGCGTCGGGTGGAATTCGGCGGTGAGGCCGTTGAACACCGGCACGCCAGCGAACTTGGCCAGCTCTTCGACAATTTCCTGTTCGAAGCCTCGGTACTCAATCGCGTCGAACATACGACCGAGCACGCGGGCGGTGTCTTTCATGCTTTCTTTGTGACCGATCTGCGACGACACCGGGTCGATGTAGGTGACGTGGGCGCCTTGGTCGTGGGCCGCCACTTCGAACGCGCAACGGGTGCGGGTCGAGGTTTTCTCGAAGATCAGCGCGATGTTTTTTCCCTGTAGGTGCGGACGCTCGGTGCCGGTGTATTTGGCGCGTTTGAGGTCGCGGGACAGGTCCAGCAGGTAATGCAGCTCGCGGGTAGTGTGGTGCATCAGCGACAGCAGGCTGCGGTTGCGCATGTTAAAAGCCATGATGAATCTCCTTAATAGTCGATAGGATCGCGGATGATCGGGCAGGTCATGCAGTGGCCGCCGCCACGGCCACGGCCCAGTTCACCGGCACTGATGGTGATGACTTCCACACCGGCTTTGCGCAGCAGGGTGTTGGTGTAGGTGTTGCGGTCGTAACCGATCACCACGCCTGGCTCCACGGCCACCACGTTGTTGCCGTCGTCCCACTGCTCGCGCTCGGCGGCGAAGCTGTTGCCGCCGGTTTCGACGACCCGCAGGGCCTTGAGGTTGAGCGCTGCTGCGACGGTGTCGAGGAAGTTGGTTTTCTCCCGTTGGATGTCGATACCGTGGGGCTTGCTCTCATCGGGACGCAGGGTGAACGCGACGATCTGGTTGACCACTTCGGGGAAGATGGTGACGAGGTCGCGGTCGCAGAAGCTGAACACGGTGTCCAGGTGCATTGCCGCGCGGGATTTCGGCAGGCCCGCAACGATCACTCGCTCCACGGCTTTGTTCTTGAACAGGTTGCGCGCCAGTTGGCCGATCGCCTGGTGGGACGAGCGTTCGCCCATGCCAATCAATACCACGCCGTTGCCAATCGGCATCACGTCGCCGCCTTCCAGGGTGGAGGCGCCGTGTTCCTGGTCGGGGTCGCCGTACCAGATCTGGAAGTCGGCGTTGGTGAACTCGGGATGGAATTTGTAGATGGCGGCGGCCAGTAGGGTTTCCTGGCGGCGCGCCGGCCAGTACATCGGGTTCAGCGTGACGCCGCCGTAGATCCAGCAGGTGGTATCGCGGGTGAACTGGGTGTTGGGCAACGGTGGCAGGATGAAGCTTGCGTGGCCCAGGAAATCGCGGAACATCTCGATGGTCTTGCCACCGAAGGTGCCGGGCAGATCATCGGCCGACACGCCACCGATCAGGAACTCGGCTGTCTTGCGTGGCTCCAGGCTGCGTAGCCAGGAGCCGACTTCATTGACCAAGCCTAGGCCAACCGTATTAGCGGTGATCTTGCGTTCCAGGATCCAGTCCAGCGCTTCGGGGATGGCGACGATATCGGTCAGCAGGTTGTGCATTTCCAGTACATCGATGTCGCGCTCGCGCATCTTGGTCACGAAGTCGAAATGGTCGCGTTTGGCCTGGGCGACCCACAACACGTCATCGAACAGCAGTTCATCGCAGTTGTTGGGGGTCAGCCGCTGATGGGCCAAACCTGGGGAGCACACCATGACTTTGCGCAGTTTGCCGGCTTCGGAATGTACGCCGTACTTCACTTTTTCCGTGGTCATTACAGATCCTCCAGTGAACAAAAAGATTCGGGTGTTACAGGGTCAGGAAGCCGTCGTAGAGTCCATAGGCCGCCACCAGGGCGCCAATGACCACTGCGGCGAAAATCAGCTTCTCGACGTTGGTGAAAATCGGTTTGCCCAATTCATGCTTGGCCTTGGCGAACAGGATCGCGCCGGGGGCATAGAGCAGGGCGGAGAGCAGCAGGTATTTGGTGCCTCCGGCGTAGAGCAGCCAGATCGCGTAGATCAGGGCGATGGCGCCGATGAACAGGTCTTTCTTGCGTTCGCGCAGGGCGTTTTCGTAGGTCTCGCCGCGCACCGCCAGCAGCAGGGCGTAAGCCGCCGACCAGAGGTAAGGCACCAGGATCATCGAGGTGGCGAGGTAGATCAGCGACAGGTAGGTGCTGGCGGAAAACAGCGTGATCACCAGGAACAGCTGCACCATCGCGTTGGTCAGCCACAGGGCGTTGACCGGTACATGGTTGGCGTTTTCCTTGCGCAGGAACTCCGGCATGGTGTGGTCCTTGGCGGCGGCGAACATGATCTCCGCACACAGCAGCACCCACGACAACAACGCCCCCAGCAGCGAGATGATCAAGCCGACGCTGATCAGCACTGCGCCCCAGTGGCCCACCACATGTTCCAGCACGGCAGCCATCGATGGGTTTTGCAGCTTGGCCAGTTCCGGCTGGGTCATGATGCCCAGGGACAGTACGTTCACCAGCATCAAGAACAGCAGCACGGTGATAAAACCGATCACGGTGGCCTTGCCCACGTCGCTGCGTTTTTCCGCTCGGGACGAGAAGATGCTCGCGCCTTCGATGCCGATGAACACCCACACAGTGACCAGCATCATGTTGCGCACCTGGTTCATCACGCTGCCCAGGTCCGGGTTTTTCACACCCCAGATGTCGGCGGTGAAGATGTCCAGCTTGAACGCGAACAGCGCGATCAGTACGAACAGCAGCAGCGGTACCACCTTGGCGACGGTGGTCACCAGGTTGATGAACGCCGCTTCCTTGATCCCGCGCAGCACCAGGAAGTGCACGGCCCACAGCAGCACCGATGCACCGATCACGGCGGCAGGCGTATTGCCTTCGCCGAAGATCGGGAAGAAGTAACCGAGGGTGCTGAACAGCAAGACGAAATAGCCGACGTTACCCAGCCAGGCACTGATCCAGTAACCCCAGGCGGAGGAGAAACCCATGTAGTCGCCGAAACCGGCCTTGGCGTAGGCGTAGACACCACCGTCGAGGTCGGGTTTGCGATTGGCGAGGGTCTGGAATACGAAAGCGAGGGTCAGCATGCCGATGGCGGTGATGAACCAGCCGATCAAAACAGCGCCTACATCGGCGCTGGCAGCCATGTTTTGGGGTAAGGAAAAGATCCCTCCACCAATCATCGAGCCCACGACAAGTGCAACCAACGCGCCGAGTCGAAGTTTTCCGGGAGTTTCAGACATTGCATGACTCCAATGCAGGAGAAGAGAGACCACAGAATAATTCCGTGCGCTAATCAAACAGCTGACTCAGATCACTTCATTGGCACATTCCATTGTGAATTAATGACTTAGGGTGGGAGTTCGTGGGCGATGAAAATCCTCGAAGAGGCGCTTTTTAGAGCGCTATCTCCCTTGTGGTTAATCAATTAGTCAGGGGCATGGACGTTTGAAGCTAGACCGTATTTTCGAATGTGCAAACTTTTTGAAGGATGTTTGTGGGGTGCTCAAGATTGCAGTATTTAAATTCTAAATAAGCCTAAACTTTATTAAATGACATGCCATTACGTTATGAGCGTATGGGTTTTATCGCCATCTCTAATAAACGCTACACTCGCTGAGTTAATTAGCTGAGTGCGCAGTTGTCAGCTCAAGTTGTTGTTCATTCAGGAGTGTTCATGTCCCAACCGGCGCAGAAACTGCGACTCAGTGCCCTGATTGCCTTGGTGGTGGGGTCGATGATTGGTGGTGGGATTTTCTCCCTGCCACAGAACATGGCCGCCCGCGCCGAGGTGGGGGCGGTGTTGATCGGTTGGGCCATCACCGCGGTCGGCATGCTGACCCTCGCTTTTGTGTTCCAGACCCTCGCCAACCGCAAGCCCGAGCTGGATTCCGGGGTGTATGCCTATGCCAAGGCCGGGTTCGGCGACTACATGGGATTTTCGTCGGCGTGGGGTTACTGGATCAGTGCGTGGATGGGCAATGTCGGTTATTTCGTGTTGCTGTTCAGCACCCTCGGCTACTTTTTTCCGGTGTTCGGCCAGGGCAATACGCCGGTCGCCATCGGCTGCGCGTCGTTGCTGCTGTGGGCGGTACATTTTTTGGTGATGCGCGGAATCAAGGAGGCGGCGTTCATCAACCAGATCACCACGGTGGCGAAGATTGTGCCGCTGTTGATGTTTATCGTGATCGCCGCCGTGGCGTTCAAGGCGGATGTTTTCACCCGCGACATCTGGGGCCTGGGCAACCCGCAGATCGGCAGCGTGGTGGATCAGGTGCGCCACATGATGCTGGTCACGGTGTTCGTGTTTATCGGCATCGAAGGCGCCAGCGTGTACTCGGCGCGAGCCGAGAAACGCGCCGATGTGGGGCGGGCCACGGTGATCGGCTTTCTCGGCGTGCTGGCGCTGCTGGTGCTGGTGAATGTGTTGTCCCTGGGCATCATGAGCCAGCCGGAGTTGGCGCAACTGCAGAACCCGTCTCTGGCGGGCGTGCTGGAGCATATCGTCGGGCCGTGGGGCGCGATGGCAATCAGCATCGGGCTCGCGGTGTCATTGCTGGGGGCTTTGCTGTCGTGGGCGTTGCTCTGCGCCGAGATCCTTTACGCCACAGCCCAGGACAATACCATGCCGGCCTTCCTGAAAAAGGAAAACGCCAACCAGGTGCCGGTCAACGCCCTGTGGCTCACCAACGTGATGATCCAGGTGTTCCTGGTGATTACGCTGTTTTCCCAAAGCACCTACACCACGCTGATCTACCTCGCGTCTTCGATGATTCTGGTGCCGTACCTGTGGTCGGCGGCCTATGCCGTGCTACTGAGCGGACGCGGTGAAACCTATGAAGGCGCCCAACGCCGACGCATGCAGGATTTGCTGGTGGGGTTGATCGCTCTCAGCTATGCCGTCTGGCTGCTCTACGCCGGGGGGCTGAAATACCTGCTGCTGTCGGCATTGCTATACGCGCCGGGAGTGATTCTGTTCGCCTTGGCCAAGCGCGAGCAGGGTCGTCCCTTGTTTACCCTGATGGAAAAAGGCATTTTCAGCGGCGTGATCGCCGGCGCAGGGTTGGCGGCGTACGGGTTGTACAGCGGGGTGTTGTCGTTGTGAGACTGGCGTATCAGCCGCCCTATGACTGGACGGCGATGGTGGATTTTCTGGCGATGCGCGCGATTACCGGGTTGGAGACGGTAGCCGACGGCATTTATCGGCGCAGCATCAGTGTCGGCGGGCAGCAGGGCTGGATCAGTGTGGCGCCGGGCGCGGGTGATTGGCTGGAGGTCGACGTGGCGTTGCCTGATGCTCAGGCGTTCCCCGAGATCGAGAGGCGCTTGAGGACGATGTTCGATCTGGATGCCCAGCCCGCGTTGATCCACGCGCAACTGGCCGTCGACCCGTTGATGGCCGCGCTGCTTGCCACACGTCCCGGCCTTCGTGTTCCGGGCTCTTGGGATGGGTTGGAGCTGGCCATTCGTGCGGTGTTGGGGCAGCAGATTACGGTGGTTGCGGCGATTCGTTTGGCGGGCAAGTTGGTGGCGCAATACGGTCAGCCAGTAGAAACGCCCCATGCCGGGATCACACACGTTTTCCCCACGGCCCAAGTCCTGGCAGAGGCAGACCTGGCGACTTTGGGCATGCCCAAGGCACGAGGGCGTACCTTGTCGGGGGTTGCCCAGGCCCTGCTGGATGATCCCGATGTGTTCGAGCCCAAGGCCAGCCTCAAGGAAGGCGTGGCGCGGCTGGTGGCTCTGCCGGGGATTGGTGACTGGACCGCGCAGTACATCGCCATGCGCCAGATGCGCGAGGCGGATGCGTTTGCGTCGGGCGATATCGGCTTGATCAATGCGCTGGCGGCGCTGGAGGGTGGGCCGGTTACGGCGCGGCAGTTGTTGGCGCGCGCTGAGGCTTGGCGGCCGTTGCGGGCTTATGCGGCGCAGCATTTATGGACATCACTGAGCCGAGGGGATTGAGGGTGCTTGTACTGGCCTCATCGGGGGCAAGCCCCCTCCCACATTTTGATTGGTGAGCACATTCAAGTGTGGGAGGGGGCTTGCCCCCTATAGCGCTCCTCAGATCACCACTGCGGTCGGTGTGAACCCAATTCCCCTGCAGGCAAATCCCACTGCAATGGCGTCCCACTGATGGACAACGGCGCCAGTAGGCGATGCGCAGGGCCCCAGGCCGTCTGCTCCACCACCAAGCCTTGATCGTTCGGTGCCTCAGCGCGAAGTGCCGGCTGTTCGGGGACTTGTCCCGCATCCACCAACAACTTCGCCGTGCGCGCCAACGACAACCGCGTCGAACCGCCACGCCCGGTTTTCAGGCGCTCACTCAACGCCTGAATCGCACTGGCCGCCAGCAAATACCCGGTGGCGTGATCCAGCGCCTGCAACGGCAGCGGCACCGGTTTATTCGCCTGTTGCCAAGCCATGCCCGCATCGGCAATCCCACTGCTCATCTGCACCAGGCTGTCGAAACCACGACGGTTGCGCCACGGCCCGCTCCAGCCGTAAGCGTTGAGGCTGGCGTCGATCAGGCCGGGAGCCAGCCGTTGCAGTTCATCGGCGCTGTAGCCTAATTGCTCCAGGGCGTCGGCGCGGTAGCCGTGGAACAGGATGTCGGCGTCCTTGAGCAAGTTTTCGAAAAGCAGTCGGCCCCCGGTGCTTTTCAGGTCAAGACGGGCGCAGCGTTTGCCCAGGGTCATTTCCGGTACCACGCCGGGTTCGTTCCAGCTGGGTGAGTCGATGCGCAGCACGTCGGCGCCGAGCCCCGCCAGGAAGCGGCTGGCGGCGGGGCCGGCCAATACGCGGGTGAGGTCCAGCACCTTGACGCCGGCCAAGGGGCGCGCGACCGAGCCGAGCCAGGGTTTATCGCTGAGGGTGTCGAAGATTCGTCGCTGCACCAATGCCTCGGCATTCACCGCCTGCCCTTGAGGGTGGGTTTGCCAGGCTTGCCAGGAGCGCATCTGTGCGGCGCAACCGCCGGCGTCGACAATCGCCTGTTCCAGCTCGGCGGCGTTCCATGCAGTTACTTTGCTGGCCATGTCGGTACGGTCGGCGACTTTGCCCAACACCCGCTCGGCGGCTGCACGATGATGAGGCGCATTGGTGTGCAGCCGAATCCAGCCATCGGCACTGGCATAGTCGCCTGCCACTGGGTCCCACAGCGGCGGCACTTGCCAGCCCACCGGGCGAATCGAAGACGAGAACCAGAAGGACGCCAGGCGCCGGTCCACCGTGACACTGGGCAAGCGCCCGGTCTGTTGTTGGATAAGTTGCGCGACGGCCTGGCCGGCGGCGCCGATGCTGGCGCTGGCCAAATCGGTCACGGCAAACGTTGAGGGCAGGGCGCCCGTTTCCGTAAAAGTTGGTGGTGTTTGCGGCAGATCGAGTGCGGCTTGGATGGGAGTCAGCAGGTCAGTCATCAAAGGCCCTCCGTAAGAGAAGGGCCACTATAGAAGATCATCACACCGGTGTGACAACCCCCGGTTCCAACGGCAGGTCGATACGGGCGATAAAACCGCCGTCGGGGTGGTTGGCCAGCAGCAGGCTGCCGCCATGGCGTTCTGCTGCACGCCGGGCGATGGCCAGGCCGAGGCCGTGGCCCTGGGCGGTCTGGCCGGGCGCGCGGTAGAACGGCTCGCCCAATTGGCTCAGGTGTTCGGCCTCAACGCCGGGGCCATGGTCGCGCACGCTGATCAGAATGCGCTCACCCTGGCGTTGGGCCTGCAACTCGATGGGCTGCCCCGGTGGGTTGAAGCGCTGGGCATTGCGCAGCAGGTTATCCACGGCCCGCTCGATCATGGTCGGCCAGCCTTTGAGGTGCAGGTCGGTGTCGGCGCTCAGGGCGACTTCCTGCTCCGGTGCGCCGAGTTGGGCGTCCTTTTGCAAGGTTTTGAGCAGCGGGTTCAGGTCGACCTCTTCGGCACTGGCGTTGTCCGCATCCACGCGGGCCAGCACCAGGATTTCGCTGATCAGCGCTTCCAGGCGGTCGCATTCGCGGGTCAGGCGTGGCCACAGGCGCTCGCGCTCTTCGGGGCTGGAGCGTTCGGCCAGGGCCAGGGCGATGCGCAAGCGGGCCAGGGGCGAGCGCAGTTCGTGGGACACATCGCGCAGCAACTGGCGCTGGCTGCCGATCAGGCTTTGCAGGCGCGCGCCCATACGGTTGAAATCAGTGGCCAGCACACCGAACTCATCGCGGCGGTTGGCCAGTTGCGCCAGGCTGTTTTGCTGGTAAGTGGCCTGGCCGAGATCATGCACCGCGCCGCGTAGACGGCTGAGCGGACGGGTAATGGACAGCGTCACCAGCAGGCTGAACAAGGTCAGCACCACCAGGGCAATCGCCAAGGCACTCAGCGGCCACATCAGACTGCTGCGGTGCCAGGCATCCAGTTCCGGGTGAGGAATGCGGTAGATCAGCAGGTAGGTGTCACCGGTTTTTTCGCTGGTGTACTCGGCCGTCAGTCGTCGCCATGGCAGGTGGCCGTCCTTGCTGTCGTTCTGCCGGGCTTCGAACGCGGCGGCACGACGTGGGAAGGTGCCACGTACCACCGGGTCGCCGCTTTCGTTCAGCACTTGCACGTCGATGTGGTATTGGCGCTTGCGCTGTTGCAGCAGGTCCTGGGCAGCATCCTCGCCCTGGGCTTCATAGAGCTGTGTCCACTCCTGCGCCAGGTTGTTGAGGCCCGGATGACGGCTGAGAATCCAGGCATCTTGATTCAACATGTGCCCAAGCAGGATCGATAACCCGGCAACCAGGGCGATGGCCAGCCAGAAACTGGCCAGAATCCGCCAGAACAATGAGCGCACAGGAAACCCTCAAACAGGAAAAGCCCAGCGGGGGGCCGCTGGGCTGGGGAGGTAAAGCTAGATCATTATTGCGCTTTTTGCGGCTGTTGGGCTTTCCAGGCCTGGAATTCCTTCCACTCGGCACGGCGCTCGGCTTGTTTTTTCACGATCTCGTCTAATTTCTTCTGTTGATCGGGTTTCAGCACGGCACGGATGTCGGCCTGGGTTTTCTGCTTGCCGGCGGCAATCTCATCCTGCATGGCTTTCTGGTCGGCGGCCGGGAGTTTGTCCAGGTACTTTTTGACCAGGTCTTTGCGAGCGTGCCATTGGTCGCCCATCAGTTTGCCGATTTGCTGGCGCTGCTCTTTGCTCAGATCCAATTGGCTGAATGGGCCGCCTTTGCCGCGTGGACCGTGTTCACCGCCGTGGCCCGGGCCACCCATCATGTGACCTTCAGGGCCGCCCATCGGGCCTGGGCCTTCTGGCATGGCGGCCATGGCAACGGTCGGCAGGGCAGCGGCGAACATCAGAGCGATAAGGGTCTTGCGCATGGTGATTCTCCTGTCTCTATTCCGGTGAGTCCGGATGTGAGTAGATTACGGAGATCAAGGTCAGCGGCGGTCAGGGGACGGTAAAGCTTGGGTAAAGAGGGTTTTTATCGAGGCTGACAAAACCCTAGAGATCAAGGAGGTCAAATGTGGGAGCTGGCTTGCCTGCGATAGCGGTCTTTCAATCACATTGATGCTGGCTGACCCACCGCCATCGCAGGCAAGCCAGCTCCCACAGAGGTTCTGCAGCGTGTTCAGAGGCTGTAGTAATAGCCGCGGCTGCGCAGCGCCACGATCCGTGGCCGGCCATCCGGGTGTGGGCCGATCTTCCTGCGCAGGTTGCTGACGTGCATGTCCAGGCTGCGGTCGTACAACGTCAACTTGCGCCCCAGGGCAATCTGCGCCAGTTCCTGCTTGTCCAGCGGCTCGCCGGGTTGGCGCAGCAAGGCTTCCAGCAGGCGGCTTTCAGAGACGGTGAGGGCGAACTCCTGTTCATCAATGCTGACTACACCGCGTACCGGGCTGAAGCACAGGTCGCCGAGTTCCATCTGCGTCGACACGGCCGCCGGGTGGCTGCGGCGCAGCACGGCGCGCAGACGGGCGGTGAGTTCCCGCGGGTCGCAGGGTTTGGCCAGGTAATCGTCGGCACCGAGCTCCAGGCCAAGGATGCGGTCCAGCGGTTCGCCACGGGCCGAGAGCATCAGTACTGGCAGCTCCGGGTGGTCGTTGCGCAATTGCTTGAGCAATTCCAGGCCGCTGCCGTCGGGCAGCATCACGTCGAGCACTACGGCCGCTGGGGCTGCGTCGGCCAAGGCTTTGCGGGCGCTCAAGCCGTCGTGGCAGGCGCGCACGTGAAAGCCTTCCTGGCTCAGCCAACTGGTCAGCAGCTCGCAGAGCTCCTGGTCATCATCTATCAGTAACAGCTCGCTCATGACTCACTCAATTTAGCCATTGTCGACGGCGACGGTGCCCACCGCTGGCGAAGATCCCGCACAGTAAGGCGATCAGCGCGACTGCCCCGCCGGTGACGAACCACTGTTGTTGTTCGGTCAGCCAACGGGTCAAGGCACCGCCCTGTGTTTCTTTGAGTTGCTGGGCCAGGCGTTGGTTCTCCTGGCGCAAGCGATTCAGTTGGGCGCTTTCGCGGGCAGCATCTGCGCTTTGCAGTTGTTTGCTCAGTTCATCCCGCAGCCGTTCGCTTTCTTTCAAGCGTTGCTGCAACTCGGTGATCTGGGCGCTGGCACTCAAGGACAGGGGCGTGGAGCTGCCGGTGTTCGAGGTTTCTTCAGCGTGGGCCGTAGCCCCGATCATTAACACTGCCAACAGACACAACTGACGTAAGCGCATCGGAACTCCTGATTCCACACGAATATTCAGAACGTTGTCGGCAGGTTACCGGGAATGATGAGTCATTAGGAGTACGCCGAACCGAATAGGTTCGACGTTCCTTGGGTTACGGCAGGACTTGTTTGAACGGCTTGATCACGACGTCAGCGTAGACACCTGCCGCCACATACGGATCGGCTTTGGCCCACGCCTGTGCTGCCTCCAGGGAGGCGAACTCGGCAACGACCAGGCTGCCGGTGAAACCGGCCGCGCCCGGGTCATTGCTGTCGACAGCCGGGTGCGGGCCAGCCAGCACGAGGCGACCTTCGGCTTGCAGCACGTTCAGACGCTCCAGGTGGGCGGGGCGTACGCCCAGGCGTTTTTCCAGGGAGTTGGCGACGTCGGTGGCGATGATGGCGTAGAGCATGTCAGTCCTCGGTTTTCGGCGTGGTAGGGGCGGTGTCATGCAGGTGACGCGACAGGTAGATACCCTGGCCGATCAGGAACAATACGGTCATGCCCAGGCTGCCGAAGACCTTGAAGTCGACCCAGTAGTCCTGGAAGGTAAAGGCCACGAACAGGTTGGCGGCACCACAAAACAGGAAGAACACGATCCAGGCCACGTTCAAACGTGTCCACACCGGTTCCGGCAGGGTCAGTGCATGGCCCATGATTCGCTTGATCAACAGGCGGTCACCGATGAAGTGGCTGCCGATAAACACCAGGGCGAACAGCCAGTTCACCACGGGGGCTTTCCATTTAAGGAAGGTTTCGCTGTGGAAGGCCAGGGTCAAGCCGCCGAATACGAGGCACGCAACCAAGGTCAGCCATTGGCTTTTCTCCAGCTTGCGCTGGGAGATGAAGATGGCTCCATAGACCACGATCGAGCTGACGATCAGTACGGCGGTGGCGCTGTAGATGCCCCCGAACGACAGCTCATGGCCGGCGATATCGATGACCCTGGGGTCGAGTTTGGTAACGATGAAAAACAGCAACAGCGGGATGAAGTCGATGAATTGTTTCACAGTAAGAGCCAGAAGCTGGATGTGGCGGCATAATAACAAACATCCTTGGTAGCGAAAGCGCCAGCTGACTTGAGGTTACATACCCCCGTGAATGTTGATTTGCACTGCCACAGCACGGCCTCCGACGGCGCCCTGGCGCCCGCGGTACTGGTTGCGCGTGCGTTTGAAAAAGGCGTGCGAGTCCTGTCGTTGACCGACCACGACACCCTTGAAGGCCTGGATGAGGCCCGCCAAGCCGCCCACGCCCTGGGCATGCAACTGGTCAATGGCGTGGAATTGTCCTGCACCTGGGGCGGCGCCACCATTCATGTGCTGGGCTACGGTTTCGATCAAGCCGCCCCGCCACTGGTGAAGGCCATCGCTCAATTGCACGATGGCCGCTGGCTGCGGTCCGAAGAAATAAGCCGCAAGCTCAGCCTCAAAGGCATGCCCAACGCCCTCGACGGTGCCCGCGCTATCCAACAGGAGCTGGGCGACAGCGGCAACGCACCGGCCCGGCCGCACTTTGCTGACTGGATGGTGCGTGAAGGTTTTGTCAAAGACCGTGCCGAAGCCTTTCGCAAGTGGCTGGGCGCCGGCAAGTTGGGCGATGTGAAGTTGCATTGGCCGACCCTGGAAGACACCGTCGAGACCCTGCGGGCCTCCGGGGCCTGGGTCAGCCTGGCGCATCCCTGGCATTACGATTTCACCCGCAGCAAGCGCCGCAAGCTGATTGGCGACTATATTGGAGCGGGCGGCCACGCAATCGAAGTGGTCAACGGGCACCAACCCGCCGAGCAGGTCGGCAGCCTGGCGATTCTTGCCCGCGAATTTGGTCTGCTGGTCAGCGCCGGCAGTGATTTTCATGGTCCAGGTGGGTGGTCCGAAATCGGCGAGTATCGCCAGGTACCTGAAGACCTGCCGCTCTTGTCGGTGCGATTCAAACATGACCCCATTACTGCCACCGTCTGAACAGGTAGAACACGTGAGTCAATTCTTCCAGATTCATCCGGAAAACCCGCAAGCGCGCCTGATCAAACAGGCCGTGGAGATTATTCGCGCCGGTGGTGTGGTGATCTACCCAACGGATTCTTCCTACGCTATCGGTTGTCAGATTGGCGACAAGAGTGCGGTCGAGCGGGTCAGGCGCCTGCGTGATCTGGACAAGAATCACAACTTTGCGCTGATCTGCAGCGACCTGTCCCAGTTGGGGCTGTTCGCCAAGGTCGACACCGGCACCTTCCGCCTGCTCAAGGCGCATACGCCGGGGCCGTACACCTTCATCCTCAATGCCACCCGCGAAGTGCCGCGCCTGTTGCTGCACCCGAAAAAGCGCACCATCGGCCTGCGGGTACCGGAACATCCGATTGCCCTGGCGTTGTTGGCTGAGCTGGGCGAGCCGTTGATGAGTGTGTCGCTGATCCTGCCGGGTGAAGAAGAGCCGTTGTACGACCCCTATGAAATGCGTCGCCTGCTGGAAAAACATGTCGATTTGATCATTGACGGCGGCTATGGCGGCAACAAGGCTTCCACCGTGATCAACCTGGCCGACGGCGAACCGGAAGTGGTGCGTGTTGGCTGCGGCGACCCCACGCCGTTCATGGTCGAGGCCTGAATGTCGGCCGTGGAAACCGTCGATCCCCAGGCCGGCGCCCAGCAGGAACTGCCGTTCGCCATGGTCTATGGCCAGGCGGTCATGGAAATGCCCCTGGACCTGTACATTCCGCCGGACGCCCTGGAAGTCTTCCTTGAGGCTTTCGAAGGTCCGTTGGACTTGCTGCTGTACCTGATCCGCAAGCAGAACATCAACATCCTCGATATCCCGGTGGCGGAAATCACCCGCCAGTACATGGGCTATGTCGAATTGATGCAGTCGGTGCGTCTGGAGCTGGCTGCCGAGTATCTGGTGATGGCGGCCATGCTCGCCGAGATCAAGTCACGCATGCTGTTGCCGCGCTCGGAGACGGTCGAAGCCGAAGAGGATGACCCGCGTGCCGAACTGATCCGCCGCCTGCAGGAGTATGAACGCTTCAAGGCCGCCGCCGAAGGCATCGACGGCCTGAGCCGGGTCGGTCGCGACGTGGTGGTGCCCAAGCTGGATGCACCGGAAGCGCGGGCGCGCAAGCTGTTGCCGGACGTGAGCCTGGAAGAGCTATTGATGTCCATGGCCGAAGTGCTGCGCCGTGGCGACATGTTCGAAAGTCACCAGGTCAGTCGCGAGGCGCTGTCGACACGCGAACGCATGAGCGATGTGCTTGAGCGTCTGAAGGGCGGTGGCTTCGTACCCTTTGTTGAGCTGTTCACCGCTGAAGAAGGGCGTCTGGGGGTGGTGGTGACCTTTATGGCGATCCTCGAGCTGGTCAAGGAGTCCTTGGTCGAGCTGGTCCAGAATGAGCCTTTTGCGGCTATCCACGTGCGGGCGCGAGCCGAATAAAGAGCTGAATCGATGAATTTGACTGAACCCCGCGAACTGGCGCCCTTGCTGGAAGCCTTTCTCCTGGCCTCGGGCAAGCCGCAATCCCTGGAGCGCCTGTTCGAACTGTTTGAAGAAGCCGAGCGTCCTGAGCCGCCAGTGTTCAAGAAGGCGCTGGAGATTCTGCGCAAGTCC
Organism: Pseudomonas sp. GW821-FHT03A09; assembly: GCF_059421065.1. Lineage (NCBI taxonomy): Bacteria > Pseudomonadati > Pseudomonadota > Gammaproteobacteria > Pseudomonadales > Pseudomonadaceae > Pseudomonas > Pseudomonas sp. GW821-FHT03A09. Next base: position 141,764 of record NZ_JBWKUX010000009.1, on the reverse strand, counting down.
TGCGAAGGCCGTGCGTTTGAACTGCGTGAAGTGGCGTCGGGTTATCGCTTGCAGATCCGTGAGAAATTCTCCCCGTGGGTCGGTCGTTTGTGGGAAGAGCGCCCACAGCGTTATTCGCGAGCGATGCTGGAAACCATGGCGCTGATCGCCTATCGCCAGCCTATAACCCGGGGCGAGATCGAGGATGTACGTGGCGTTGCGGTCAACAGCCATATCGTCAAGACCTTGCTGGAGCGCGAGTGGATTCGCATCGTTGGCTACCGTGACGTGCCCGGCAAACCGGCGATGTTCGCCACCACCAAGGTGTTTCTCGACCACTTCAACCTGAAAAATCTCGACGACCTGCCGCCGCTCGCCGAGCTGCGTGAGATGGAAGCCGAGCCGGTTCTGGATTTCGACGACGCTCCGGTCCCGGCAAGCCTGCAGGAATTGGCCGATGCCAGCGCCGAGCCGGAGGAGCCCAAGGACGAGACCAGTTTCCATACCTTGTTGCTGGAACTGGACGACATGGAGCAGGGCATCAAGACCGATTTCGATGATTTGCTGCGTGATGGTGCGGTCGAGCCTGAACCTCAGGAACACGTTGAGCCAGAGCCCGAACCCGAGCCGGAGGAAGACATCCTCGGCGTCGCCGAAGCCCGGGAAAAACTCCTGGCCGCCGTCGCCGCTCTTGAACAGCCGCCACTGAGCGACGAAGAAGAGGAAGCCCGCGCCCTGGCCGAAGCCATCGAAAACGAACGCCGCCAGTTCGAAGACTGACTCCAATCCAACGGCCACCACAGAACCCATGTGGGAGGGGGCTTGCCCCCGATAGCCGTGTGTCAATCAACACATGCATCAACTGACCCTCCGCCATCGGGGGCAAGCCCCCTCCCACATTTTGATCTGCTGTAGGCTCACCGATCGGCGGAAAAGTTAATGACTTGGTGCTAATCGACTAGTCTATGATGCGCAACGCGCGTCATGCGCGTATGATTCGCGACCCTTTGCCGATCTATTCGGCCAAAGCCCCGCTTTCAATACTCTTCAGGCCATGCCTGAATCGACCCACCGGGAGGTGCTTAAGATGAATGACAAAGACCAGAACGACAGCCAGGAAATCGGCCCAGCAGGCGAAAAACTGCAAAAGGTGCTGGCGCGTATCGGCGTGGGCTCGCGCCGCGACGTCGAAGCCTGGATCACCCAGAAGCGCATCAAGGTCAACGGCGTCGAGGCTACCCTCGGCCAGCGCGTCGACCTGCACGATGCAATCACCATTGATGGCAAGGTCATCAAGCGTGAAGAGGCCGCCGAATCGGTGCGCCGCGTGATCATGTACAACAAGCCTGATGGCGAGATCTGCACCCGTGACGACCCGGAAGGTCGTCCAACCGTGTTCGACAAGATGCCAAAACCGAAAGAAGGTCGTTGGATCAACATCGGCCGTCTCGACATCAACACCACCGGCTTGCTGATGTTCACCACTGACGGTGAGCTGGCCAACCGCCTGATGCACCCGTCCTACGAGATGGATCGTGAATACGCCGTGCGTGTACGCGGTGAAGTCGATGACGAGATGATCGAACGCCTCAAGGCGGGCGTGGTGCTGGAAGACGGCCCGGCCAAGTTCACTGACATCAAGCAGGCACCGGGTGGCGAAGGTTTCAACCACTGGTATCACTGCGTGGTGATGGAAGGTCGTAACCGTGAAGTACGTCGACTGTGGGAATCCCAGGGCCTGGTGGTCAGCCGCTTGAAGCGCGTGCGTTTCGGCCCGGTGTTCTTGAACTCCGACCTGCCGATGGGCCGCTGGCGCGAAATGAGCCAGTACGAAGTCGACATCCTCAGCGCCGAAGTGGGCCTGACGCCGGTCGCGATGCCGCAGATGAACGCCAAGAGCAAAGACAAGCTCGAGCGTATGCAGCGTAAATCGTCGCGCCCTGTGGCCCGTACCGAACGCGTTGCCCGCACTCTGCGCCCGGCACTGAATGCACCGGCGACCGGCGGTCGTATTTCCCGCGAGCCGAACATCGAAGGCGAGCGCCGCCCAACCGCGCCATCGCGTCAGGAAGGCGAGCGTGCTCCACGTGCGCCACGTCCTGCCCCAGCAGGTGGTCGCAGTAACCGTGGTGAAGCGGATCGCCCAGCCGACAACGCCAGCACCAAGCGTCCAGCCAAGCCCGCGGCGAACAAGCGCCCAGGCCCAAAACTGGTCGCGGACGAGCCGTCGGGCAAGCGCCGTGGCGCTCCGGCCGGTTCCGGTCAGCGTCCTGGTTTTGGTCGCAAGAAGCCGCAGTGATTTAATCGCCGCATAAAAAACGCCAACCCTCGGGTTGGCGTTTTTTTTTTGATCTCAGATCTGCTAGCCCAATTCAACTGTACAAACAGGTTTGTGTGGGAGCTGGCTTGCCTGCGATCGCATCACTGCGGTCTATCGGCATACCGAGGTGTCTGTATCGCAGGCAAGCCAGCTCCCACAGTGATCTCGGCGTTTCTGGTATTCAGGTTCTAAAAGGCAAAGTTGCCATCAAACACCGGCTTGTCATCCAGCGCCAACACGCCACTGGCAAAGATCAGGTCCAAGTGATGACTGCCTTTCTGCCCGCCACCCAAACCCAGGTGCAACCCGCAGTGGCGCTCCTCAAACCCGGCATTGCGCGCGTACAGATCTTTCACGCCTTCATTGGTACCAATCCCCAGCTCCTCGACCCGTCGGTTCGATGGATTGGCATTCAGGTACTTGTTGAAATCATCTGCCAGCCCTGGCACGTCACTGGCCACGCTACAGATGGTCGAGTTCTCGATCCACAACTCCAGCGGTGACGCCAGCACGCCATATTTACGTGCGAACGGGATGGTGCTGAGGAAGGTGCCGACAAAGCGTACCTGGCCGTTGATGGCCTCGCTGTGGGTGGCAATCTCACCGGGGGCCAGGTCGTGGTTGCCGACGCCGTTGATATTGGTCCACTTCTTGATGCTGCTCAGCGGGGCCTCCAGGCGCGAGCCGTGCTTGTCGGTAAAACTCAGCACGCTGGCCTGGGACATGCGCCGGATCAGCGTGGCGTTGAGGTCAGCGATACGCTGGGGCTCTACGCTGAAAGTGTCGTAGAAGTAGTCGCCGTAATCCTTGAACAGCAGGGATTTCTTCCAGTGCTCGGCCATGACGCCTTGTAGTGCGCGGACAAAGTCCGGGCCTTCGGCGCGTGGGTTGGGCAAGGTCGAGGAATCGTAGAGAAACAAGTAGAGGTCGCAGGCCTCGATGGCTTGGGCCAGGGTGTCGCTGGCGGCCAGGTCCAGGCGCTGTAACTGGAAATTGAAACGGGCGGTGCTGCCGTGAGTGATCGCCTGGGCGATGGCGTCATAGCGTTCGGTGTGGCCCAGCAGCACGGTAGGGCGGTTCAGGCCGTTGAGGGCGGGGTGATGAGCGAGGTAGTAGAGAAAGTGTTCGACGGCGCGGGCCTTGTCCATGACGTACTTCCTTTGGTGCCTTGGGTAAGGGGCAGGTGCCGTGCACGGCACCTGCCGGATGCCTGCCGTTTCTTAGAAAGGCCACATCGCGGTGCCAAATGGCACAACGGCATCGGCTTGCATCATTTCAACGGCGGCCTCATGGGTCGGTGCTTCAAACCAATCGTCGAGTTGCAATTCGGTTTCCAGGTCGTTTTCCAGTGCTTGCATGGTGTTTCTCCTAGAGGACGTTGTTTGAGAACGGCTTGCCAGCGGGCTTCGCTGGGCAAGTGGGAAGAACCTAGGAGAGAGTGTTTCGGAATGCAAAATATTTATTGACACGGTCTCATTTGGATTTTTTGTTCTGTTTTTGCGCTGGAATTTTTTATTGAGAAAAAACAACGTTCTGGCGAAGGTAATTTGTCGGAAGTTTCCCACTGACATTTTTCCGCTTGTTGACAGATGTAACGCTTATTTTCCGCGCTGTAACGATTAATTTACGAGAAAATCGCCGTATTCTTAGGTATGGCGACGTTGTAAGGAATGCCTGACAGATTACCGCGTGCACCCGCAGAGGGCGGCCCGAAGCTGTCGAGCGGTGTACAATGCGCCGCGTTTTACTGTGACCCCCTTGCGTACCCACGCAAAAGGCCAAGACCTCAGGGTTCATCACCCCTGATCACTCCGCCCGGCCACGAGCCTGGCGGGTTCGATTTCGTCACAGATAAAAACAAACAGGTGACGCATGACCGTTAGAAAGACGCTGTACTCCTGGTGCCTGCGCTGGGGTTTGAGCGGCGCTGCTTGAGTCGAGATTCAAGACAGCAACGTGCATTCAACATCATCAAACCTTGCGTGAGACCCTTTTCATGAGTGGACCCCATTCCTCTTCAGGCGAGCTGAAACGCGGCCTGAAAAATCGGCATATCCAGTTGATCGCCCTCGGCGGCGCCATCGGCACCGGCCTGTTCCTGGGCTCGGCCGGGGTGCTCAAATCCGCCGGCCCGTCGATGATCCTGGGCTATGCCATTTGCGGCTTCATCGCCTTCATGATCATGCGCCAGCTCGGCGAAATGATCGTCGAAGAGCCAGTCGCCGGTTCCTTCAGCCACTTTGCCCACAAGTACTGGGGCGGTTTCGCCGGCTTCCTGTCGGGCTGGAACTGCTGGATCTTGTACATTCTGGTGGGCATGTCCGAGCTGACGGCCGTCGGCAAATATGTGCACTACTGGTGGCCGGAGATCCCGACCTGGGTCTCGGCGGCGGCGTTCTTCGTGCTGATCAACTTGATCAACCTGGCTAACGTCAAAGTCTTTGGTGAAGCCGAGTTCTGGTTCGCTATCATCAAGGTCGTGGCCATCGTCGGTATGATTGCCTTGGGCAGCTACCTGCTGGTCAGCGGCAGCGGCGGCCCACAGGCCTCGGTCAGCAACCTGTGGGATCACGGCGGCTTTTTCCCCAACGGCGTCAGCGGTCTGGTGATGGCCATGGCGATCATCATGTTCTCCTTCGGCGGCCTGGAAATGCTCGGTTTTACCGCCGCCGAAGCCGACCAGCCACGTACGGTGATCCCCAAGGCGATCAATCAGGTGATCTACCGCATCCTGATTTTCTACATCGGCGCCCTGGTGGTGCTGTTGTCGCTGACACCGTGGGACAGCCTGCTGGCGACCCTCAATGCCTCCGGCGATGCCTACAGCGGCAGCCCGTTCGTGCAGGTGTTCTCGATGCTGGGTAGCAACACCGCTGCGCATATCCTCAACTTCGTGGTGTTGACCGCAGCACTGTCGGTGTACAACAGCGGCACCTACTGCAACAGTCGCATGCTGCTGGGCATGGCCGAGCAGGGCGATGCACCACGGGCCTTGGCGAAAATCGACAAGCGCGGTGTGCCGGTGCGTTCGATCCTTGCCTCGGCGGCGATCACCTTGGTCGCGGTACTGATGAACTACCTGATCCCGCAGCATGCCTTGGAGCTGTTGATGTCGCTGGTGGTGGCCACATTGGTGATCAACTGGGCGATGATCAGCTATTCCCACTTCAAGTTCCGCCAGCACATGAACCGCACCGGCCAGGTGCCGTTGTTCAAGGCGCTGTGGTATCCGTACGGCAACTACATCTGCCTGGCGTTCGTGGCGTTTATCCTGGTGATCATGCTGATGATTCCGGGCATCCAGGTGTCGGTGTATGCGATTCCGGTATGGGTGGCGTTCATGGCGGTGTGTTACTGGATCAAGAACAAGCGCAAGGCTCAGGCAGCCTTGGACGCCGCGGGGACGGTTTTGGAGTAGGGCCTTCGCGTTATTCAATAAACCCGGCGTACTGCCGGGTTTTTTGCGGGTGTTTGAAGCGTTAATGACTCTGCTTGTTACATTGGACTGCCCGGCTTCCGGAACTCTAATTCCGTGGCCGCCCATAAACAGATGTTGGTTTTTTAACAATATCTGATCACTTGGGGGTACGTATGAGAGATGTGAGTTCTACTATCGGGCAACCTTTCAATCTGGCATTCGAACAAGCACCATCTTTTGATCTCGGCCGCGATCATACGAAACGCCTCAGCCCGGGAAATCATGCAGTTACACCGCACACTGGAGTATCGATTGCGGGAGAAAATTACTCCCCTACCGAGAAAGACGCTTTGGTCAGTGCTTTTGTCAAAGACACGTTGCAGAACTCCAACTACGAAAGCCAATCGAGCCTTGAGCGTCGGGCCAAGAATTTCTTCAAACACATAGAGTCCGAGATGGCCATTGGCATGGGTGTCGAGAAAGACTTACAACGTGACGACTCCGCGCCATCACAACTGTCATCGCATATGGCACACCTTGTTCGCGGCCTATGGACTCATTCAAAAAGTGATCCTGCGTTCCGCGAAGCGCTGCACAAGGAATTGCTGGCGCCGAGCAATGATCCCGGTAATGTTCTATTGGCGGGCGAGGGCAAGGGGGGGCTGTACTTGGGCATGAAAAATCTGCACGCCATGCTGGTTTGCGGTGAGCAGGGACCATTGACCCGTGAGCATGCGCAGCAAGGTGCAGAAATGGCGTTTGGCATCAAGGCGATTGCCGAGGCGCTCAAAGAACATGACCCGATGCTCAGTGACGTCGAGGCCTACACCGTTAAGCATCGTGTGGGGTCGAACCGGGTTGTGGATGGCGTGAAGACCCATCATTTCACCAGCCTTCATGGCACGGATTTGCGCAACGATCTGGGTACTAAGGTGCGCGATGAGCTAGGTGTGCCCGTCATGCTGGGTACTTCGGGTGGTGCGTCGGATGTCGCCTCGACCATTCGGCATGCGGCCCAGTCACAAAGCCAATCAATGTGGCCAAGTGGGATGGATGAAAAAAGCGGCCGGGAAGCCTTGATGGGATTGGTGTTCCATCTGATGCGCAACCAGGTTACAGACAATGCTCAAGGCTTCTACGACAAAATGCGCGACGACCTGCACGGCTTGTCGCCTAAAAAGGTTGACCCTGCACTGATCTTTTCCCATTCCTACCCTGAAGTGGTGACGGGGGTCGAGATGACACTGAACAATGAAAACCCAACGGATCGCCAGGCCATGATCAGGTCGACACTGCTGGCCCAGGTCCTGTTGGACAAGGCCTTTGCCAACCGGTAACAGTGAGTCGGGCATTGGCTGGTTCGGGTATGCTGGCCCCTCTGAATTGCGGACCTGCCTCAATGCTGGTGATTTCCAACAACGTCCACCTGCCCGACGCCGAGATCGAGCTGACTGCCATCCGCGCCCAAGGCGCCGGTGGGCAGAACGTCAACAAGGTGTCGAGCGCGGTGCATCTGCGTTTTGATATTCCGGCGTCATCGCTGCCGGAGTTTTACAAGGAGCGGCTGCTGGCGCTGCGTGACAGTCGTATCACCAGCGACGGTGTGCTGGTGCTCAAGGCCCAGCAATACCGGACTCAGGAGCAGAACCGCGCGGATGCGCTGGAGCGTCTGGTGGAACTGATCCTCAGCGCCACCAAGGTTGAGAAGAAACGTCGCCCGACCAAGCCGACATTGGGCTCCAAGAAGCGTCGCCTGGAGTCCAAGACCAAGCGCGGCAGCATCAAGGCTGGGCGCGGCAAGGTTGATTTCTAGGCGTCCCGTGTCTCGCGGGCCTTGGGCGCTTGGCGGTACAGGTACACGCTCAGTAGCAAACCACCAGCGGCGGCGAGGGCGGCGAACAGGAAAATCGACGCAAAGCCGAAGCCTGACGCCACTGCCCCAGCCAGCGGGCCGGTGATCCCCAACGACAAATCGATGAACAACGAATAGGCACCCACCGCTGCGCCTCGGCTGGACGCGGGCACCAGGTTGACTGCCTCCACACCCAAGGCCGGAAACACCAGGGAGAAGCCGAATCCGCTCAACGCCGCGCCGGCCAAGGCCAGGTGCGCATCCGGTGCGAGCCACAGCAACAGCAGGCCGAGGACTTCCACCGACAGACAGGCAATCGCCACGCGAAAGCCACCCATGCGGTTGATCAGATTACCGAACAGCAAACGTGCGCCGATAAAGCTGGCGCCGAACAGGCTCAAGGCCCATACCGCGTTATCCCAGTGTTGGGTGGTGTAATACAGGGTAATGAAGGTGGCGATGGTGCCAAAGCCTATCGAGCCCAGCGCCAGTGCACAGCCATGGGGCAGCACGCGCCCCAGCACATTCATGAACGGCAGGCGCACACCGGCCACAATCGGAGCTGCCTCCTTGTTCCAGGCCAGCAGCACTCCCAGCACTGCGAGCAGAATGATGCTGACGCCCATGCTCCACAGGCCGAAATGGCCGACCAGTGTCACCCCCAGCGGTGCGCCGACGGCCAGGGCGCCATAACTGGCGATGCCGTTCCACGAAATGACCTTGGCCGTATTCGCCGCGCCGACCCGGCCGATGCCCCAACCGATTGCACCCGAGCCCACCAGGCTTTCGGCGCTGCCCAGCACCAGTCGGCCGATCAGCAGGCTACCCAGGCTGACGACCGGCAGGCTGGAAAACCAGGCGGCGAGCAGCATGAACACACCACTCAGGCCGCAGCCGACCAGGCCGATCAACACGGCGCGCTTGCTGCCCAGGTTGTCGATGATCTTGCCCGCATACGGGCGGCTCAACAGGGTGGCCAGGTACTGCACGCTGATCACCAAGCCGGCAATCACCGCGCCATAGCCCAGCTGACTATGGACATAGCCCGGCAACACGGCCAGTGGAATGCCGATATTGAGGTAGCCGATGAAGGTGAACAGCACGATGGAAACGACTTGCAGCGTGACCGCCATGGGGCGCTGGGTATCTGGCATGGGAGAGGTCCACTGTCGCAGCAGGTAAAGATAGGCTGCTAATGATACCGGCGCTTGGGCCGGGCGGGGCGGCAAATATCAAAAAGGATGAAGCAAGAACACATCAGGATTTTGTCGGGGCCAGCAGTTGCGTGGTCACCAGGGCGGCCAAGGCGTTTTCCTGGGTGCCGAAGCGTTTGAGCAGTACAGCTTGTTTCTCGCTGCTGAGGCGGTTCCAGACTTCGACCATCTGCAAGGCAGCGTCGAGCACAGCGGCGTCAGGGGAATCAGGGAGGGTATCGGTCATGGCGGGTATCTCGGGCGGTTCAGGCAGTGTGGAAAGCGCTCAACGTTGCGCTTTCCACACGGTCTGGTACGGCGTCAGTCCTGGCGTTTGCTGTCGACTGGTTTTGCTTCTTTGGCCTCAGGCTGTTTGTTGCTGGCCTGCTGCGGTGTTGGCTGCTCGGTTGGGTGCAGGCTTGGGAAGGGGAGATTAGGGATCTCGTGCATGTGGGTCGCTCCTCGCAAGGTCTGTTTTTTCAATCGCAGGTGATTCCGCGCTCTCAAAAAGCCTTGGCAGGATACAGCACTGAAAATGACAAAAAGATTTTTATGTCGCCGGATGTATGAACTTTCATTGTAGAAACGGTCGAGCGGTCAGAAAGGCACCTTGCCCAGAATCATGTCGCGGTACATCACAAAGTCGCCCAACAGGCTGTAGAACGGGTGTTGAAAGGTCGCCGGGCGGTTCTTTTCGAAGAAGAAGTGGCCGATCCAGGCAAAGCTGTAGCCGGCGATCGGTAAGGCCAACAGCAGGCCCAAAGAGCCACGGCCAATGGCATAGGCCAGGATCCCGATGACCAGCGTGGTGCCGACAAAGTGCAGTCGCCGGCAGGTGCTGTTGCCGTGTTCGCTCAGGTAATACGGATAGAACTCGGCGAAGCTATTGAATTGCTTGACGTTTTCCACGGTGGTCGACCCTTTGGCGGTCATGCCGCTCAGCAGATGTTCGGCGGGTAGCTTATTTGAGTCTAGAGTGATCAGTGGTAACAGCCAGTGACAATAGATGCCACTTTAGTATCCTTGGCTTCCTGGCTGCCGGATAAGCCTGCTTTTATAAGACGACGCCATGAGCGAACGAACAACTTCTGCAAGCTGGGCGATGGGTATAGTCAAGGCGTTGGAAATGGACGGCCTGGATTGCCGTGTGTTGTTCAAGCAATTGGGCCTGGATTACAGCGCCCTCAGCGACCCCGATGCACGTTTTCCGCAAGACTCCATGACTCGGCTGTGGCAGCGGGCGGTGGAGTTGTCGGGCAACCCGGCAATTGGCCTGAACATGGGCAAGGTGGTGCGCCCGGCGTCGTTTCACGTGGCCGGTTATGCGTTGATGTCCAGCAACACCCTGGCTGAAGGCTTTATGCGCCTGGTGCGCTACCAACGCATCATCGCCGAAAGCGCCGACTTGAGTTTCCGACTGTTACCCGAAGGCTATGCGCTGATTCTGACGGTGCATGGTGATCACCTGCCGCCCACCCGGCAAAGTGCCGAAGCCTCGCTGGCCAGTGCGTTGGCGCTGTGCGGCTGGCTCACCGGCCGTACCCTGCAACCGCGCAAAGTATTGTTGCAAGGTGCCCAGCCAGCGGATCTGGCGCCCTACAAACAAGCCTTCCATGCACCTCTGGAGTTCAACGCGCCCTATGACGCGCTGATTTTCGAGCAGGCCGACATGGACGCACCGCTGCCAACGGCCAACGAAGCCATGGCGCTGTTGCATGATCGGTTTGCCGGTGAATACCTGGCACGTTTTTCCGAAAGCCGAGTGACTCACAAGGCCCGTCAGGTGCTGTGCCGCCTGTTGCCCCAGGGCGAGCCCAAGCGTGAAATTGTGGCCCAGACCCTGCATCTGTCCCAGCGCACCTTGCAACGGCGCTTGCAGGAGGAGGGCACCAGCTTCCAGACCTTGCTTGACGACACCCGTCGCGAACTGGCCGAGCAGTACCTGGCGCAGCCCAGCATGACCCTGCTGGAAATTGCCTACCTGTTGGGTTTTGCCGACCCGAGCAATTTCTTTCGCGCGTTTCGTCGCTGGTTCGATGTCACGCCCGGCGAATACCGCGCGCGGCTGCTGCAGGCGCCGAAGATCAGTGACGCCAGAACGCCGGAATACACAGTACAAACACCGTAATAATCTCCAGCCGTCCCAGCAGCATGCCGAGCGATAGGATCCACTTGGCCGCGTCCGGCAGGCTGGCGAAGTTGCCGGACGGGCCGATGGTTTCGCCCAGGCCTGGACCGACGCCGGATACGGTACTGGCGGCGCCCGTCAATGCGGTCATCCAATCCAGGCCCAGCAGCGACAGGGCCAGGGCGATGGCACAGATGGTGATGGCGAAGAAAAACGAGAACGTCAGAATCGAGCGCACGATTTCTTCGTCGAGACGATGGCCGTTGTACTTCTGTTTGATCACCGCCCGTGGGTGAATCAATTGGTTCAAGTTGGCTTTGAGCAGGATGTAGGCGACCTGGAAGCGGAAGATCTTGATCCCGCCCGCCGTGGAGCCCGAGCAGCCGCCGACAAAACCCAGGTAGAAGAACAGCATCAGTGAGAAGTTGCCCCAGATGCTGTAGTCCCCCAACGCAAAGCCAGTCGTGGTGACCACCGAGGTGACGTTCACCGCCACATGGCGCAGCGCATCCAGCCAATGCAAGTCGGTGGTCCACCAATACCAGGTGCCGAGTACCAGCCAGGTCACGATCAACAGCGCGAGCAGGCCTTGCACTTGCTGATCCTTGATCAGCGCCCGGCGATTGCCGCGCAATGTGGCCACATACAGGGTGAATGGCAAGCTGCCAAGAATCATCACCACCACCGCCACCCAATGCACCGCCGGTTGTTTCCAGTGGGCCAGGGATTCGTCGGAGGTGGAGAACCCTCCGGTGGAAATCGCTGACATTGCATGGTTGATCGCATCGAACAGGCCCATCCCAGCCCACCAGAACGCCAGGCTGCCGAAGATGGTGATACCGACATACGTTGCCACGATGAGCCGCGCCACCATGTGCGAGCGCGGCATGACCTTCTCCGAACGGTCCGAGGATTCGGTCTGGAACAGACGCATGCCACCGATGCGCAACAGCGGCAGGATCGCTACCGCCATGCCAATAAAGCCAATACCGCCTAGCCAGTGCAGGAGCGAGCGCCACATCAGAATGCCCGGGGACATACTGTCCAGGCCGCTCAACACGGTGGAACCGGTGGCGGTGATGCCGGACATGCTTTCAAAAAACGAGTCGGTGTAGCTGATGTGCTGGGTCAGCAAAAACGGCAACGCGGCGAAGATGCACACCACCAGCCAACTGCTGACAGTCAGCAGGTACATGTCCCGGGGGCGCAGGTGGACGTGTTCGGGGCGCCCGGGGATAACCAGGGCCAGGCCGGCGAGAAAGGTGATCAGGCTGGCCCACAGGAACGAAGGCAGGTCGCTGGTGCGTTCGAAGATCACCAGGGTGGCCATCGGGACGACCATGGCGATCGCGAGGGTGATCAGGAAGATGCCGATGATGAAACCGATGATGCGTAGTGTCGGCAACGCCATGAAGTTCGCTCGGGTGTTAGGGCAGAGGCGCCATTCTACCTAGGGGGCAGGGTATGTAAACCGGGCTTGAGAGCAACACAGATCAAATGTGGGAGCTGGCTTGCCTGCGATAGCGGTGTATCAGTTGATGAAGGTGTGACTGTTCCACCACTATCGCAGGCAAGCCAGCTCCCACAGGGGGAATGCGGTGACTGATCGTCCGCGCATAAAAAAGGCGACCCGAAGGTCGCCTTGTTCAATCCGGCGCCGATCAGAACTCGTGATCAGCGTTATCCGGGTTCAGGTCGCTGATGCCCAGCTTGCCTGCGGCGGCTTCGATCGAGCCGGTCTGCTTGACCAGTGCGGCAATCGCGTCACGCACGATCTGATTGCCCTTGTCGTTGCCAGCGGCGATCAGTTGGTCGTAGTGCTCACCGTTGTTGGCGTGATCGACCATGACCTGGATCTTCGCTTCGGTGGTAGCCAGGTCAGCCTTCAGCGTCGCGTCGGCAGCCGGGTCAACCTTGGCGACCAGGGACGACAGGCTGGCGCCGGTCATTTTGGTGCCATCGGTACGGGTGTACTCGCCCAGGTAGACGTTGCGGATGCCCTTGGCGTCGTAGAAGTGCGAGTTGTGGGTGTTGTCGCTGAAGCAGTCCTGCTCGTCTTCCGGCGAGTTGGCTTCCAGGGACACCTTCATGCGCTCACCGGCCAGCTCACCGAGGGACAGGCTGCCCATGCCGAACAACATTTTGCGCAGGCCGTCAGTGGCCGGTTCCGATTCCAGGGTGGCGCGGTAATTGTCTTCGACGTTGGGTTTCCAGTTGCCGACCATTTCCTCCAGGTCGCTGACCAGCAATTGGGTCACGGCGCGCAGGTAGGTGCGGCGGCGCTCGTTGTGACCGCCGGTGGCACCGTCACCGGTCATGTAGTCCGACGCCGGGCGATTGCCTGCGCCTGGGCCGGTACCGTTGAGGTCTTGGCCCCAGAGCAGGAATTCGATGGCGTGGTAGCCGGTGGCGACGTTGGCCTCGGAACCGCCCAGTTCATTGAGGCTGGCGAGTTTTTCCGGGGTGATGTCCTTGACGTCGACCTTGTCTTCGCCGACCTGGATCTGGGTGTTGGCAATGATGTTGGCGTTGGCCCCCGGGTTGCCCAGGGCGTGCTCGTAGGATTTGTCGACGTAGTCGATCAGGCCTTCATCCAGCGGCCAGGAATTCACCTGACCTTCCCAGTCGTCGATGATGGTGTTGCCGAAACGGAACACTTCGCTCTGCAGGTACGGCACACGGGCTGCGATCCAGGCGGTGCGGGCCGCTTTCAGGGTTTCGTCGCTCGGGTTGGCGAGGAAAGTGTCGATCGCGGTCTGCAGGGTTTTCGCGGTGGATTCGGCGTCGCTGTACACCGCGAATACCATGTCGGCGTAATGCGCGACCACAGCCTTGGCGGCAGCCTCGTCGACCTGGCCTGCCGGAGCGGCCGCAGGCGCGGGAGTGCTGGCAGCGGCGGGCGCCTGGGGCGCGGCGGCCTTGTCTTTACCTTCGCCGCAACCGGCGAGAGAAATGGCAATGGCCAGCAGACTGGCGGTGGCCAGGGGCATACGAATCATGGCGAACATCCTGCTTCGGTTGTTGATGGGGCGCACGAGGGGGCGCAAAAACTGCGACATAATGCGAAAGATTTGCATTTTGTGTAAAGGCTTATACGCGGGAAATATTTGGTATCGTTTTGCCGCCTCAGAGAATCGTCGCGTTGTTGCGTTCGGACTGTTTCAAATAAGCCGCCAGCTCCCGCGCTTGCAGCGGTTTGCTGTAGTGGTAGCCCTGGCCCTCGTGGCAGCCCTCGGAAATGATGTAAGCCTCCTGTTCGGCGGTTTCCACGCCTTCGGCGATCACTTGCATGCCCAGGCTTTTACCCAGTTGGATGATGGCGCGCACGATGGTGGCATCATCGTCGTCGTCCAACAGGTCCTGCACGAAGCTCTTGTCGATCTTGATCTTGTCCAGGGGCAGGCTCTTGAGGTAACTCAAGGATGAATAACCGGTGCCGAAGTCATCAATGGCAATCAGCGCTCCGGAACGACGCAGGCTTAGCAAGTGCTGGGCGGCGGTGCTGATGTCCTCCATCAGGCCTGTCTCGGTGACTTCCAATTCCAGGCTGCGAGGCGGCAGGCGGTAGATCTGCATCAGGTTGTTGACCACTCGCGGCAACTCGGTGTGGTGCAGTTGCACGGTGGACAGGTTGACCGCCATGCGCAGGGTGGTGAAACCCAAGTCATGCCATTCGCGCAATTGCCGGCAGGCCTGGTCCAGAACCCATTCGCCAATCGGGATAATCGTGCCGTTCTGTTCAGCCAACGGGATGAACAGGTCGGGTGGCACCAGGCCGTGTTCCGGGTGTTGCCAGCGGATCAAGGCTTCTACACCCACCACACGATGGTCGCGGTAGCTGATCTGTGGTTGGTACACCAAGTGGAACTGGTCTCGACTCAAGGCATCGCGCAAGTCTTTTTCCAGTTCGCGACGGCGGCGCATTTCGCTGTCGACGCTGGCGATATAGAACTGATAGCGGTTGCGTGAGCGGCTCTTGGCCAGGGTCATGGTCTGTTCGGCTTTCTGCAGCAGCTTTTCGGTGCTGTCGCCGTCCTCCGGGAACAGGGTGATGCCGATGGTGGCACGCAGGCGAATCTGATCCTGATCGAGGGCAAACTCCGCCTCCAGGTCGTCCAGGATGCTTTGTGCCAGTTCGGCGGCTTCGTAAGGCTGGTCGATGTCGGCTTGCACCAGCGCGAACTGGTCACCACCCAGGCGGGCCAGCGCGCCGAGGCGGCCACTGTGGGCGCGCAGGCGGTCGGCCAACGCCAGCAGCAATTTGTCGCCGGCCTGATAGGTGAACTGTTCGTTGACGCTCTTGAAGTCGTCCAACCCTACACACAGCACGGCCACGCGGCGTTGGCGGCGGCCGGCGTCGATGAGGATCTTGTCCAGTTGTTCCTGCAGTTTCTGGCGGTTCGGCAGGCCGGTGAGGAAGTCGTACTGGGCCATGCGCAGCAGGCTGGATTCCGCTTCATGGCGCAGGTGCGTATTGCGTTCGATGGATTCCAGCAATTGGTTGGCGGTGTTGATCCACAGCCCCAGTTCATTGCGTTCATGGCCCTTGAGCTGGGGGATTTTGTGCTCGCTGGGTCGGTCCGGGTTGATCGACGTCAAATGCTCGATAATCCGCGACAGCGGTTTGGTCAGCAGCCAGTGATAAACCAGGTACAGCACCAGGCCCATGGCCAGGGCGCGCAGCACACCGGAAATAAAGATGATCACCGAACTGACAATAAAACCTTTGCCGTAGGTGGCGGTGTCCAGGGTAATGCTCAGGTCGCCGTAATACTCGCTATAGGGGCCTTTGCCGACCAGGGCCGTGGTGAAGGTGCGTTCCTGGCCGAGAATCAGGTCGGTCAGCCAACGGGTAGGAGATTGCTGCAGGGCGCGGGTCTTTTCGGCGAGCATGGTTTCGTTGGGGTGGCCGATGGAGGCCATGCGCACGGCGTCGTCCTGGAACAGACCCTCGATGACCTGCATACCCATTTCACGGTCCAGGCTGTAGACAGCCTGGGTCGAGGGGTCGCGAAACATGTCGAGAATACGCTGGGCGTCGCCCGCCACGGCCTGGCGTGTCTTATAGGCATCGAAAACGATCTGCGCCACGCTCAACGCCACGCCCACGATCAATGCCGACAGCAGCACAACCCGTAGCAACTTCACCGACAAGCTGTTCTTGAGTTCCAGCTTCAAAGGGGCATTCCTTGTCTCATGCGGGTAGCCTTCAATATGCCACGAGTATTGGCAATCTCGGGGTGGCAGTCAAAGGAACATTGGGACAAAGGCGGGTTAAAGATGTTCGGGTGGGGGGAAGGTAGGGCAAGGCGGAATGGCATCCGCCTGCCTGAAGAGACATACCCGCTGATCAGCGGCGCCTCAATCACGAAGGACGGTTACGCCGACTTGGGAAGGTCGAAAGTAATTTTTTTATCGACAGTGGTAGCAAAGCTGATGGTCTTGGTCGACGCTGGGGTCTCCTCGCCAAATATCTTCTTGGCTGCACCATTGGCGAAGGGTTGCAGGAGTGCTGTGGCCGCTTTGACAACTTCTCCCGCTACAGGAAGTGCCATTTTCACGATATCGCCAACCAGTGGAATAGCGGTTGCTGCTGCAATGGACATATTGAATTCTCCGACAGGTAGAAGAGGTCAATTCCTCTCCCTCGCTGTCTGCGTGGGTGGCGCCATGGCTCTGGTTCCATCGTCCACAAAAAAGCCCGGCAATGCCGGGCTCTTTCTACTGCAAGCGTTGCTTAGGCAGTGAAGGTCTTGCCTTCGAACTGCTCAGCCACGAACTTCCAGTTGACCAGGTTCCAGAACGCTTCCACATACTTTGGACGCACGTTGCGGTAGTCGATGTAGTAAGCGTGTTCCCACACGTCGCAAGTCAGCAGCGGGGTGTCGCCGCTGGTCAGCGGGTTGCCGGCGCCGATGGTGCTGGCCAGGGCCAGGGAACCGTCAGCCTTTTTCACCAGCCAGCCCCAACCGGAACCGAAGGTGCCGACGGAAGTCTTGGTGAACTCTTCCTTGAACTTGTCGAACGAACCGAACGCGGCGTTGATGGCTTCAGCCAGCGCGCCGGTCGGTTGGCCACCGGCGTTTGGCGCCAGGCAGTTCCAGTAGAAAGTGTGGTTCCAGACCTGAGCGGCGTTGTTGAAGATACCGCCCGAGGAGGATTTGACGATCTCTTCCAAGGTCTTGCCTTCGAACTCGGTGCCTGGCACCAGGTTGTTCAGGTTCACGACATAGGTGTTGTGGTGCTTGTCGTGGTGGTATTCCAAGGTTTCCTTGGAGATGTGCGGCTGCAGGGCATCGTGTGCGTAGGGCAGCGGCGGCAATTCGAAAGCCATGATGATTCTCCTAATCAGGTCAGTTGCGGTGAGCGCAAGGCCGATCACGGGCGGCCAAACAAGCGCCGGGGAGTTTGTACTCTTTGCGGCGCAGGGTCCGGATCATAGCACCGGGGGTGCGGCAAAACCACGCAACAACTGTGTGGGATAGAGGTTCCAGAGCGTTTTGGAATATTCCTCAGGCGCTGATCAGTTGATAGGCCACGCTGAACATCATTACGGCCACCAACAGGTCCAGCAAACGCCAGGTAGCCGGGCGTGCCAGCCAGGGCGCCAGCCACGCCGCGCCGAGTGCCAGGGTGGCGAACCACAGGAACGACGCGCTGGCGGCACCGGCCACGTAGGCGCCGGGTTCGGTCTGTTGGGCGCCGAGTGAGCCGATCAGCAGCACGGTGTCCAAGTACACGTGCGGGTTGAGCAGGGTCACGGCCAGCGCGCTCAACAACACCGCACGCAGTGAGCGCACCTTGAGCGTGTCGCCCTGGTCCAGGCTCTGTTTCGAACAAGCGCGGCGCAGTGCACATGCGCCGTACCAGATCAGGAACGCCGCGCCGCCCCAGCGGGCCATCGCCAACAGCATGGGGCTTTGCGCCAGCACCGTCGCCAGGCCGAACACCCCGGCGGCCACCAACAGGGCATCACACACCACACACAATGCCGCCACGGGTAAGTGATGTTCACGACGCAGGCTCTGCGCCAGTACAAAGGCATTCTGAGTGCCAATGGCCATGATCAGGCCCAGCGCCACCAGCAAACCATTCAGATAACTCTGCCACATAGGATTTACTCCGCGTCTGCTGCCAGTTGCCGCAACACCTGCAGGGCGCGCTCGGCATCGGCACGCCCGACGAACAGGTGGTCGTGGTAATAGCCGGCAATCACATTGCAACTGATGCCGGCCAGGCCCAGCGCACTGGCGAAGGCGGCGGTGAGGCCCACGGCTTCCAGGGCCGAATGCACGTTCAAGGTGATCCACGCGGCGACGTAGTCAAATGCCAGGCCGGCCTGTTCCGCTTGTTGGCGTTCAACGATCAGGGTCAGGCCTTCCTGCTCGCGAAAGCTGCCGATCACTTCGCAGCCGGCAGGGATGCGGTTGTCGGGCACGGTGCAGAACACATAGTCGCCTTCATTGAGCTGGGGGCTCATGCTGCGCAGCAGGGTTGCCAGGGCGGTTTCGCCAGCCATGTGGGGTTCCTTATAAAGAGAGACGCGATGCTGGCTATTCTCAGGGGGCAGGCTGTATAAGAAAAACCAATATTGCTGATCGCTCATTAGGGAAACTGATGTTCGACTATAAATTGCTCTCTGCCCTGGCGGCAGTGGTGGAACAGGCGGGCTTTGAACGCGCCGCCCAGGTGCTGGGACTGTCGCAATCGGCAATCTCACAGCGCATCAAGTTGCTGGAGGCACGTATTGGCCAGCCGGTACTGGTGCGGGCCACGCCGCCGACGCCCACCGATATCGGCCGGCGCCTGCTCAACCATGTGCAACAGGTGCGCCTGCTGGAGCGTGACTTGCAAAGCCAGGTGCCGGCGCTGGATGAGGAAGGCATGCCTGAGCGCCTGCGCATCGCGTTGAATGCCGACAGCCTTGCCACCTGGTGGGCCGAGGCCGTCAGTGGCTTTTGCGCCGAACAGCACCTGTTGCTGGACCTAGTGGTGGAAGACCAGACCGTCGGCCTCAAACGCATGCGCGCCGGTGAGGTGGCAGCCTGCATCTGCGCCAGCGAGCGACCGGTGGCGGGGGCGCGAAGCCTGTTGCTGGGCGCCATGCGCTATCGGGCGCTGGCCAGCCCTGCGTTTATCGCCCGGCATTTTCCCCAAGGCGTACGTGCGGATCAACTGGCGCGCACCCCGGCATTGGTGTTCGGGCCGGATGATTTCCTGCAGCACCGCTACCTGGCCTCCCTCGGTGTGGACGGCGGTTTCGAGCATCATTTATGCCCATCGTCCGAAGGCTTTATCCGCCTGACAGAGGCGGGCTTGGGCTGGGGGCTGGTGCCGGAGTTGCAGGTTCGCGACCAACTGGAAAAGGGCATATTGGTCGAGTTATTGCCAGATAAGCCCATCGATGTGCCGTTGTACTGGCATCATTGGCGCAGTGGCGGGCAACTGTTGGGCTTGCTGACCGACCATCTGGCCCAGGCGTGTGGTCAATGGTTAGTGCCGTTGGAGTGATGGCGCGCGTCAAGGCAGCAGCGATGAAAAACGAAAGCACATGGGGTAATACATGAAGATTCTGGTCACCGGCGCAAGCGGCTTCATTGGCGGGCGCTTTGCGCGTTTCGCCCTGGAGCAGGGCCTGGACGTACGGGTCAACGGGCGGCGCGCCGAGGGTGTCGAGCACCTGGTACGGCGCGGCGCCGAGTTTATCCAGGGTGATTTGAATGATGCAGACCTGGTGCGCGAGCTGTGCCGTGACGTCGAAGCCGTGGTGCATTGCGCCGGCGCCGTGGGCCTGTGGGGCAAGTACCAGGACTTTCACCAAGGTAATGTGTTGGTGACCGAAAACGTCGTCGAAGCCTGCCTCAAACAGCGGGTGGGGCGCCTGGTGCATTTGTCGTCGCCGTCGATCTACTTTGACGGACGCGATCACCTGGGCTTGACCGAAGAACAGGTGCCCAAGCGCTTCAAGCATCCTTACGCCGCCACCAAATACCTGGCCGAACAGAAAGTCTTCGGCGCCCAGGAGTTTGGCCTTGAAGTGCTGGCCCTGCGCCCCAGGTTTGTGACCGGTGCCGGTGATATGAGCATCTTCCCGCGTTTGCTGAAGATGCAACGCAAGAACCGTCTGGCCATTGTTGGCGACGGTTTGAACAAGGTCGACTTCACCAGCGTGCACAACCTGAACGAAGCCCTCCTCAGCAGCTTGCTGGCCCCCGGTTCGGCATTGGGTCGGGCCTATAACATCAGCAACGGCACGCCGGTGCCGGTGTGGGACGTGGTGAACTACGTGATGCGCCAGATGGACTTGCCGCAGGTCACCCGCTATCGGTCTTACGGCTTGTCCTACAGCGTGGCGGCGCTGAACGAAGCATTCTGCGCAATGTGGCCGGGTCGTCCGGAACCGGCGTTGTCGCGTCTGGGGATGCAAGTCATGAACAAAGATTTCACCCTAGACATCAGTCGGGCAAGGCATTATCTCGACTACGAGCCCAAAGTCAGTCTGTGGACCGCGCTCGACGAGTTCTGTAGTTGGTGGAAGGCCCAGGGCCCCGGCCTGAAGTAGTCTCATAACTGGCAACACATCGGGAACCGAATGCGTGGTTCCGGGTCGACCTGTGCGCGGGGAGCGCGGTTTATACTCCCGGTGCTCGGCCTTTCAGCTAGCCATCTCATTGATTCAAGGTAGATTCATGCGTAACGATGCTAACGACGACTTCGACAATGTTCCCAGCCTGCGGGCTGATCCAGGGGACGACGATGATTTCGTGCCGACTCCCGCCACCTCCGTGCGCTCGCGCAATACCCCGGTAGTCAAGGTCAAGCGGGCCAGCACCGGTCCATTGTGGGCCTTGGTCGGTGCGCTGCTGATCGCCTTTGCCGGCCTCGCCTGGTGGAGCTTCCAGCAGATCTCCCTGATGGGCCAGCAGTTGGTCGCCACCCAGGAAAGTTTTGCGCGCATCAGCGAGGAAGCGGCGGGGCGCCTGCAGGATATTTCCGGCAAGGTCGTGGCGAGTGAAGCCAACGTGAACAACGGCAGCGAAGCGCTCAAGTTGCAGATCAAGCAGTTGGAAACCCAACTGCTGGAGCAGGGCAAGCAGCAGGTCGGCGTGGCCGGCCAGGCGAGCGAACTGGACCAGCGCCTGGCGCAAATGACCACCAGCACCACTGAGCTGGCGAGTGCCAATGCCAAGTTGCAAGGCCAGGTGCAAGCCTTGACCGACGCCGTCGCCAGCCTCAAGGCGGCGCAGGGGGAGACCAAGGACCTGGCGACCGACGTGGCGGCCTTGAAGAAACAAGGCAACCCGAGTGCGGCCATCGCCCGCCTGGAGCAGGACCTTCTGGTACTCAAGAGTGCACAGGAAAACCAGCCCGCCAACAGCGACGCACCGACCAATAAAGAGTTCGACGTGTTCCGTATCCAGACCACGCGCAACATCACCACCTTGCAGAGCCAGGTGCAGAACCTGCAACAACAGCTCAACGCGCCAGCGAAGATCACACCTCTTGGGCAGTGAACCGGTTAAAACTGTGGGAGCTGGCTTGCCTGCGATTGCGGTGGGGCAGTTATCAATGGAGGGGTTGGTAGACCGCTATCGCAGGCAAGCCAGCTCCCACAGTTGAATAGTGACCAGGAGTTAGATAATGGCTGCCTGTATCAATGTCACCACTCGGTGACATTTCCCTCCTCCTTCGTTACTTGCCGCCACCTCGCCCTTGTTTAGACTTCGGTCATCCCATAAAAAATAATAAGGGCCATCCATGACCACGCAACCACTGCCTGCCAGCAGTTGGCTGAACGCACCTGCCCATCACGCCTGGCTTGCCAGTGAAGGCCAGCGCCTGCTGTCCTTCGCCAAAGCCTCCCGAGTGCCTGAGGGGTTCGGTAACCTGAATGACAAGGGCCAACTGCCAGCCACTGCCTACGCCGAGACCATGAACACCGCACGCATGACCCACAGTTTCGCCATGGCCCATGCCATGGGGTTGCCGGGTTACGCTGACTTGGTCGCCCACGGCGTCGAGGCGCTCAGTGGTCCCCTGCACGACAGTGAGCACGGAGGCTGGTTCGCCGCGCCCAATGCCCGCGATGGCAACAGCGGCAAGGCGGCTTACTTGCATGCCTTTGTCGCCCTGGCCGCCAGCTCGGCGGTGGTGGCCGGCGCGCCGGGTGCGCAGAACCTGTTGAACGACGCCATCCATATCATCGACCAGTTTTTCTGGAGCGAAGAAGAGGGCGTGATGCTCGAATCCTTTGCCCGGGACTGGACCGGTGTCGAGGCCTATCGCGGGGCCAACAGCAACATGCACGCCACCGAGGCCTTCCTGGCCCTGGCGGATGTGACCGGCGATACGCGCTGGCTGGATCGGGCGCTACGCATCGTCGAGCGGGTCATCCATACGCACGCGGCGGCTAATCAGTTCATGGTGATCGAACATTTCGATACCCACTGGCAGCCGCTGCTCGGTTACAACGAAGACAACCCCGCCGACGGCTTTCGCCCTTACGGCATCACCCCCGGCCATGGTTTCGAGTGGGCGCGGTTGGTATTGCACCTGGAGGCCGCACGGCTAGCGGCCGGGCTGGTCACGCCGGACTGGTTGCTGAGCGACGCCAAAGGCTTGTTCGCCAGTGCCTGTGAGTACGCCTGGGCCGTGGACGGTGCTCCCGGCATCGTCTACACCCTGGATTGGAGCCATCGTCCAGTGGTGCGTGAACGCCTGCACTGGACCCACGCCGAGGCCAGTGCCGCTGCCCAGGCGCTGCTCAAACGCACCGCTGACCCGCATTACGAGATTTGGTATCGAAGGTTCTGGGAATTCTGCGAAAGCCACTTTATCGACAGGGTCAACGGCAGTTGGCATCACGAACTCAGCCCGCACAACCAACCCAGCAGCAACATCTGGGGGGGCAAACCGGACCTATACCATGCCTGGCAAGCGGTGGTGCTGCCTGTACTACCCTTGTCTCCGAGTATGACCAGTGCTTTAGGTCGGGGCTTCTATGTCACAAAGTGGTGACATTTGTACGTCCCTTTGTTACCTGCGCCCTGAACATCCATGTTTAAACTCCGTGCAGCGCAAGCTCCAGACTTGCATGCATAACAACAAGAAAAGGTACTCAGATGAACGCGATTAATCGCCTCGCCGTCGCTATTTCCATTGCCTCGTTGTTTCCCCTCAGTGCATTTGCCGCCGACTCGAAAGGGACGGTTGAAGTTGTGCATTGGTGGACCTCGGGCGGTGAAAAGGCGGCCGTAGATGTCCTGAAGGCCCAAGTTGAGAAAGATGGCTTCGTCTGGAAAGACGGCGCTGTTGCAGGCGGTGGTGGCGCTACCGCCATGACCGTGTTGAAAAGCCGTGCGGTCGCCGGTAACCCGCCAGGCGTTGCCCAGATCAAAGGCCCGGATATCCAGGAGTGGGCGTCGACTGGCCTGCTCGACACCGACGTGCTCAAAGACGTCGCCAAAGAAGAGAAGTGGGACTCCCTGCTCGACAAGAAAGTCTCCGACACCGTGAAGTACAACGGCAACTACGTCGCCGTACCGGTGAACATCCACCGCGTGAACTGGCTGTGGATCAACCCGGAAGTCTTCAAGAAAGCCGGCATCACCAAGAACCCGACCACCCTCGCAGAATTCTACGCAGCCGGCGACAAGCTCAAGGCCGCGGGTTTCATTCCGCTCGCCCATGGTGGCCAGCCTTGGCAGGACAGCACCGTGTTCGAAGCGGTTGTCCTGTCGGTGATGGGGGCCGATGGCTACAAGAAAGCCCTGGTTGACCTCGACAACGCTGCGCTGACCGGCCCGGAAATGGTCAAGGCACTGACCGAGCTGAAGAAAGTCGCGACCTACATGGACGTCGACGGCAAAGGCCAGGACTGGAACCTGGAAGCCGGCAAGGTCATCAACGGCAAGGCCGGTATGCAGATCATGGGTGACTGGGCCAAGTCCGAGTGGACCGCCGCCAAGAAAGTCGCCGGCAAAGACTATGAGTGCGTAGCCTTCCCGGGCACCGACAAAGCCTTCACCTACAACATCGACTCCCTGGCGGTGTTCAAGGTGAAAGACAAGGGCACCCAGGCCGGCCAGCAGGACATCGCCAAAGTCGTGTTGGGTGAAAACTTCCAGAAAGTCTTCAGCATCAACAAAGGCTCGATTCCGGTTCGTAACGACATGCTCCACGAAATGGACAAGCTCGGCTTCGATTCCTGCGCCCAGACGGCGGCCAAGGACTTCCTGGCCGACGCCCAGACCGGTGGCCTGCAGCCGAGCATGGCGCACAACATGGCCACCACCCTGGCCGTGCAAGGTGCGTTCTTTGATGTCGTGACCAACTACATCAATGACCCGAAAGCCGACCCGGCCGACACCGCCAAGAAACTCGGCGCTGCGATCAAGTCTGCGAAGTAACGGTTGGTAGCGGCTTTCTGTGGGAGCCGGGCTTGCCCGCGATGCAGGCAACTCGGTGTGTCGGTTAGACCGAGGTGCCTGCATCGCAGGCAAGCCAGCTCCCACATGATCCGCGTTGTAGCCCTTTTCCCTGTACTGGATTTTCCCATGAGTTCTGTTGCTGTGTTCAGCAAGGCCTCGCCGTTCGATGCACTGCAGCGCTGGCTCCCCAAACTGGTGCTGGCGCCCAGCATGTTTATCGTTCTGGTGGGCTTCTACGGCTACATCCTGTGGACGTTCGTGCTGTCGTTCACCACCTCCACGTTCCTGCCTAACTACACTTGGGCCGGCCTTGCGCAATACGCGCGCTTGTTCGACAACGACCGCTGGTGGGTGGCGAGCAAGAACCTGGCAGTGTTCGGCGGGATGTTCATTGGCATCACCTTGGTGATTGGCGTGACGCTGGCGATTTTCCTCGACCAGAAGATCCGCCGCGAAGGTTTTATCCGCACCATTTATTTGTACCCGATGGCGCTCTCGATGATCGTCACCGGTACGGCCTGGAAATGGCTGCTCAACCCGGGCATGGGCCTGGACAAACTCCTGCGTGACTGGGGCTGGGAAGGCTTCCGTCTCGACTGGCTGATCGACCCTGATCGCGTCGTTTACTGCTTGGTGATTGCTGCTGTGTGGCAAGCCTCCGGCTTCATCATGGCGATGTTCCTCGCCGGCCTGCGGGGCGTGGACCAATCGATCGTGCGGGCCGCGCAGATCGACGGCGCGAGCCTGCCGCGTATCTACTGGAGCGTGGTGCTGCCCAGCCTGCGCCCGGTGTTCTTTAGTGCGGTGATGATCCTGGCGCACATTGCGATCAAGAGCTTCGACCTGGTCGCAGCCATGACCGCCGGTGGCCCGGGCTACTCGTCCGACCTGCCCGCCATGTTCATGTACTCGTTCACCTTCAGCCGTGGCCAGATGGGCATGGGCTCGGCGAGTGCGATCCTGATGCTCGGCGCGATCCTCGCGATCATCGTGCCTTACCTGTATTCCGAGCTGAGGACCAAGCGCAATGACTAGTCTCGCCTCCAAACCTGCCATCAGCCTGAGCCGCATCGCGATCTACGCGGTGCTGATTCTCGCTGTGCTGCTGTACCTGGTGCCGCTGGTGGTGATGCTGCTGACCAGCTTCAAGACCCCGGAAGACATCAGCACCGGCAACCTGCTGAGCTGGCCGACCGTGGTCACCGGCATCGGCTGGGTCAAGGCCTGGGCCACGGTGGATGGTTACTTCTGGAACTCGATCAAGATCACCGTTCCCGCCGTACTGATCTCCACCGCCATCGGTGCATTGAACGGCTATGTGTTGTCGTTCTGGCGCTTCAAAGGCTCGCAGCTGTTTTTCGGCCTGCTGCTGTTCGGCTGCTTCCTGCCGTTCCAGACCGTGCTGCTACCTGCCTCTTTCACCCTCGGCAAGATGGGGTTGGCCAGCACCACCACGGGCCTGGTGTTTGTACACGTGGTCTACGGGCTGGCGTTTACTACACTGTTTTTCCGTAACTACTACGTGAGCATTCCCGACGCGCTGATCAAGGCCGCAAGGCTGGACGGAGCAGGTTTCTTCACCATCTTCCGCCAGATCATTCTGCCGATGTCGACGCCGATCATCATGGTCTGCCTGATCTGGCAGTTCACCCAGATCTGGAACGACTTCCTGTTCGGTGTGGTGTTCTCCAGCGGTGACTCGCAGCCCATCACAGTGGCGCTGAACAATCTGGTCAACACCAGCACCGGGGCCAAGGAATATAACGTGGACATGGCGGCGGCGATGATCGCCGGGCTGCCGACCCTGCTGGTCTATGTGATCGCAGGCAAGTATTTCGTGCGCGGCCTCACGGCTGGCGCGGTCAAGGGGTAATCATGGCTACGCTTGAACTTCGCAATGTAAACAAGACCTATGGCGCCGGCCTGCCCGACACCTTGAAGAACATCGAACTGTCGATCAAAGAGGGCGAGTTCCTGATTCTGGTCGGCCCTTCGGGTTGCGGTAAGTCCACGCTGATGAACTGCATCGCAGGGCTGGAGACTATCACCGGCGGTGCGATCATGATCGGTGATCAAGACGTCAGTGGCATGAGCCCCAAGGATCGTGACATCGCCATGGTGTTCCAGTCCTACGCGCTGTACCCGACCATGAGCGTGCGCGAGAACATCGAGTTCGGCCTCAAGATCCGCAAGATGCCTCAGGCCGATATCGACGCCGAAGTGGCGCGCGTGGCCAAGCTGCTGCAGATCGAACACCTGCTTAATCGCAAGCCGGGCCAGTTGTCCGGTGGCCAGCAACAGCGTGTGGCCATGGGCCGTGCCCTGGCGCGCCGACCGAAGATCTACCTGTTCGACGAACCGTTGTCCAACCTCGACGCCAAGCTGCGGGTCGAGATGCGTACCGAAATGAAGCTGATGCACCAGCGTCTGAAAACCACCACCGTCTATGTCACCCACGACCAGATCGAAGCGATGACCCTGGGCGACAAAGTGGCGGTGATGAAGGACGGCATCATCCAGCAGTTCGGTACACCAAAAGAGATCTACAACGACCCGGCCAACCAGTTCGTGGCGAGCTTTATCGGTTCGCCACCGATGAACTTCGTGCCTCTGCGGTTGCAGCGCAAGGACGGTCGCCTGGTGGCGCTGCTCGACAGCGGCCAGGCCCGTTGCGAGTTGGCGCTTAACGTGTCGGACGCCGGCCTTGAAGACCGTGATGTGATCCTGGGCCTGCGCCCGGAGCAAATCATGCTGGCGACCAGCGAAGGCGACAGTGCGTCGAGCATTCGTGCCGAAGTCCAGGTCACCGAACCGACCGGCCCGGACACCTTGGTGTTCGTGCAACTCAACGACACCAAGGTCTGCTGCCGCCTGGCCCCCGATGTAGCGCCGCAAGTCGGCGAGACCCTGACCCTGCAATTCGATCCGGCCAAAGTCTTGTTGTTCGACGCCAATACTGGCGAGCGCTTGGGCACTGCAGCCGCATCGCCTGCACATGGGCATACCGGCAACGTGGCCCAATTTAAAGGCCGCTGATTCAATAACTCATTGTTTTAGATAAAAAATGTAACCCGCGTTAGATAAAAACAGTTTAATAACAATAAAGACGAGGATGTAGGGATGAAAAAGCAACACAACAACACTCGGCTGATCTGCCAACTGTCAGCAGCAGCCGCTCTGGTATTGTCCGCCAATGCGATGGCGGATGATGCGTTCAGCGCCAATTCCAAATGGATGACTGGCGATTGGGGCGGCGAGCGGACCAAGCTGATCGAACAAGGTATCGACATCAAGGCCGACTACGTCGGTGAGGCTGCCGCCAACCTGCACGGCGGCTACAACGATGACAAGACCGGTCGCTACTCTGACCAGTTCGGTCTCGGCGTAGCGCTGGACCTGCAAAAACTGTGGGGCTGGGATAACACCCAGGCCAAGATCCAACTGACCAATCGTAATGGCCAGAACATCTCCAATGACCGTATTGGCGACCCGCGTGCCGGCACCCTGAGTTCGTCTCAAGAAGTGTACGGCCGAGGCCACATGGTGCGTCTGACCCAGTTCTGGATCCAGCACCAGATGTTCGACAACAAGCTGGACGTGAAACTCGGTTACTTCGGTGAGGGTGAAGACTTCAACACCTTCCCGTGCGACTTCCAGAACCTGTCGTTCTGCGGCTCCCAAGTGGGTAACTATGTAAACACCTGGTACAACTGGCCGGTGGCCCAGGCCGCTATCCGCGTGAAGTACAACATCACGCCTGAGCTGTATGCGCAAATCGGTGCCTACAACCAGAACCCGTCGCAGTTGGAGCATGGTAACGGCTTCAAACTCAGCGGCAGCGGCACCAAGGGCACCGTGATCCCGGTGGAATTGGTCTGGTCGCCGAAGGTCAATGGCCTGCCGGGCGAATACCGTGTGGGTTACTACAAGAGCGCCGCCGATGCGAGCGACGTACGTGAAGACGTCAATGGCAACGATGCGGCCACTACTGGCTCGGCCTACCGTATTCGCAGCAGCAAAACCGGCTACTGGTTCGTGGCGCAACAGCAGCTCACCACCCATAACGGCGACGCTACCCGCGGCTTGAACATTGCGGCCAACGCCACCTTCCACGATAAAGACACCAACCTGGTCGACAACTACCAGTCGCTGATGCTGGTGTACAAAGGCCCATTCGACGCGCGTGCCAAAGATGACGTCGGTATCGGTATTTCGCGTATCCATGCCAACAGCGACGTGAAGAAAAACTCCGAGCTGCTCAATGAGGCCGGCGGTTTCACCGACTACAGTCAAGCGGGTTACACGCCACTGCGTAACACTGAGTACAACGTCGAACTCAACTACGGCTTCCACGTCACCAACTGGCTGACCGTGCGTCCTAACCTGCAATACATCAAGAACCCAGGTGGCGTGGACCAGGTCGACAACGCGCTGGTAGCGGGCCTGAAAATTCAGTCTACGTTCTAACGCTGTTGCGATAAGCTCCTTCTCTCTGTGCGCATTTTGCGGGTAGCCATGGCTATCCGCTTTTTTTTGGGCTGCACTGTGATGATATTCAGGACCGTGGCACATGCATGAGCATCCGCTGCAACGCTTTTTCAAATCCCTGCGCGAGCGTCCGGTGTTCGCCTGGGAGCGTTTTCAGATGCGCGACGTGTTGGTGATCGACCATCCGTTGTGCCAGGCGGTGTTCAGTCGCCAGGGCGCGCAACTGTTGCATTTCCAGCCGCGTGGTCAGAAGCCCTGGTTGTGGTGCGCGGCCAAGTGGCCGCAGGTCGGTGCCATTCGGGGTGGCGTGCCGGTGTGCTGGCCTTGGTATGGTCGTCACCCGAGTGAAAACGCGTGGCCGTCCCATGGTTGGGCGCGGCTGATCGACTGGAAACTGCTCGACAGCAGCACGGACGACGATGGCGTGCGCCTGCACTGGCAGTTACAGCTATGCGACTGGCAGGTCGACCTGCATGCGCACCTGGGTGAAACCCTGGAGCTGCGCCTGAGCACTGAGCATCAGGACGAACTCCCTTGCCAGTTGAGCCATGCTTTGCACGCTTACTGGCGTATTGGTCACGTCGATGAGATAGCGCTGTCTGGGCTCGACGGTGCGCAAGGTTACGACCAGCTCAATCGCCAGGTTTGCCTGCAAGAAGGTGAGCTACGGGTGGAGGGCGGTTGCCAGCGGGTGTTCCAGCACGAGGGCGAATTGCAGCTCAAGGACCACGCCTGGCAGCGCGAACTGTGCATCGACACCGGCGACAGCGCCGACACTGTGGTGTGGCACCCGGGCAGCCGGCCGCTGCTGGGTGTGAGCTTCAACGAGGCGTCGGGGTTTGTGTGCGTGGAGTCGGCGATGGCCGGGGCCAGTTTGGCGCCGGGGGAGAGGGCGCATTTGAGTTTGCAGGCTAGAGCAGGGGTTTAGCGAAGTGGCTGATGGCGTCTTCGCGGGCAAGCCCGCTCCCACAGGGGTCTTTGTCACTCACAAAATCTGTTAGCACTGAAGATCAAATGTGGGAGCGGGCTTGCCCGCGAAAGGGCCGGTACTGCTGGCAGAGATACCTGCTAGTTGAACTCATCCCCAACCGGATACCGGCTGTCATTCAAACTCTCTTTGATCTTGCGCAAATGCGGCTGGAAATCCACCCCGCGACGCAAGGTCATGCCGGTCGCCAACACATCCAACACCGTCAACTGAATGATCCGTGACGTCATCGGCATGTAGATGTCGGTGTCTTCCGGCAGCGGAATGTTCAGGCTCACGGTACTGGCCTTGGCCAGCGGTGAGTTCTCGGCGGTCACGCCCAGTACCGAGGCGCCGTTGCTGCGGGCGATGCGCGCCACTTCCACCAGCTCACGGGTACGCCCGGTGTAGGAAATAATCACGAACAGCTCGCCCGTATGGGCCACCGAAGCGATCATGCGCTGCATCAGCACATCGGCATGGGCGGTCACCGCCAGATTGAAGCGGAAAAACTTGTGCAGCGCGTCCATCGCCACCGGGGCCGAGGCACCCAGGCCGAAAAAGTGGATCTGCCGCGCCTGGATCAACAAGTCCACGGCCTTGCTGATCAAGGCGGGGTCCAGGGCCTGGCAGGCACTGTCCAACGATGCAATGGCGCTGCCAAAGATCTTCTGGGTATAGGCCTCCGGGTTATCATCGGCCTCCACGGCACGGCTGACATACGCCGCGCCACTGGCCAAGCTTTGCGCCAGCTGCAATTTCAGTTCAGGGTAACCGCTGACACCGAACGAACGGCAAAAACGGTTGACCGTCGGTTCACTGACCGAAGCGGCCTGGGCGAGGGCGGCGATCGAAAAACGTGTAGCCTGCTGGGGGTTGAGCAGGATCACTTCAGCGACTTTGCGCTCGGCCTTGTTCAATTCTTCGAGGCGGTTCTGGATCTGTTCCAGAAGATTTCGCACGCGGTCCATTCAGTCTTTCCTTCGGGCGACGATGCAAATTAAGGGCGGCAACCCATCGACGAGCGGCCCTTTGAGGTGGCCTATCCTACTGAGGGTAGCTGAACACCACCACTCGGAATGCGTATTTCGGGAAAATGTTGTGGTTATTACTACATTTTTCCTTGAATGATGCCTTGAAAAAAGGTATTTGTAGCTTAACTTGATAAAAGAACAAACATCATGCCTTCGATAACGGTAGAACCCTGCACCTTTGCCCTGTTTGGCGCCTTGGGTGATCTGGCGCTGCGCAAGTTATTTCCTGCCCTCTATCAACTCGATGGCGCCGGGCTCTTGCACGACGACACCCGCATCATGGCCCTGGCCCGTGAAGCTGGCACCGAGCAAGAGCACCTGGCCCATATCGAAAAAGAACTGCGCAACTACGTCGGCAAGGAATTGGACGAGGCCGTGGCCCAGCGCTTCCTCGCGCGCCTGGCTTATGTGCACGTCGATTTCATGAAGGCTGATGACTATGTCGCCCTTGCCGAAAAAGTCGGAGGCGAACAACGCTTGATCGCCTATTTCGCCACCCCAGCGGCGGTGTATGGCGCGATTTGCGAGAACCTGGCCAAAGTCGGCCTGGCGGAAAACACCCGTGTGGTGCTGGAAAAACCCATCGGTTCGGATCTGGAATCCTCGCGCAAGGTGAACGACGCCGTGGCGCAGTTTTTCCCGGAAAACCGCACCTATCGCATCGACCACTACCTGGGTAAAGAGACCGTCCAGAACCTGATCGCCCTGCGTTTCGCCAACAGCCTGTTCGAAACCCAGTGGAACCAGAACTACATCTCCCATGTGGAAATCACCGTGGCCGAGCAGGTCGGTATCGAAGGCCGCTGGGGTTACTTCGACAAGGCCGGCCAACTGCGGGACATGATCCAGAATCACCTGCTGCAACTGCTTTGCCTGATTGCCATGGACCCACCGGCCGACCTGTCCGCCGACAGCATCCGTGACGAGAAGGTCAAGGTGCTTAAGGCCCTGGCACCGATCAGCCCGGACGGCCTGACCACCCAAGTGGTGCGCGGCCAGTACATCGCCGGCTACAGCGCCGGCAAGCCGGTGCCCGGGTACCTGGAAGAAGAGAACTCCAACACCCAGAGCGATACCGAAACCTTCGTCGCCCTGCGTGCCGACATCCGTAACTGGCGTTGGGCCGGGGTGCCGTTCTACCTGCGTACCGGCAAGCGCATGCCGCAAAAGTTGTCGCAGATCGTCATCCATTTCAAGGAACCGTCCCACTATATCTTCGCCCCCGAGCAGCGCTTGCAGATCAGCAACAAACTGATCATCCGCCTGCAGCCGGACGAAGGCATTTCCTTGCGCGTGATGACCAAGGAACAGGGCTTGGACAAGGGCATGCAACTGCGCAGTGGCCCGCTGCAACTGAATTTTTCCGACACCTACCGCAGCGCACGGATTCCCGATGCCTACGAGCGGTTGTTGCTGGAAGTGATGCGCGGCAATCAGAACCTGTTTGTTCGCAAAGATGAAATCGAAGCCGCGTGGAAGTGGTGTGACCAGTTGATCGCCGGGTGGAAAAAGTCTGGTGATGCGCCCAAGCCGTATGCGGCGGGTTCCTGGGGGCCGATGAGCTCCATTGCACTGATCACGCGGGATGGGAGGTCGTGGTATGGCGATATCTGATTTGAAACTGCCCCAGGGCGTAACGCCTCACGAGTACCGTACACCGGTGCTGTTGGCGGAAGGCCTGGCCAACGATGTGGCAGAACAACTGCGCACGGCTATCAGCGCCCGTGGCGAAGCGACCCTGGTGGTGTCCGGTGGCCGCAGCCCCGTGGCGTTTTTCCAGAACCTGGCCAAGCAAGGCCTGGACTGGTCCAAGGTCACCATCACCCTGGCCGACGAACGCTGGGTACCGGTGGAACATGCCGACAGCAATGCCGGCCTGTTGAAGCAATACCTGCTGCAAGGCCCGGCAGCCAAGGCCAAGTTCCTCAGCCTGTACAGCGCCGCAGCCAATCTTGAAGAAGCCGCCGAGCAGGCTGATCGCCTGCTGGGTGAGTTGCCAGCCATTGATGTGCTGGTGCTGGGCATGGGCGATGACGGCCACACCGCGTCGCTGTTTCCAAACAGCCCGAACCTGACCGAAGCACTGAAGGCCGACGGTACCCGCCGTTGCTGGCCGATGCTGGCGCCGACCGTGCCACACCAGCGCCTGACCATGAGTCGCGCATTGCTGGCCACGGCGAACTACGCCGTACTGTCGATTGCCGGCAGTTCGAAATTGACCACCTTGAGCGCCGCGCTGGCCAGTGACGACGTTGCTGCCATGCCGATTCGCGCGTTTCTGCAACCTACTTTAGAGATTTACTGGTGCCCATGAGCCAAGGATCAGCCGCTATGAAAAGCCCTCAACCGACCGTATCCATGGCGGATAAAGTTGCCCTGATCGACAGCCTCTGCGCCAAGGCGCGGATTCTGCCGGTGATCACCATCGCCCGCGAACAGGACATCCTACCGCTGGCCGATGCCCTGGCAGCCGGTGGTTTGACCGCATTGGAAGTGACCCTGCGCTCCGAGTTCGGCCTCAAGGCCATTCAGGTACTGCGTGAGCAGCGCCCTGAACTGTGCACTGGCGCGGGCACCGTGCTCGACCGTCACATGCTCGAAGCGGCCGAAGTGGCTGGCTCGCAGTTCATCGTCACCCCAGGCATTACCCGTGACTTGCTGGAAGCCTCGGTGCACAGCCCGATCCCGCTGCTGCCGGGCATCAGCAACGCCTCTGGCATCATGGAAGGCTATGGCCTGGGCTATCGCCGCTTCAAGCTGTTCCCTGCTGAAGTCAGCGGTGGCGTGGCCGCCATCAAGGCCCTGGGCGGTCCGTTTGGCGAAGTGAAATTCTGCCCGACTGGCGGCGTTGGCCCGGCCAACATCAAAAACTACATGGCGTTGAAAAACGTGATGTGCGTGGGTGGTAGCTGGATGCTTGATCCTGAGTGGGTCAAGAACGGCGACTGGGCCCGTATCCAGGAAGTCACCGCACAGGCGCTGGCACTGCTGGATTGATCTGATTCATCGAATCGTTGTTGCTGTGCTTAACGGCATTTTTGCGGTGCACTTGGTCGGTGTACCGCTTTTTTTTGCCCGTAGAAAACACAAGGTCAACATAGCGCTAAATGTGGGAGGGGGCTTGCCCCCGATTGCGGAGGATCAGTGCCAGTTGTATCAACTGACAGACTACTATCGGGGGCAAGCCCCCTCCCACAGTGTTAATCGGTGCAAAGTTCGGTGATGGCGTTGACCAAGATATTGATGTCCGCCGCTGAGGTGACCAACCCCGGAGTCACCCGGATACAGGTGCCAAACGTCGCCCCGACACGGGTCGTCGTGGACAGGCCATAGTCGTTGAGCAAGCGATCCGCCATCGCCTGCTGATCGCGCCCGATGAACTTGAAAGCCGTGATCCCGCAATACAGCCGAGGATCGTCCGACGTCAGCACCTCAATCCCCGGCAACGGCCGCACCTGGCTCACCCACAGATCACGCAGGTAATTCACCCGAGCACCTTTGGCTGCCGCGCCACCCAAGGCGCGATGTTCTTCAAACACCAAGGGCAAGGTCATCAGCGCGGGAAAGTTGGGCGTGCTGTAGGACGTCCGTGCGCGCACATCGGTCATCGGGTAGTGAAACTCGCCCATGTCCGGGTCGATGTCTGCCAGGCGCTCGGGGGCTATATAGAGAAAGCCCAGGGTCAGCGGGGCGCCGATCCACTTGTGCAGGTTGAAGCCGGCGAACTGGATGCCAAGCTCAGCCAGGTTGAACTCGATCTGGCCCAGGGCATGGGCGCCATCGAGGATCACATCGATACCCTGTTCACGGGCGGCTTTGGCAATGGCTTCGACGGGCATCACCAGCCCGGTGCGGTGGGTGACATGGGTCAGGGCCATCAGCTTGAGACGCGGATACTGGGTAAATGCCTGGCGATAGGTTTGCACCAGGCTGTCAAAACTGGCCGGGTGGGTGTGGGAAATCTCGATCACTTCCACGCCGCGATAACCTGCCAACCAACGCATGGCCCCTTTGACCGTGTCGTACTCCAGGTCACTGATCAGCACCTGATCGCCCGGTTGCAGGCGGTTGTAGTTACGGATCAGCGACTGCAAGGCTTCGGTGGCATTGCGAGTGAAGGCAATCGATTGCGGATCAACGTCGATCAGCCCGGCCAGTTGGCGGCGTATCTCAACGTTTTCACCTTGTTCGAAGCGCTGGCGTACATACACCGAATTGCTGCGGTTGATAAACGCAACGTGCTCCAGATATTGCGCGTTTACCGTACGGCTCATGCGCCCGAAGTAGCCGTTTTCCAGGTTGATGGGGCCAGGGGCCAGTTCATAGCGCTGGGCGATGGTTTGCCAATGATCTTCGTTGTGCGCATTCCGTGGCATGACAGGGCTCTTAGTGGCGAGGGGCGGGTTTGCCGTGTTTCACACGCAGCGGCTCGAGTAGTTCGGACAAACCGTTGTGGTCAATTTCCTGCATAAGTGCCAGTAAGCCGCCCAGTTCTCCGTGGGGGAAACCTTCACGGGCGAACCAGTTCAGGTAAGGGCCGGGCAGGTCGGCAATGATCCGTCCCTTGTATTTGCCGAAGGGCATTTCGCGGGTGATCAGCAGTTCGAGTTTTTCCGGGTTCATGGGCTTCAGGTGATGGGGTCGAGACCTTGGAAAATACAGGCATTCTGCATGGAGACCAAGAAGCCGAGTGCGGTGAAGACGACGCTCTGAAGGCTTATAAAGAAGCGATCAACACAGCCTGCTGTGTAACAAATGTGGGAGGGGGCTTGCTCCCGATTGCGATGGGGCAGTCGACATTTCCGTGACAGACACACCCCAATCGGGAGCAAGCCCCCTCCCACATTTGTATGGTGTAGAGCCTGAAATTGCTATCAGCCGATGCTGATCGGCGGCAATTCAGTCAACTCCACCACCTGCTGCTTGCGTGGCGCAAGAATTTCCGCCTCGCCGTCCACTACCAGCTCATCGCGCTGGTTGAATACACGGGTGGCGATGCGCACGCGGAACTTCGGCAGTTTTTCGAGGATTTCCAGACGCACGGTCAGGGTGTCGCCGATCTTCACCGGTTTCTGGAAGCTCATCTGCTGGCCGATGTAGATAGTGCCCGGTCCAGGCAGTTCACAAGCGACCGCCGCGCTGATCAGGGCGCCGCTGAACATGCCGTGGGCAATACGCTCCTTGAACATGGTCGCCTTGGCGTACTCGGCATCCAGGTGCACCGGGTTGTGGTCGCCAGACATCGCGGCAAACAGCTGGATATCACGCTCTTCGACGGTTTTGCTGTAGCTGGCGGTCTGGCCGACTTCGAGGGCTTCGTACGGGGTGTTGGTAACCTGGGTCATCTAAAGGTGCATCCTGTGGCTAATCGGTAAATTAATAGACTGATTTTAAACGGTTTACTCTCAAAAAGAAGTTACTCGCAGCGGGTCGGCCGGCATAAGGCCAGGGCCTGGTCGAGCCACGTCAGCACATCGGCGGTGACTTCATCGCGGTTGGTTTCATTGAACACTTCATGGCGCGCCTGCGGGTAGATATTCAATTGCAGGTGCTGGCAGCCGGCCTCACGCAGGGCATGGGCCAGGCTTTTGAGACGTTTGCCTTCACTGACCGGATCACATTCGCCGCCCATCACCAGGATCGGCAGGCCCGGGTCGATCTGGGCGAGATTGGACGCTTTGCTGATTTGCTGCAAGCCGCCCAGCAGGTCGATCCACAGTTGGTTGGTGCAACGGAATCCACAGAGTGGATCGTTGATGTACTTGTCCACTTCGTCCGGGTCACGGCTGAGCCAGTCAAACGCCGTACGGTTGGGCTTGAACGCCTTGTTGAATGAGCCAAACGACAAAAAGTCGATCAATGCGCTGCGCCCGCGCAAGCCCTGCCGTGCCCGCTCGATGCGGGCGATCACCCCGGCAGCGCGGTACAACATCACTGGCTGGAAATTCGACCCGCTGAGAATCACCCCGTCCAGGCTGGCGCTGTGGTGCAGCAGGTAGGCCTGGGCGATATAACTGCCCATGCTGTGGCCCAGCAGAATGATCGGCAGCCCCGGCTGTTTAAGCGCGATGTGCTGATTGAGGCTGGCGAGGTCGCCCACGACTTTGCTCCAGCCATCGTGCTCGGCGTACAACCCCAAAGTGCCTTCATCGGCTGTGCGGCCATGACCACGCTGGTCCGGCGCATACAGCCCGTAGCCGGCGGCGCACAACGCTTGGGCCAGGCGCGCGTAGCGACCACTGTGCTCGGCCATGCCATGGGACAGCATGATCATGGCCTTGGCAGGGCCTTCCGGCAGCCATTGATTGACGTACAGGCGGCTGCGGTCATTCGCGGTCAGCCAGAAGGTGCTGTGATTCATGGCGATTCCTTTGCTCGGGGTCGATGCAGTGTATAGCTCATCCGCCAGAGGCTGGGGTATCTGCCTACGCGTCAGATACAAGATTCATACAATCAATGACACGGTTTGGCATATTTGCCTGATTGGCCATAGCTGCTAACGTCCCCAAAGCTCCGCTTTTTATAGCTGCCTGATATTTGCAGCTGCAGCGGTCGGACACACTCAGGTAAGAGGACAAGAATAATGCAACCTGATTTCTGGAATGACAAACGCGCTGCGGGTGTCCCCAACGTCATCGACCTCACCAGCTATAAATCGGTGATCGAAGTCTTCGAACGCTCCTGCAAGACCTTTGCCGACCGTCCGGCATTCAGCAACATGGGCATCACCCTGACCTACGCCGAGCTTGAGCGCCAGAGTGCGGCATTCGCCGGCTACCTGCAAAACCATACCGACCTCAAGCCCGGTGAACGCATCGCGGTGCAGATGCCCAACGTGCTGCATTATCCCATTGCCGTATTTGGCGCACTGCGCGCCGGGCTGATCGTGGTCAACACCAACCCGCTGTACACCCCCCGCGAGATGCGCCACCAGTTCAAGGACGCCGGCGTGCGTGCGCTGGTCTACCTCAACCTGTTCGGCTCGCGGGTGCAGGAAGTGTGCAGTGATACCGAGATCGACTACCTGATCGAAGCCAAGATGGGCGACTTCATGCCCACCGCCAAAGGCTGGCTGGTCAACACCGTGGTCGACAAGGTGAAGAAGATGGTCCCGGCCTACAGCCTGCCTCGGGCCGTCTCCTTCAAGCGCGCCTTGCGCATGGGCGCTGGCCTGGGCGTGACGCGCCATCCGGTGAGCCTGGACGACATCGCGGTGCTGCAATACACCGGTGGCACCACCGGCCTGGCCAAGGGCGCGATGCTCACCCATGGAAACTTGGTGGCGAACATGCAACAGGCGCGGGCGTGCATGTCCCAGGTTACCGATGACGGCCAGCCGCTGGTGAAGGAGGGGCAGGAGGTGATGATTGCGCCGTTGCCGCTCTATCATATCTATGCCTTCACGGCGAACTGCATGTGCATGATGGTGACCGGCAACCACAACGTGCTGATCACCAACCCGCGGGACATCGGCGGCTTTATCAAGGAGCTGAAGAAGTGGCGGTTCTCCTGCCTGCTGGGGCTCAACACGCTGTTTGTGGCGTTGATGGACCACCCGGACTTCAAGACCCTGGACTTCTCTCATCTGAAGATCACCAACTCTGGTGGCACCGCACTGATCAAAGCCACTGCAGAACGCTGGAAGGCACTCACCGGTTGCTCCATCGGCGAAGGCTACGGCCTGACTGAAACCTCACCGGTGGCGAGCACCAACCCCTATGGCAGCCAGTCGCGACTGGGCACCGTGGGTATCCCGGTGCCGGGCACCGCGATGAAAGTCATCGACGATGAAGGCCATGAGTTGCCATTGGGTGAGCGGGGCGAGCTGTGCATCAAGGGTCCACAAGTGATGAAGGGCTACTGGCAACAACCGGAGGCCACCGCCGAGACCCTGGACGCCGAAGGCTGGCTCAAGACTGGCGACATTGCGGTCATCGACACCGATGGTTTCGTCAGTATCGTCGACCGCAAGAAAGACCTGATCATCGTCTCGGGTTTCAACGTGTACCCCAACGAGATCGAAGATGTGGTGATGGCCCACCCAGCCGTGGCCAATTGTGCGGTGATCGGCGTACCGGATGAGCGCACGGGGGAGGCGGTGAAACTGTTTGTGGTGGCGCGGGCCCAGGGAGTGAGCCTTGAAGAGCTGAAGGCGTACTGCAAGACCAACTTCACCGGGTACAAGGTGCCCAAGCATATTGTGTTGCGCGAGTCGTTGCCGATGACACCGGTGGGCAAGATATTGCGACGTGAGCTTCGCGACATCGCCTGATGTGAAATGCGGTTCAAAAATGTGGGAGGGGGCTTGCCCCCCGATAGCGGTGTATCAGCCAGCTTGTATGTAGCTGACACACTGCAATCGGGGGCAAGCCCCCTCCCACATTGTTGTTCATTGGTCTGAAAGGTCCGTTACAGAGCCTTTCCAGAGGGTATTTCTGCTGGGTTTAAAGTGTGACCAAATATTGTAGGACAGTCGTGTTTATGACTGTGGGGCCAACCTTTGGCTCTAGGCGACTCTTGGCAAAGCTGCTACTCTCGGCGCGCTTTGTGACTTCTCGGCCTGCTTGAAAGCGCCAGACTCACCTTAAAAAAACATACACCAATAATAATCGCATCAAATGCGATGATGAATTCGCGTCGCTGAGGAGTGGGCTTCCATGAACGAAGACTTTTGGAAGGATAAATACCCCGCCGGGATTGCTGCAGAAATCAATCCAGACGAGTATCAGAATATTCAGGCGGTACTGAAACAGTCCTGCCAACGCTTCGCCGACAAACCGGCTTTCAGCAACCTGGGCAAGACCGTCACCTACGGTGAACTGTACGAATTGTCCGGCGCCTTCGCCGCCTACCTGCAACAGCATACTGACTTGAAGCCCGGTGACAGAATCGCCGTGCAACTGCCCAACGTCCTGCAGTATCCGGTCGCCGTGTTCGGCGCCATCCGTGCTGGCCTGATCGTGGTCAACACCAACCCGCTGTACACCGCGCGGGAAATGGAACACCAATTCAATGATTCCGGGGCCAAGGCTCTGGTCTGCCTGGCCAACATGGCGCACCTGGCTGAAAAAGTCGTGCCCAAGACTGCCGTCAAGCATGTCATCGTCACCGAAGTCGCCGACTTGCTCTCGCCTTTCAAGCGCTTGCTGATCAACAGCGTCATCAAGTACGTGAAGAAGATGGTCCCGGCTTACCACTTGCCCAACGCGATCAAGTTCAACGACGTGCTGGCCAAGGGGCACGGGCAACCGGTCAACGACGCCAGCCCGGCCAGCAATGATGTCGCCGTACTGCAATACACCGGTGGCACCACCGGTGTGGCCAAGGGTGCGATGCTCACTCACCGCAACCTGGTCGCCAATATGTTGCAGTGCAAGGCGTTGATGGGTTCCAACCTCAACGAGGGCTGCGAAATCCTGATCACGCCACTGCCGCTGTATCACATCTATGCCTTCACCTTTCATTGCATGGCGATGATGCTGATCGGCAACCACAACATCCTGATCAGCAACCCGCGTGATTTGCCGGCGATGGTCAAGGAACTGTCGAAGTGGAAGTTCAGCGGCTTCGTCGGGCTGAATACCCTGTTCGTGGCGCTGTGCAATAACGAAGCGTTCCGCAAGCTGGACTTCTCTGCGCTGAAAGTCACCCTGTCGGGCGGCATGGCCCTGCAACTGGCCGCTGCCGAGCGTTGGAAAGCCGTGACCGGCTGCGGCATCTGCGAAGGTTATGGCATGACCGAAACCAGCCCGGTAGCCACTGTGAACCCGATCCAGCACATCCAGATCGGCACCATCGGCATTCCGGTGCCGTCCACCGTGTGCAAAGTCATCGCCGATGACGGTACTGAGCTGGCGCTGGGTGAAACCGGCGAACTGTGCGTCAAGGGCCCGCAAGTGATGAAGGGCTACTGGCAGCGCCAGGACGCCACCGACGAGATGCTCGACAGCGAAGGCTGGCTGAAGACCGGTGACATCGCGATCATCCAGCCTGACGGCTACATGCGCATTGTCGATCGCAAGAAGGACATGATCCTGGTCTCGGGTTTCAACGTGTACCCGAACGAACTGGAGGACGTACTGGCAGGCCTGCCGGGCGTGCTGCAGTGCGCGGCCATCGGTGTGCCGGATGAGAAGTCCGGGGAACACATCAAGATCTTCATCGTGGTCAAGCCAGGGGCCACCCTGACCAAGGACCAGGTGATGGAACATATGCGCGCCAACGTCACCGGTTACAAGGTGCCCAAGGCCGTGGAGTTCCGCGATGCGCTGCCGACCACCAACGTGGGCAAGATCCTGCGGCGTGAGTTGCGTGACGAAGAGCTGAAGAAACTCGGTCTGAAAAAGTAATTGCGCTAAACATGCTCTAAATGTGGGAGGGGGCTTGCCCCCGATAGCGGTGTATCAGCCAGCTTGTATGTAGCTGACACACTGCAATCGGGGGCAAGCCCCCTCCCACATTTTTAATCCGGGTTCTACAGGGCGAATTGGGCGAAGCTCACGCCTGCACCCGCCGGCCGCACATCCTTCAAGAACGAATCCTTGTCTGCGCTCAGCTCCAGGGTGATCTCTGGCTTGCGCTTGCCCGCATTGCGCACCACCAGCCCTTCGAGCTTCTCGCGAAGGAATACCGTCGGCACCTTCAGGTGCAGCAACTGGTCGGTCTCGGCGTTGTGCATCAACAGATGAATCCACTCGTACTGGCCCACGGCAATGCGGCCCACCGGCAGGTCGAACCACCAGATGTTGCGCTTGCGGTCCAGGTCGGTGAAGTGGCAGTTGTTGACGCCGAGTACGGCACCGCCCAGTTCGGTGTTTCTGCGGGCGATGGCCTGTGCTTTATTGAGTTTCATAACCTTCCTACGGGATCTGTTATTCAGCGTTATAGCCTGAATGTGCGGGGCATTCTCGTGGGTTGGCTGTAAAACATAAAGCCAAACCTGCGGCTTTCGATGAAATGCGTGCCGAAAAATAATTGAAACTCCGCCGAACGGCCTTGGGTCAATCTCTAGGTAACGACCAAAACCCTTGATTGTTCTTTCGGAGAAATACCATGGGCAGCACAGCGGATAAGGTAAAAGGTTTGAAAGACGAAGCCATTGGCAACATCAAGCAAGGCATCGGCAAAGTCACCGGTAACGACAAGCTGCGCGCTGAAGGCGTGGTGCAGGAAAAGAAAGGCCAAGTCGAAAAAGCGATTGGCGACACTAAGGACGCGGTCAAGAAAGCGACAAAATAAGTTCGCAATCTTGCTGTCTGACGGCCATCCACGGATGGCCGTTTTTATGTCACATGCAGTGAATAAAGTTTCGAAATTGTTTCAAGGTCGCGAAATGGGCTACCTTGATGTAGAAAACGGCCCCTGAGTCGCCCACGAACTCAATCTTTTGCGGCGAAAGGAGACGCTATGATTTTTCCGCTACTCGATGGTCTCAAGCTACACAAAGTGCTGGTGCGCACCGTCAAGGAATTCCTCGATGACGAAATGCCCACCTACGCCTCGGCACTGGCCTACCAGATGCTGTTCTCCCTGTTTCCCTTCCTGCTGTTCCTGATTGCCCTGATCGGTTTCCTGCACTTGC
Source organism: Pseudomonas sp. GW821-FHT03A09 (assembly GCF_059421065.1). Taxonomy (NCBI): domain Bacteria; kingdom Pseudomonadati; phylum Pseudomonadota; class Gammaproteobacteria; order Pseudomonadales; family Pseudomonadaceae; genus Pseudomonas; species Pseudomonas sp. GW821-FHT03A09. The sequence goes on along the minus strand of NZ_JBWKUX010000009.1, from coordinate 99,374 downwards.
CGGACTTCTTCACCTGGCTGCGCATGCAGTCGGAGCTGGTGCTGCCGCCCCAGGCCCTGGAGCAGGTCAACCCGGTGATCGACCAGTTGCAGCAGTCCAAGGGTGGCCTGCTTTCAGTGGGTATCGTGATCGCCTTGTGGACCGCCTCCGCTGGCGTACGCCTGATGATGAGTGCGATGAATGCGGCTTACGACGTGGTCGAAGGTCGGCCGATCTGGAAGCGTTTCCCGTTGTCGGTTTTCTACACCGTCGGCATCGCCGGCATGTTGCTTGCCGCTGCCGCGTTGATGGTGCTGGGCCCGCAAGTGATGGAGTGGCTCGCCGGGCAGATCGGCATGGAAGAATTCGTGGTCACCCTGTGGACGATCCTGCGTTGGCCGTTGATCGTGATTTTGCTGATGTTCGCCGTAGCCCTCATGTACTACGTGATGCCCGACGTGGAGCAGAAATTCCGTTTCATCACCCCAGGCTCTGTGCTGGCCGTGGTGGTATGGATCGTCGCCTCTCTGGGCTTCGGCTACTACGTGAAAACCTTCGCCGATTACAACGCGATGTATGGCAGTATCGGTGCGATCATCGTCCTGCTCCTGTACTTCTACATTTCCGCCGCCGTGCTGCTGCTGGGCGCGGAGATGAATGCCGTGATCGAACACATGTCGGCCGAAGGCAAGGACCCAGGGGAAAAGGCGTTCGATGAACACATGGACACGGATGAAAAACAGCATGTCTCAGGCCTAGGCCGGGACCACTCCAAACCCACTGCCGACGAAGTCTGATCGATGATCCGTGAAATCCTGAAAATGGGCGACGAGCGCCTGCTGCGTATCGCGCCACCGGTCCCACCGGAAATGTTCGACAGCCCTGAGCTGTGGCAATTGATCGATGACATGTTCCAGACCATGGAGCACGTCGGCGGCGTCGGCCTGGCCGCACCGCAGATCGGTGTCGACCTGCAATTGGTGATCTTTGGTTTCGAGGCCAGTGAGCGCTACCCGGACGCGCCTCCGGTACCGCAGACCATCCTGATCAACCCGCTGATCACGCCGCTCAGCCCGGTGCTGGAAGAGGGTTACGAAGGCTGCCTGTCCGTGCCCGGCCTGCGCGGTGCGGTGAACCGTTACCAGCAGATTCGCTACGAGGGTTTCGACCCCAAGGGCGAGCCGATTGTGCGGGTTGCCGACGGGTTCCATGCGCGGGTGGTGCAGCACGAATGCGATCACCTGATTGGCCGGTTATACCCGTCGCGCATTACCGACTTCAGCAAGTTCGGGTTTATCGAAGTGATGTTTCCCGACATGGACCCCACAGCCGACGAATAACTGTCAGGCACACTGAGATCCAAATGTGGGAGGGGGCTTGCCCCCGATTGCAGAGTGTCAGTCACTGCATCGGGTGACTGATCCACCGCTATCGGGGGCAAGCCCCTCCCACATTGGTGTTGCATTCATTCAGATTACTTGGCCGGTTTGACGAACCGCAACGTCATCCGATCGGACTCCCCAATCGCCAGGTACTTGGCCTTATCCTGTTCGCCCAGTTTCAACGTCGGCGGCAAGGTCCACACGCCACCGGGGTAATCCTTGGTGTCCTTCGGGTTGGCATTCACTTCACTTTGCCCAGCCAGTTGGAACCCGGCATCCGTCGCCAGCTTTACCACCTGCGCAGTGGTCAGGTAACCACTGTCCTTGATCGCCTCCAGGTCTGCTCCGTCCTTGGCCCGGTGATCTTCCACACCCAATACACCGCCCGGTTTCAACACGGTGTAGAACGCGCTGAAGGTCGCTGCGGCCGTATCGGCCGCTACCCAGTTATGCACATTGCGAAAAGTCAGCACGGCGTCGGCCGAGGCCGGTTTGCCGAAGACTGGTGCCTTGGGATCGAACTCCACCACTTCGGCCTTGGCGTAGCGCGCCGGGTCAGCCGCGAATTTCTTTTTCAGGTTTTCTTCGGACGTGCGCGCATAGGCACTGCTGGTGGCGGCTTGCACGGCAGCGATGTACTGCCCGTGATCCTTGAGCAACGGCGCCAGCACTTCGCTGTACCAACCACCGCCGGGGGTGATTTCGATCACACGTTGCTGGGCGCTCAAGCCAAAGAACTCCAAGGTCTGCTGCGGATGGCGATAACCATCGCGCGCGCTGTTGGCCGGGTCGCGCCAGCTGCCAGCGAGTACGCTTTGGTACTGCTTGGCGCTGATCGGCGCGTCGGCGGCCTGGCTGAAGGTGGGGAGGAGGAGGGCGGTAAGGGACAGCACTGCAAACGTCGTTTTCATGATCATCCGATAAGTGGGCCACTGTGCCGTCGAGGCTAGCATGGGCCCACGCTCGGCTGATCACACATTATGCGAGGTCGACCTCACCAAACGATCTAAGCCCATGGCGATCATTGGCTTGTTGCGCTTGTAGCGTACCAGTCGTTCGCTGAGGGATTGGGGCAGCACCGTGTCTTGGGTGAACCCCATACGTTGATACAACGCTTCCAGATCCGGGTGGCACAGCAGCCACACCGTGCCCTCCACTGAAGCCACCGCCTGAAGAATCAAGCGTGCCGCCAACCCTTTGCCTCGATAGGCAGGGTCCACAAACACCCCGGTCAACCACTGTCCACCGATCACCGGCGTCAAACACAGGCCACCCACAATCTCGCCGTCTCGGGCCACCCACAAATGCCCGCCCTTGAGCGCCTTCATCGACGAATCATGGCTGCGGTAAAACTTGTTCAGCAGCGGCCATAGAGGCTCTGCCAGCAGATCGATGGTCAACTCGGACATAGTGTTCAGGCAACGTAATCAAGGGGCGAAGATTATAAGCGCCTTCTATAGCGCAATAGGTGTTATACCCAATGCTACATCCTCTGCATGTGGAGTACGCATCATGGCCAAAGGTATGGATTCAAAGAAAGCGGCGAAGAAAAAACCGGTAAAGACCGCCGATGAAAAACGCGCCGAAAAGAAAGCCAAAAAATCCGAAACCGGGGTGTTCGGCCATTAAGTTCCAAGCTTAGAACCAAACGATCTGCAAGATTATCCGGCCTCAATGCACAGAGCAGGAAACACCTGCTCTGAGCTGCCAATGGCCAACTATCTTGATCTGACCCAACGCCGGGAAATCGAAGCCCTGGCCCAAAGCTTTACCGCAAAAACCGAGTGGCCGACCTGGCTGCTGTTGATCGGCGTGTATGCCGGCTGGTTCGCCGTGATCCTCGGCAGCCACTGGCTGGGCCTGTGGTTGAGCACACTGTTGCTGGTTCCCCTGGTGACGTTGTGGCTGTCGGTGCAACACGAGCTGCTCCACGGCCATCCCACCCGTTCCCCGCTGATCAACAAACTGCTCGGCTATGCACCGTTTGCCGTGTGGTATCCCTACACGCTGTATCGCGACAGCCACCTGTTGCACCACAACGATGAAGACCTGACGCTGCCCGGTGTCGACCCGGAAAGCCGCTACCTGAACCAACACCAATGGGACAACAGCTCGCTGTTCGAGCGTGGCGTGCATTGGTTGACCAAAACCGTGCTTGGACGTTTCCTGCTGGCGGCACCGCTGGCGATAGGGCGACTGGCTCGCCATGAGTTCCAACGCCTGCCCCAGGTGTGGCCGATGTGGCTGGCCCATGGTGCCGTCACCCTGCTGATGTTGACCTTCATCGCCCGCTACAGCGTACTGCCGGTGTGGCACTACCTGCTGCTGGTCACCGCGCCGGCCTTGTCGCTGGCCTCGATCCGTTCCTACTATGAACACCGCCCGCATCTGCAACCGGAACAGCGCACGGTACTCAATGAAGCGTCCTGGCCCTGGACCTGGCTGTTCCTCAACAACAACCTGCACCTGGTGCACCATGACTTGCCGAAGTTGCCTTGGTATTTGCTGCCCCAGGTCTACCGCGCCCGGCGCGAGCAATGGGTGGCGCGCAGCGGTGGTTTCCTGGTGCAGGGTTACGGCCAGTTGATCAGCCGCCACGGCCTCAAGGCCATCGACAGCCCCCGGCATCCTTTCGCTTGAGAGACGACCATGAGTGATCACTACGCGGAGCTGCTGATGTACGTCGCGCCCGCCGCCGTGCAACAGGCCAATCAACAATGGCTGACACGCATCCTTGAGCGTTTGGGCCTGAGCCGTCGAAATGCCGACCACCTCGATCTGCACAGCCTGTGGCTGGCGCCCGAACTGCTCGTGACCCAAACCTGCGGCTACCCGCTGATGACCCAACTGCGCGGCCAGGTGCGTGTGATTGGCCGCCCACGCTACGAACTCCCCCATAGCAGCCATGGCGACCATTGCAGCCTGTTGCTCACCCGCGACGACAACCCGCGCACCACCCTGGCGGGCTTTCACAACAGCCGCGGCGTGATCAACGGCCACGACTCCAACAGCGGCATGAACCTGCTGCGCGAACGCCTGGCGCCGTTGCAACGCGACGGCCGCTTCTTCGCCAGCGTCGACATCAGCGGTGCCCACCGTGAAAGCCTGCGCTGGTTGCGCGAAGGCCGCGCGGACTTGGCCGCGATCGACAGCGTCACCTACGACTACCTGGCCCGCTTCGCCCCGCAGGAAGTGGCCGGGCTGCGCATCGTTACCCAGAGTGCGCCGAGCCCGACCTTGCCCTACATCGGCTCTTCGACCTTGAGTGACGAACGCATCACGCAGATACGGGAGGCGATGAACCTGGCGTTGCGGGACTTGCCGCAAGTGGTTGAAATGCTGGGTATCCAGGCCGTCCTGCCCGCCAGCGAAGACGACTACCAAGTGCTTTTGCGCTTTCAGCAGGAAGCCGCCGATGCCGGTTATTCAAAGCTTCAATAAGGTTATATAAAAATGCATTTTAAATATTATTAAAGAATAAGAGGCCTTGCTAGGATCGCTCCACCGGAACACCGGACATAACGCGCAACCTACTCAAATGGAGCCACTATGTCCGGCGCCGACACTTCTCACAGCGATTACGTGGGCGGATTGTTCCGCAGTCATTACGACTGGCTGTGCAGCCGCCTGCACCGCCATCTCGACTCCCGTGCACACGCCGAAGACATCGCTGCCGACACCTTCGTCCAACTGCTGGGCGCGCCGGGTGTGGTGCCGATCCGCCAACCCCGTGCATTGCTCACCACCATTGCCCAACGTCTGATGTATCAACTGTGGCGCCGCCGCGACCTGGAACGCGCCTACCTCGACGCCCTGGACCACGACGAAGCGTGCAGCACGCCGTCCCCCGAAGACTTGGCGCAAATGATCGAAGCCTTGCAAACCATCGACCAGTTACTCGACGGCTTGCCGGCCAAGGTCAAGGCGACCTTCCTGTTGTCCCAACTCAATGGCCTGACCTATCCGGAGATCGCCGCCGAACTGGGGATTTCCCAGCGTTCGGTCAGCGACTACATGGCCCGTGCCTTCAACCGTTGTTTGCGGCTGTGTCTGGAATGAATGACGAACTGATCGACAGTGCCACACGTTGGTACGTGCTGTTGCGTTCCGGCCAGGCGAGTGCGGTGGATTGGCAGCGCTACCACCAGTGGCGTGCAGCCGACCCACGCCATGATGCGTTGTGCCTGCAATTGGAAACGCGCTTGGGCGTGTTTCAGATTCCCCAGGCTCAAGGCGTCAGCGGCCAGGTCTTGCACCGGACACTGCAGGAGGCACCGTCCAGCCGCCGCCAGGTGTTGCAGGTCGCGCTGGCGGGGGCCGGCGTGGTCTTGGGCGCGACGCTGTTGGCCAAGCCCCTAGGGCTCTCCGAACTAACCGCGGATATCCGCACCGGCACCGCCGAGCGGCGCAGCGTCACGTTGACCGATGGCAGTGCGTTGTTGTTCAACGCGCAAAGTGCGGCGGATATCCAGTTCGACCCGCAACAACGCCTGGTGCGCCTGCGCGAAGGCGAGGTGCTGGCCAACGTCGCTGGCGACCGTCACCGACCTTTTCTGATCCAGACCGACCAGGCGCGCCTGCACGCCTATGGCAATCGCTTGCTGGTGCGTGAGCGGGAAGGGCAGGGCCAGGTCGTTGCGCTCAATGGTGCAGTGGCCATCAACCGCCACAACGGTGAACACCTGCAACTGGCCGCCGGTCATCAAGTGCTTTATGACCGTACGGGGTTCGGCCCGGTGCTAACCAGTGCTGCCGGCGCCACGGCCTGGGTCGACGGCTTCCTGCAAGTGCGCGACCGCCCGCTGGCCGAAGTCATCGACGCCCTGCGTCCCTACCATAATGGCGTGCTGCGCCTGGACCCCGCCGTGGCCGGGTTGCGCGTCAGTGGCCTCTACCGCTTGGACAACCCTGGGCAAATCCTCGACACCCTGGCGCGCACCTTGCCGATCCACATCACCCGCCGCACCGGCCTGTGGGTGACCGTCAATGCAGCGTGAAGGGGGCGGTCACTCGGTCAAATGTGGGAGCTGTCGAGCGTTAGCGAGGCTGCGAAGGGATCGACTCGGTTTGCCTGGAGAACCGAATGGCTCGCATCGCAGGCAAGCCAGCTCCCACACTGATTGGGTGACCGCTTCAGGCTCAAGTGTGGGTTCTAAGGACATAACCAAACGGTCTGCAAGTTTTCCCCTCGCCAGCCCACATCCCTCCCGTAAGCGCTGCGGGGAGCAGCGTTCAGGAGTTTCCTTGGGGGGAGCCAAAGTGAATCAGTTCAACCGTGTGCCGCTTCGAACCTTTGCCCTGGTGCCGTTGGCCAGCCTGTTTTTCTCATTTGCCGCCAGCGCCGAAGAGGCGCGCCAGGTCTACCACATCGCCCCTGGTCCGCTGGATGAGGTACTGCTCAACATCAGTCGCCAAAGCGGTCAGGTGATCTCTTTTACGCCGCAGTTGGGTCAGTACTCCTCGGCGCAGGTCGACGGTTCGCTGTCGGCGCAACAAGCGGTAGACGCCGCGCTCAAGGGGACGGGTTTGCGCGTGCAAGTCAGCCCGGACGGTGCATTCATCATCAAGGAGGGCACCCAGGCCGGCAGTAATGTGAAGGCACAAACCAGCGCCGCCCAGGCGCCGACCCTCGACCGTGTGGTCGCCATTGGCACCCGCCGCAGCAACGCCACCGCCCTGACCAGCAGCGCCCCGGTGGATGTGATCAACGCCGAAGAACTCAAGCAAACCGGCGCCACTAGCCTCAACCAGGCGCTGTTCCAGTTGCTGCCGTCGTTCAACTTTCCACAGAACAACAGCGCCACGCGCGGGCAAGATCCCAAGGGGGCTTCACTGCGCGGCCTGTCACCCGACCAGACCTTGGTGTTGATCAACGGCAAGCGCCGGCACACTTCGGCGGTGGTGAATATCTCCGGCGGCGTGCCGTTCATTGGCGCCCAGCCGGTGGACCTGGACATGATTCCCATCAGCGCCATCGACCACGTCGAAGTGCTGCGCGATGGCGCCTCCGCGCAGTACGGCTCCGACGCGGTGGCCGGTGTGGTCAACATTGTGCTCAAGGAGCGCGACAGCGGTGGCGGCATCAATACCCAACTGGGCAAATACGCCCAGGGCGATGGCTTCAGCAAGACCACCGATGGCTGGTACGGCGTGGGCCTGCCGGGCGATGGCTTCCTGACCCTGAGCTTCAATACCCTCAACAACAAACCCGACGATATCGGTGATAAATACGTGGCCGACGGCCGGGTCCAAGACCCGCGCTGGGGCGGTGCCGGGCGCGACAAATACAACCTGGCGGCCAACGCCGAAATCGGCCTGAACGATCAGTGGCGCCTCTACAGTTTTGCGACGTTTGGCCAGGACACCTCGGTGAACAACACCCCGCCGTTGCTGGCCAGCAGCCCGAACAACGTGGCCTCGATCTACCCCAACGGCACCATTCCCAAATACCGCTACCGCTATGAAGACGGCGCCATCACCGTGGGCACCCGGTATGAAGACGAGAGCATCGGCCGCTTCGACCTGAGCGCCACCTATGGCCGCGACGAGCACGATGAATTGGCCTTCAACACCGTCAACCCGAGCTACGGCGCCAACAGCCCGACCAAGTTCAACGTCGCCACGCTGGTCAACGACCAGACCAACCTTACCCTCGATTACGCCAAGGACCTGGACGTGAACTGGTCCAGCCACCCGCTGACCGTCTCGGCCGGAGTGGCCTACCGGCACGAACAATATCGCCTGGAAGCCGGTGACTACAGCTCGTATTCCTTTGGTGGCATCGATGGCGTGCAAGTGGGTGCGGTGCAAGCCTCTGGCCTGACCCCGGACGATGCCGGCACCTTCAAGCGTGACGTGGGCGGCGTGTATTTCGGCTTGGAGAACCAAGTCACCGATAAGCTGCAAGTGGGCGTGGCCGGGCGTACCGAGCATTACTCGGACTTCGGTTCGGCCACCACCGGCAAGCTCTCGGCGCGTTATGACTTCACCCCGCAAGTGGCCTTGCGCGGTACGATCAACAACGCTTACCACGCTCCCAGCCTGGGACAGATCGGCACCTCGTGGACCACCACCACCAACCTCGACGCCAATGGCAATCCGGTGTTGACCCGCATGCTGCCGGCCGACAACCCGGCCGCCCGGGCCCTCGGCGCGCAGCCGCTCAAGCCGGAAAAGTCCACCAACTACTCGTTGGGCCTGGTGCTGCGACCGGCTGAAAATGCTTCGCTGACCATCGACGCCTACCAGATAACGATCCGCGACCGGTTGCTGTTCAGCGGTGGCATCTCCGGGCCGTTGGCCGAGCAGATTCTCACCAACGCCGGCTACGGCCAGTACTCCTGGGCGCAGTTCATGACCAACGCCGCCGACACCCGTACCCGCGGCGTCGACATCGTCGGCAAGTACAACCTGGACCTGGCGCAGTTCGGTGGCCTGGTGCTGTCGGCCGGGTATACCAAGGCCCGCACCACGATTGAGAAGGTCCACGAAAACCCCAACGGTTTCGAAGTGCTGACCCGCGAAGCCCGTGGCTTTATCGAGCATGGCTACCCCGAAGACAAGCTGGTGTTCGGCGCCGTGCACACGCTCAACCAATGGACCATCGCCCTCAACGAAACCCGCTACGGCAAGTACCGCAAGTACGCGGCCGCCGAAGCCAACGCCCAGTACGACCAGACCTTCAGTGCGCAATGGACCACCGACCTGGACGTGAACTACGCGTTCACCAAACAACTGCGCGTCTCCGTGGGCGTGAACAACCTGTTCGACAGCAAGCCCGACGACTTCAACAGCCGCCTGCGCCAGACCCCGGGCCAGCAATACAGCTACCTGTCACCGACCGCGCCGGAAGGGGCGTTCTATTACACACGGCTCAGTTATGACTTTTAAGTGCATGGCGTAGATCACATGTGGGAGGGGGCTTGCCCCCGATGGCGGTGGTTCAGGTGGAGCAGCTTTGGCTGACCCACTGCTTTCGGGGGCAAGCCCCCTCCCGCACTGGATCTCCTGTGTTTTTGAAATTGATTCACCATGAGGTTCTGCATGAAAAAACTAAAAAGTCTGCTCGGTGGCTCGCTACTGACACTGGCCCTTGTGGCCCAGCAAGCTCCCGCCGCCGAAGCGGTCAAACCGATTCACTTCGGCGATATCACCTGGGAAAGCGGGAGCCTGATCACCGAGGTGTTGCGCCTGATCGTCGAGAAAGGCTACGACCTGCCCACCGACACCTTGCCCGGCAGCACCGTGAGCCTGGAAGCCGCCCTGGCCAAGGACGATATCCAAGTGATAGGTGAAGAGTGGGCCGGGCGCAGTCCGGCGTGGGTCAAGGCGGAAAACGAAGGCAAAGTGTTTGGCCTGGGCGATACCGTCAAAGGCGCCACCGAAGGCTGGTGGGTGCCGGAATACGTGATCAAGGGGGACGCGGCACGCGGCATCAAACCCCTGGCGCCGGATCTCAAGTCGGTGACCGACCTACCGCGCTACAAGGATGTGTTCCGCGACCCCGAAGACCCGAGCCGCGGCCGCTTCCTCAACAGCCCCACTGGCTGGACCTCGGAAATCGTCAACAGTCAGAAGCTCAAGGCGTACGGCTTGACCGACACCTTCGTCAACTTCCGTACCGGCTCCGGCGCTGCGCTGGATGCCGAGGTGGCGTCATCGGTGCGTCGTGGCAAACCGGTGTTGTTCTACTACTGGTCGCCCACGCCACTGCTGGGGCGCTTCAAGCTGATCAAACTGGAAGAGCCGCCGTTCAACGCCGAAGCCTGGAAGACCCTGGCCGACGCCAACAATCCGCACCCCATCGGCACCCGTTCGCTGCCTGCGCACCTGGCAATTGGCGTGTCGGCGCCGTTCAAGGCGCAGTACCCGCAACTGGTGAGTTTCTTTGAAAAAGTCGACTTGCCGATCGACTTGCTCAACACCACGCTGGCGCAGATGAGCGAGAAACGGGAACAGCCACGCCAAGTCGCGCTGGCGTTCCTTAAAGAACAGCCACAGGTCTGGCAAGCGTGGGTACCGGCGGACGTGGCGGTCAAGGTCAAGGGAGCGCTGTGATGCTGAAGATCCTCGCTACCCTCGTCCTTTCGCTGGTGGCCGGCCAAGTGCTGGCAGCCGAACCGTCCACCCTGCGTATCGGTTACCAGAAAAGCTCGGTGAGCATGGTGCTGGCCCGTGAACACAAGCTTTTCGAAGCCGCATTGCCTGGCACCCAAGTGCAGTGGGTCGAGTTCCTCGGCGGTCCACCGCTGATCGAAGCGCTGAACGGCGGCAGCCTGGATATCGGCAATATCGGCGACATTCCGCCGATCTTCGCCCAGGCCGCCGGCATCGATCTGCAGTACTTCGCCGTCGAACCCAATGAAGGCAAGACGGAAGCAGTGCTAGTGCCCAAGGCCAGTGCGATTCAGAGCGTGGCCGAACTCAAGGGCAAGCGCGTAGCGCTGCTCAAGGGTTCCAGCGCCCACAACCTGTTCTTGAAAAGCCTGCTGCGCGCCGGCTTGCAGTGGAAGGATGTGAATGTGGTGTACCTGTCACCCTCCGACGGCCGCGCCGCGTTCGAGCAAGGCAAGGTCGACGCCTGGGTGGTGTGGGACCCGTACTACTCCGCCGCCGTGGTCGACGGTTCTGCCCGGGTGTTGGGTGATGGTCAGGGCCTCAACCCGGCCGGGAGTTTCTTTGTGGTCAACCGGCCCTTCGCCCAGCAACACCCGCACGTTGTCGCCACGATCATCCAGACCCTGGCCAAGGCACAGCGCCTGTCCCTGGACCAGCCTGACGACAGCATCGCACTGATGGCCAAGACCCTCGGCCTACCACCGGCCGTGGTCCGCAGCTATTTCGAACATCGTTCGCCCGCGCCGATTCGCCCGCTGGAAGCCGTCGATATCGCCAACCAGCAACGCACCGCCGATCTGTTCTTCGCCAACGGCCTGATCCCGAAAAAGGTCGATGTGCAGCAAATCGTGTTCAAGGCGCCTTGATCATGCAACCGATCTACATCGACTTTCTCAACGGCCTGGACATCGAAGAGCTGGGCCTGACCAACGACGAGATCCTCACCGCCATCGAAGCCAGCCTGGCGATCCAGGGCCGGGGCGAGGCGGTGATCGAGCCGCGCACCCACCTGATTCCCGGCGGCGAAATCAACGGCCACTTCAACGTGCTGCGTGGTGTGCTCGGTGGCGATATCGGTTATGCCGGGGTCAAGGTGGTGGGCGATTTTGTCGACAACTACCGCAAGAGCCTGCCCTCGGAATTGGCGATCCTCAACCTGTTGGACCCAGCCACAGGCATTCCCAAAGCCATCCTCGACGCCTCGGCGATCACCGACATGCGCACCGGGGCCGTCACCGCCATCGGTGCCAAATACCTGGCCCGGCCCGACAGTAAAGTGCTGGCGCATATCGGTGCGCGCGGCACGGCGTACTGGAATGTGCGGCTGCTGGACCATCTGTTCGATTTCGAGGAAATCCGCGTGCATTCGCGACGCAGCGAAAGCCGCGAAGCCTTTGCCGAACGCCTGCGTCGCGACCTGGGCAAGCCGGTGATCGTCACCGAGGATTGGGAGGCCACCGTACGCGGCGCCGACATCGTGGTCGAGGCCTCGCGGCTGGACCAGCCCACGCCGTTGTTGCGCACCGAATGGATCAAGCCCGGCGCTTTCGTGGTGCCCTACGGCACCATGAGCGCGGTGGAGCTGTCGCTCACCGACATCATGAGCAAGTTGGTGGTGGACGATTGGGGCCAATGCAAGGGTGGGATGTTTGGCGCACTGCGCGCCCACGTCGACGCCGGGAAACTCAGTGCTGAAACCTTGTACGCCGAACTTGGGCAGATTGTCGCCGGCTTGAAAAACGGTCGTGAAACCCCTGAAGAAACCATTTTGTTCTGGCACCGTGGCTTGAGCCTCAGCGACATTGCCCTGGGCCACGCACTGCTGGAAAAAGCCTGGCGCCTGGGGATTGGTCAGCGGTTGCGTTGGGCATGATTGCTATTGGTCCCCAAGGGCTGGCACTGGTGGACTTGCTGGCGATTGCGCGGCAGGACACACCGGCAGACTTCACCGCGCAGGCACGCCAACGCATCGACGCAGGTCACCGGCTGCTGCTGAAACTGACGGCTGAAGGCACGCCCATCTATGGCGTGACCACCGGCCTGGGCGCGGCGGTGGATACACCGGTTGCCCCCGTACAGGCGAACATTCCGTTGGGCCGTGCCGTGGGCGTCGGGCGCCTGGCCAATCGGCAGGAGATTCGTGCCATCACGGCCACTCGCTTGGCTGGGTTGGCTCAGGGGCGCTCGGGTATTTCGCTGGCAGCCGCACAGGCACTGCTGGATTTGCTGAACACCGGTGTCGAGCCCGAGGTGCCGTTGCTGGGCTCATTGGGTGAGAGTGACCTGGCGCCCTTGGCGCACTTGAGCCTGGCATTGTCCGTACCGCTGACCGGCAAGGATGGCCTGGCGCTGGTCTCGGCGAATGCTGCCAGCGTCGGGCTGGGTGCCCTGTTGGTGGCTGAGGTGCAGCAGGTGTTGGAGGCTCTGCTGGCAGCGTTGGCGTTGTCGTGCGAAGGCTATCGGGCCAATCTCAGTCCGTTCCAGCCCTGGGCTTCGCGCCTGCGACCGGCACCGGGGCAAACCGAGCAGTCGGCAGCGTTGTTGCGCTTGCTTGCGGGCGGTGAACTGGCAGGTAACCCGCGCCGATTGCAGGACCCGCTGAGCTTTCGCTGTGCCACGGTCGTACAAGGCGCGGCGCAACAGGCGTTGCAGCAATTGCATGAGTTGGTCGAGCTGGAACTGCGCAGTGGTGCGGACAACCCGGCGTTGATCAGCGAAGAAGCGATGGCGTTGGCCACGGCGAACTTTGACAGCACCCATCTGGCACTGGCTGCCGAAGGGGTGGGGTTGGCTTTGAGCCGGCTGGCGGCGTGCAGTGCCGAACGCATCGCCAAGTTGTTATCGCCCGCGTCCAGCGATTTGCCACGGTTCCTGATCACCCAGCCGGGGCATGTCGGGATGGCAGCCTTGCAACGCACCAGCTCGGCCCTGGTCGCCGAGATCGGGCATCTGGCCAACCCATTGCCTGCGGTGAGTGTGCCGGTGGCCGATCGCGTGGAAGATTACGCCGGGCAAGCGCTGGCGGTGGTCGACAAGACCCGCCGTTTGACCGAGCGGGTGCTGTGGGTGGCCAGCATCGAGTTGATCGTCGCCGCGCAGGCCGTGGACCTGCGCGGCCCGCTGCGGCTGGGGAAGGGCGCACGGCAGATTCATGAGACGGTGCGCCGCAACGTGGCGCATCTGGAACAGGACCGTTCGGGTTCGGTGGATGTGTTGGCGTTAAGCGCTTTCATCAGCAATGGCAGCCTGACCCCTTCTCTCTAAATGAATGAAGATCAATTGTGGGAGCTGGCTTGCCTGCGATAGCGGTCTGACATCTAACACCTTTGTACCGGGTGTACCGCCATCGCAGGCAAGCCAGCTCCCACAGTGAATTGCGTTTCAGGTCAGGCGGCTTCGGTGGCCAGTGCAGTCGTCACGGCTGGCCGCTCACTGACGCGCTGTTGAAACGCAGCCAGCGCCGGCCATTCCCGCAAGTCGATGTCGTGAAACGCCGCCCAACGCAGCACCACGAACAGGTAGGCATCGGCCACCGAGAACTGTGAACCCAGCAGGTAATCCTGACGCTCCAAGGTCTGCACCAGGATCGCAAAGCGCTTGAACAGCGTGGCCTTGAACAGCGCTTTCACTTCATCCGGGATTGCGCTGTTGAAGAACACCGCCAGCCCACCATGAATTTCGGTGGCGACAAAGTTCAGCCACTCCTGCAACCGTACGCGTTCCCAGCTGCCATTGGCAGGGGCCAGGCCGACAGCGGATTTGAGGTCGGCCAGGTATTGCAGGATCGCACTGGCTTCGGTCAGTACCTGGCCGTTGTCCAGTTGCAGCGCGGCCACATAGCCCTTGGGGTTGATCTGCAGGAAGTCCTCGCCGTGGGCGGTGGTCTTGGCCTGGTTGTCGACCAGCACCAGTTCGAACGGCAACGCCAATTCGCGCAATACAATATGGGAGGCGAGGGAGCAGGCGTTGGGTAAGTAATACAGTTTCATCAGGGACAACTCCGTTGAATTTGCGCCAGTCTCGCGGGCATGGCACCGTGCGTAAAATTAAACCTTCAGACCCCTGCCATAAGGACAGCTACTGTCATGATGAACCTGATGCACTGGCGCTTGCTGGTCGCCGTCGCGGACCACGGCAGCATCACCGCCGCCGCCGAGTGTGTGGGCATGACCCAGTCCGCTGCCAGCCAGGCCATGGCCGGCATGGAGGCGACGCTGGGCGCGCAATTGTTTACCCGTGAACCGCGCAAGACCCTGCCCACTGCACTGGGGCTGAGTGTGATTGAACAGGCGCGGGTGATGATGAGCGCGCTGCAGACCATCCGTAGCACCGTGGATGAAGCCAAGCCCATGTTGCGTGGGACGCTGCGCGTTGCCAGCTTCCCCATCGTGCTGGATACCTTTCTGAGCCCGCTGTTGCAGCGTTTCAAGCGGCTGTACCCCGGTATCGAGGTCACCACTCTGGAAGTCACTGACAACGAAGTGAACGCTTTGCTCGACGCCGACTTGATCGACTTGGGCGTGGTGCTCAACCCCAAGCCCGAGCGCAATGCCACGGTACTGGGGCGCGATAATTGGCTGGCGGTGGTGCCCGCGCAGCACGAGCTGGCCCAGCGCCCGACGGGTGCCACCGTGACATTGGCAGAATTGTTGGAACAACCCTTTGTACTCGCCACAGGCGGCTGCACCGCCAACGCCAGAAGCCTGAGCGCCGACGCCGGTTTGGCGTTGCGGGATGTCCGTGTGGAAGTGCGTGAATGGAGCAGCGCCTTCAGCCTGGTGCGCGAGGGCATTGGCGTGACCCTGGTGCCGGAAATGACCCTGCCGGTTCAGCGCGATGGGCTGCGTGTGATGCCGCTCAGCGTTCCCGTGCACCGCGAGTTCTCTTTGGTAGTTTCGCCAAATCGTGGGCCATCCGCGGCTGCCCAGGCATTGTTAAAAATGCTGGCGGACTAGTGGCCTTGCATAGCGCCAACCCCTGTCTATGCTCATCCTGAACCGTTGATGACGTTTGCCATTTAAAGCGTTTCGGATGGTTATTTCCCCATGAAAGTGCACCAGTAATATCCAACTTATGAATGGAATGCGCCTTCCAGGCGCCGGGAATCAAGGGTGATCTGACCATGTTCAACCGCCATCACAAATCCGACCTGCAAGAAATCGAACGCTTTTCCTATGCCCTGACCGAAGCCAACGCCAAACTCGCCGCCATCAGCCGTTCCATGGCGATGATCGAATTCGATCGCAATGGCGTGATCCTCGATGCCAACGACAACTTCTGCAAAGCCATGGGCTACAACGTCGAGGAGATTCGCGGCAAACATCACCGTATCTTCTGCGACGAGGCGTTTACCCACACTGAAGCCTACGCCAAGCTGTGGCGCGACCTGGCCCGGGGCGAGGCGTTGAGCGGCACCTTCATGCGCTTGAACAAGCGCGGCCAGGAAGTCTGGCTGGAGGCCAGCTACATGCCGGTGCTGGACAGCAACAACCAGGTGCAGAGCGTGATCAAGGTCGCGTCGGATATTTCCGCACGGGTCCACCATGAACACGAGAACCAGAGCTTGATCGATGCCATCGGCCGCTCCATGGCGGTGATCGAGTTCACCCCGCAGGGCCAGATCCTCAACGCCAACGACAACTTCCTGCGCACCGTGCAGTACACGCGTGAAGAAATCACCGGCCAGCACCACAGCATGTTTTGCCATCGCGCCGAGGTCGAATCGCCGGCGTACAAGGCGTTCTGGGCGTCCCTCAACCGTGGCGAATACCACTCCCATCGGTTCGAGCGCAAAAACAAATACGGCAAGACCCTGTTTTTGGAAGCCTCCTACAACCCGATCTTCGACGCCAACGGCCGCCTGTACAAAGTGGTGAAGTTCGCCAGCGACATCACTGACCAAGTCACCACCCTGCGCACCGCCGCCGATTCGGCCCATGCCACCTCGGTGCAAAACGATGCCTGCGCACGCAAGGGCTCGGAGGTGGTGCAGCAAACCGTGCAGATCATCGAAGAGATTTCCAGCGACCTGAACCAGGCGGCCCAGAGTATCGACGCAGTAAACAAACAGTCGGACATTATCGGCGCCATTGTGCAAACCATTCGCAGCATTGCCGAGCAAACCAATATGTTGGCGCTCAACGCGGCGATTGAAGCGGCGCGGGCTGGCGAGCACGGACGCGGGTTTGCAGTGGTGGCTGATGAAGTGCGCAGCCTTGCGGCACGCACCAGCCAGGCGACGGTGGAGATTGTCGATGTGGTGCGCAAGAACCACGACCTGTCGCTGAGCGCGGTGTCGAGCATGCAATCGAGCTTGAGCCGCACCGGGCTGGGGGTGGAATTGGCGAATGAGGCGGGGCAGGTGATCCTGGAGATTCAGGAAGGCTCACGGCATGTGGTGGATGCGATCAGTCAGTTCAATTCCACCCTGCAACTGCAGTAGCTGATCTCTAGAACACGGCAGATCTAATGTGAAAGAAGATCCAATGTGGGAGGGGGCTTGCCCCCGATTGCAGTGTGTCAGGTTACTCATCTGTAGCTGATTCACCGCTATCGGGAGCAAGCCCCCTCCCACATTTTTAGATCGCGGCGAGGGTTTCTTTCACCGCCTGCACCTGCGGGTCGGTGGTTTTTGCCGCTACCTGCTGATCCTGTTGCTGCTTGAGGCGTTCAGCCACGGCCTTGGAAATCGCGTCCTGTTTTTCCTGCGGCAGCTTCTGCACATCTGCTTCGGTCAACCCCTGCTCCTTGAGCAACTGTTCGCGAATGCGCTCGGCCGGGGATTTGCTCATGTAGTCGGTAAAATCTTCACGTGCCGTTTTGCCGGTCGAGTCGGTGGCCGGCACACCCGAGGTCGCGCTCGTCGCTGCCGTGGTGGCCTGCAACTGTACGCGGGTCTTGGCGAAGGCTTCATCGATACGGTCGTTGGCTTTGTCCAAGTCCTTTTGCGCGGCCGGCACCGTGACGCTTTGCTGCGCCGCTTGCAGGGCACCGCTGTACAGCGTGCTGGCGGCAGCGTTGGCGGGGTCCATGTCGGGGCGCTTGATATGTTGGATCGTCGACACGGCTTGGGCGTTGTTATTAACCAGCATGATCGGTCACCTGTGGAAATGTTCGTGTGCCACAGGTTGAGCAAATAGCGTGCCGGGTGTGACGTGCCCATTTTTACTGGGGATGGCGCCGTCGGCGTGGCAAACATTGTCCCGCCGGCGGCCAACCGTTGCCGTCAGTGGGCGATATTTTCCAGCGCCAGGTTACGTGTGCGCGGCCCGAACCAACTGATGGTGATCATCACGATCAACATGCTGCTGGCGATGAACGCCAGCACCCCCGGCGTGCCCAGGTGTTCGAGGATAAAGCCGATCAACAGGCTGCTGAACACCGTGGACAAGCGGCTGAACGAATAACAGAACCCCACGGCCCGCGCTCGGATATTGGTGGGGAACAGCTCGCTTTGATACGAGTGATAGCTGAAGCTCAGCCAGGCATTGCAGAAGGTGATCATCACCCCGCAGATCACCAGCCCCACCGCCGTCGTTTGCAGGGCGAACAGGCTGCCGAAGATCATCGCGCCGAGGGCCGAGCCGACAATCTGCCATTTGTTTTCAAAGCGGTTGGCCACCTTCACGAACAGCAGCGGCCCCAGCGGGTAGGCGAGGGTGATGATGAAGGCGTAGAGCAAGCTATGGGTCACGCTGACACCTTGACCCGACAACAGCGCCGGCAACCAGTTGCCAAAGCCGAAAAAGCCGATGGCCTGGAATACGTGGAACACGATCAGCATCAACGCGCGGCGCCGATAGGGTGGCTGCCAGATGTCGGCAAATCGACCATTGCCTTGCACGCTGACCGCTTCGGGCTCGGGCTCATCCAACGGTTTGCCATGATCTTTCTGGCAGCGTGCCTCCAAGCTTTCCATGATTGCATTGGCCTCCTTGAAGCGGCCTTTTTGCGCGAGCCAGCGGGGTGACTCCGGCAAGCGCTTGCGCAACCACCAGATAAACAGCGCAAACACTGCACTCGACAACACCACCCAGCGCCAGCCGGAAACCCCGAAAGGTGCCTGAGGCACCAGCCACCACGACATCAAGGCCACCGCGGGCACTGACAGGAACTGGATGAAAAATGCAAAGGCAAACGCCGAGCTGCGCATGCGCTTGGGCACCAGTTCCGAGAGATACGCGTCGATGGTCACCAGTTCGATGCCCAAGCCAATACCCACCAGAAAGCGCATGCAGATGATGCCCAGCGCCGATGTCTGAATGCCCATCAACACGGTGGCGACCGTGTACCAGATCAGCGCAAAGGTGAAGATCGCCCGCCGCCCGAAGCGGTCGGCGATGGGGCTGAGCAGGCTGGCGCCGAGGAACAGACCCAGGAAGGTGGCCGAGGCGAACGCGGCCTGGTCGGAAAAACCGAATACACCGCCACTGCCGGTGGCAAACAGGCCGTCCTTGATCAAGCCGGGGCTGATGTAGGCGGTCTGGAACAAGTCATACAGCTCGAAAAAGCCCCCAATCGACAGCAACGCCACCAGGCGCCAGACAGTGGCTACGGCAGGCAAGCGGTCGATGCGTGCGCTGATGTGGGCGGCGCGGATTGGATCGACGCCGTCTGTGGCGGAGGATGAAAGCATGGGAGCAGTTCCGAGGCGGCGTGGGTTAGTTGTGACCGTCGAGTGCAAAGGCCTGGAAACCGGGGCGCTGGCTGAGCCGCTGGTAATACGCCTCGACCGCAGGGTAGGGCGGGTGCTCCAGCGGTGCGTTACGCCAGCGGTGTACCGAGAGGCCGACGAGGATATCGGCCAGGGTGAACTCATCACCGGCCACGTAGGCGCCGGTTTTGGCCAACTGTTGTTCCAGCAGTCCCATTTTGTCGTTCCAGGCTTTTATGCCGGCGCTGAGGCGTTGTGGGTCCTGGTAGTCGGGATTTTTGCGCACCAAGGCATGGAATGCATAACCCCAGGAAGGGTTGAGTTCGGTGGCTTGCCAGTCCATCCATTGTTCCACCTTGGCCCGTGGGGCGGGTTCGGCGGGCAGCAAATCGTGGCGTTGGTAGAGGCCCACGAGGTAGCGACAGATGGTGTTGGATTCCCACAGTACGCCGTGGTCGTCGATCAGCACCGGCACTTGGGCGTTGGGGTTAAGGGCAAGGAATTCGGGGGATTGGGTAGGGGAGTAGCCGATGCCCCAGTCTTCGCGGTGATAGTCGATACCGAGTTCGTGGCAGGTCCACAGTACCTTGCGCACGTTGATGGAGGACGTGCGGCCCAAGATTTTCAGTGAGTGTCCCATGGTGCTTCCCTGGCATTGGAAAGCAGCCAATCTAGCAGGCGTAGGACGCTACAGCGACACTTCCAAGGGGACACGGAAAAAATGTGGGAGGGGGCTTGCCCCCGATAGCGGTGTATCAGCTACAAGTTAATTGGCTGACTCACTGTCATCGGGGGCAAGCCCCCTCCCACATTTTTGACGCGTTCGGCTTTGTAGGGTCAGGTACTTTCCCGCACCTGCAACTCAAACCCCATATCCACTACCGGCTTGGCGATCTTGTTACCCGCCATGATCGTCAACAAATGCTCCGCCGCACGCCGGCCAATCGCCTCTCGCGGGGTGCTGATGCTGCTCAGGCGCGGCACCATGAAGGACGATGCCGGCAAGTCGTTGAAGCCCATCACGGCAATGCGTTCCGGTACCTTGATGCCGTGGCGCAGGGCTTCCAGCAGTGCGCCCTGGGCCAGGTCGTCGTTGCCGAAGAAGATCGCGTCCACGTCGGGATGGCTTGCCAGCATCTGCAGGAACAGCTCGCCGCCCAGGCCCACGGAGGACGGGCGCGGAGTCAGCAGTTCCAGCGCCGGGTCGTACATGCAGGCTTGTTGCAGGGCACGGCGGAAGCCTTCACCGCGCAACAGTGTGCGTTGGTCCAACTGCGCACCGATGTAGGCAAGACGTTTGCGGCCACGGGAGAGCAAATGCGCCGCCGCGGTTTCACCGGCCGCCAACTGTGAAAAGCCCACGCAGTTCACGCCGGCGTTGGGGTCCAGGTCCATCATGTACACGCACGGCACATTGCTGGCCTCGACCATCCGTCGCGCGCTTTCGGTGCGATCAAAGCCAGTCAGCAGCAAGCCCCGTGGCTGATAGGCCATGTAGTTGCGCAGCAGGTTCTCTTCTTCATCGCGTGAATAGTGGGAGTTGCCGATCAGTACTTCAAAACCCTTGGGCCGCAGTACTTGGTGGATGGCTTCGAGGGTTTCAATAAACAGCAGGTTGGACAGCGACGGTACCAGCACCACCACCGAATGGCTTTGCGCCGAGGCCAGGGCACGGGCGGCGGGGTTGACGACGTAATTCAGCTCACTGGCGGCTCGTTGCACTTTTTCCACCAGTTCGGTGGCCACGGTGCTGATGCCACGCAGGGCGCGGGAGGCGGTAATCGGGCTGACGCCAGCGAGACGGGCGACTTCATTGAGGGTCGGGCGACCCGTGGTGCGCAATTTTTTATCGTTCTTGGAGGTCATCAGGCGGCTTGCCAAACAAAAATCGAGGCACTAAGGTAGCGCTGTCTCCAAAAGGCTGCAAATACTTGAACGAAGGGTTGCCTGATCCCGTTCAAATCGCTGGAGAGGATGCACGCGTCACTCCATAAAAAAAGACAAGACGGCGCGGGAAAAGCCTGTTTTTGCACTAGCCTTACAGCGTGCAAAGGTAGCGCTATCTGCGTCCTGAGGTGTTTCATGAGTCAACCTGTTACCGCCCTGGTCATCATGGGTGTTTCCGGCTGTGGCAAGTCCAGCGTCAGCGAGGCCCTGTGCCGCCTGAACGGCGCCACCGCCATTGAAGGCGACAGCTTTCACCCCGCCGCCAACATCGAAAAGATGAGTGCCGGCCACCCGCTCAACGACGACGACCGCGCCGGTTGGCTCGATATCCTCTGCGATGAACTGCGCCGTGCGCTCAAGGCCGGCGAGCATCCCGTGCTCACCTGTTCGGCGCTTAAAAAGAAATACCGCGACCACCTGCGCGAAGCCGCGCCGGGCCTGGGTTTTGTGTTCCTGGAACTGACCCGTGCCGTGGCCGCCGACCGCGTGTCCCATCGCCCCGGCCATTTCATGCCGGCAAGCCTGATCGACAGCCAGTTCGCCACCCTTGAATCGCCCGTGGGCGAGCCGCTGACCCTGGCCCTCAACGCCAGCGAAGACAGCGTCGAGGCCCTGGCCCGGCAGACCCATGCCTGGTGGCTGCAACACGGCTTTGAACCTACTCATTAATTTTTTGCCGGAAAAGATAGCGCTATCCCCGGCAAGAAATTCAACACCCGCTTTAATAACAACAACAAACAGGAGAGACCCCCCATGTTTGGCATGTCCCACGAGTCTTACCTGCTGCTCGATGCAGTGGTCACAATCATTGGGTTGATCGTTCTGATCACCAAGTTCAAGGTGCACCCGTTCATTGCCCTGATCATCGCGGCCGGTTTCCTCGGCCTGACCTCGGGCATGCCCGTGGACAAGATCATCAAGGCATTCCAGGACGGTTTTGGCGGGGTGCTCGGCTTTGTCGGCATTATCCTCGCCCTGGGCACGATGCTCGGCAAGATGATGGCCGAGTCCGGCGGTGCCGATCAGATCGCCCAAACCCTGATCCGCGCCTTCGGCAAGGAGAAGGTCCAGTGGGCCATGATGTTCGCCGCGTTCCTGGTGGGCATCCCGCTGTTCTTCGAGATTGGCTTTGTGCTGCTGATTCCGCTGGTGTTTATCGTCGCGCGTCGTACTGGCGTATCGCTGATCAAGATTGGTATCCCGCTGCTGGCCGGCCTTTCGGCAGTACACGGCCTGGTGCCACCGCACCCGGGCCCACTGCTGGCTATCGGCGTGTTTGGCGCAGACATCGGCAAGACCATCCTCTACGGCCTGATCGTCGCGCTGCCGACCGCCATCATCGCCGGCCCGATCTTCGGTACGTTTATCGCCAAGTACATTCCGGGCAATCCGTCCCAGGAGTTGGTCGATCAACTGGCCCGTGAATCGGAGCACAAAAACCTGCCGAGCTTCAGCGTGACCCTGATCACCGTGCTGCTGCCGGTGTTCCTGATGCTGCTCAAGACCTTCGCTGACATCGCGTTGCCGGACGGCCATGCCATCCGCAACTGGATGGACATGATCGGTCACCCGATTACTGCCTTGTTGCTGGCGTTGCTGCTGTCGCTGTACACCTTCGGCCATCGCCAAGGTATCGGCTCCAAGCAAATCCTCAAGCTGCTCGACGCCAGCCTGGCGCCGACGGCCGCGATCATCCTGATCATTGGCGCTGGTGGCGGTTTCAAGCAGATGCTGGTGACCAGCGGCGTGGGTGACGTGATCGGCCATATGGCGGTGAATGCACAGATCAACCCGATTCTGCTGGCGTGGCTAGTGGCGGCGGTGATTCGCGTAGCGACCGGCTCGGCGACAGTGGCGACCATCACGGGCGCGGGCATTGTGGTACCGGTGGTGGGGATGATCCCAGGGGTCAATCGTGAGCTGCTGGTGCTGGCGACGGGGGCGGGTTCGTTGATCCTGTCTCACGTCAACGATGCGGGGTTCTGGCTGGTGAAGCAGTACTTCAACATGACCGTGGCCGAGACGTTCAAGACGTGGACGGCGATGGAGACGATTCTGTCGATCGTGGCGTTGATCTTCATCATGCTGTTGTCGCTGGTGGTGTAAGCCACACCACCAACTCTACTGAGGGAACGAGTTCAAATGTGGGAGCTGGCTTGCCTGCGATAGCGGTGTTGGATTCACCGCCGCCATCGCAGGCAAGCCAGCTCCCACATTGATTGGGTTTCTACAGGTAGTCAGGGTCAGGCTTTGGCGACTAGGCCATCCGCTCGGAACATCCCGCGAATCCCCCGCACCGCCTGGCGAATCCGGTCCTGGTTCTCGATCAGCGCAAAGCGCACGTGATCATCCCCGTACTCACCAAACCCAATCCCCGGCGACACGCACACCTTCGCTTCCAACAGCAGTTTCTTGGCAAATTCCAACGAGCCCATGGCGGCATACGCCTCGGGGATCTTCGCCCAGACGTACATCGACGCCTTCGGGTTTTCTACCATCCAGCCCAGTTCGTGCAAGCCTTTGACCAGCACGTTGCGGCGCTGACGGTACTGCTCGGCGATGTCCTTCACGCACTGCTGATCGCCTTCCAATGCCGCAATGGCAGCGACTTGCAGTGGGGTGAACGTGCCGTAGTCGTGATAGCTCTTGATGCGCGCCAGGGCGTTGACCAGTTCCGGGTTACCCACCATGAAACCGATGCGCCAGCCGGCCATGTTGTAGCTCTTGGACAGGGTGAAAAACTCCACCGCAATGTCCTTGGCGCCCGGCACCTGCATGATCGACGGGGCTTTCCAGCCGTCATAGACGATGTCGGCGTAGGCCAGGTCGTGGATCACCAGCACGTCGTACTGCTTGGCCAGGGCGATCACGCGTTCGAAGAAGTCCAGCTCCACGCACTGCGCGGTAGGGTTGGACGGAAAGCCCAGGATCATCATCTTCGGCTTGGGGATCGAGCCACGAATCGCCCGTTCCAGTTCGGCGAAGAAGTCCACGCCGGGCACCAGCGGCACCGACCGCACCTGGGCGCCGGCAATCACGGCACCGTAGATGTGGATCGGGTAGCTTGGGTTCGGCACCAGCACGGTATCGCCCTGGTCCAGGGTGGCCAGCATCAAGTGCGCCAGGCCTTCCTTGGAACCGATGGTGACGATGGCTTCCGACTCGGGGTCGATGTCCACTTCATAACGGTCCTTGTACCAGCGCGAAATGGCGCGGCGCAGGCGCGGAATGCCTTTGGACGTGGAGTAGCCGTGGGTGTCTTCGCGCTGGGCGACCTGGACGAGTTTTTCGACAATGTGCGGCGGTGTAGCACCGTCGGGGTTACCCATGCTCAAGTCGATGATGTCTTCGCCGCGCCGACGCGCAGCCATCTTCAGCTCGGCAGTGATATTGAAAACGTAAGGGGGGAGTCGATCTATGCGCGCAAAGCGGCGCGGCGAACCTTGGTCTGCCATTGTTGCCTCGGAGTACGTAAGCGCCCGGAACCGTCCGAGCGACGTCGGCCACTGCGGTGGCCTGCGGGGCAGACAATACGGTCGATGATGGCCTGTTGTCCAGATGCGTAGGAAAAATTTCTGCATGGAGCGCGGGGCGGTTATGCCCCTATACTCGATGCGGGTTTGTTCCCTCATAAGAAGGAGACTGTTCGTATGGATCAGCAGACAAAACAACCGTTGGAGCCACGCATGGAAGCCGGTAAAGCCCTGGTGATCGCCGGGGTGCAAGGGCGCTATTCGAAGGCCACCGTGGGCGATATCCCAAAATTGTGGGAGTTGTTCGATACCTGCATCAGGGACATTAAGAAGCGCGTCGGCGGCGTGACGTATGGTGTTTGCCATAACCCCAAGCATGGCGAATTCGACTACATGGCCGGTGTAGAGGTCCCCACCAAGGGCGACGTGCCGAGCAACTTCGAATGCATCGAGATCCCGCCGCTCAACTATGCCGTGTTCCCGCATTACGGGCCGGTTCAGGCGCTTGAGCAAACGTACGAGCGCATCATGTTCGAATGGCTGCCGCACTCGGGCTACAAGGTGATGGGCGCGGATTTCGAGCGTTATAGCGCGGATTTCGACGCGCACAAGGGCACCGGGACGGTGGAAATCTGGTTGCCGGTGGGCGAAAGAGGTTGAACCCGCTCTTTGTAGGAGCCGGCAAGCCGGCTCCTACAGCTGTATCAGTACAACGTGTTTCTGACCCGCTCCGGCATCTCCCGGTCATACGCCTCGGCATCAAACTGCCCATCATTGAGCCGCTTGTGAAACGCCCCCGCCGACGGTAACGCCGAGCGGTCCAGGTGCTTTTCGGGGTTCCAGCAGTCCGAGCGCACAAAAGCCTTGGAGCAGTGAAAAAACGCGGCCTCCACTTGCACCAGAATCACCGACCGCGCCGGTTTGCCATTCACCGCAAAACTTTCCAGCAACTGCGGCTCGATGGAAATCTGCGCCCGGCCGTTTACGCGCAAAGTCTCGCCAATGCCTGGGATGATGAACAGCAAGGCGATCCGCGGGTCCTGCACCAAATTGCGCAACGTATCCACGCGGTTATTCCCGGGCCGATCCGGAATCGCCAAAGTGCGTTCATCCACAATCCGCACAAACCCCGGTACATCCCCGCGGGGTGAACCGTCGATGCCGTCCGGCCCTGATGAACTCACCACCACCAGCGGCGAAGCTCGCACCATGGCTTGGTAATCCTCGTTGAGAAACGGGATTTCCTTGCGCACCGCGCGCTCGTGGGGGAGGCCGTAGAGGGTTTCGAGTTGTTCGAGGCTTGTCAGCATGGAGTCACCTTGTCCTTGGATGAGTAAGGGCGCGCGTTCAAGCGCCCAAGATGTGTTGATAATCCAGAGCAGAGATTATTGAGACGCATGGTGCGCAGTTGGGTGCCGAGTCGTTGAGCAATTACAGAAGCATCCATGTCTCGTATTCATTACTTGACGGTAGGTAAGTGATGCATACGTTACATTTTAAGTGCGTCAAGAACACCCTGGTCAAAGGCCCACCTCAGCCTCCGTTCATACCCAATCCGCCCCTTATATGCCTCCCCGCTGTCTACCCACCCAGCCCGCAGATACAACCCCATCGCCGCCACATTGTCCGCGTCCACCGACAACTCCAGCCCCTTGATCTGCGGCCACGCCTGCAATGCCGCTGCGGGCAGCGCCTGCAGGCAGGCCTTGCCGAATCCGCGGCCTTGCTGGTGTTGATCCACCTGCAATGCATGCAAGGTCGCGCTGTGTTCGTCGGCCCAGTGGGGCAGGCAAGGTGGGCGTTTGAGCAGGAGGAAGGCCACGGGCGTTTCATCGGCAAGCAGGGCGAAGCCTTTGATCGCGGTAGGGTGAGGGTTGACCAGCAGGCTGTTCAGCGCACAGTAGAGATCACCGGAGTACGCCAGTTGCTCGGGATGCACTTGTAGGGAGTTGAGCTGCTGTTTCTGCACAAGGCTCAGCGTCTCATAGAGGGCGAGGCGGGTTTCCATCGGGGACGTATCCGAAATCCTACAAAGAGGCGTGGATTCTAGCGGGTTTGCCGGGGCGACATTATTTTTAAGCGGCTTGTCGATTTCCCGAAGCGCCATTCGACTAAGGGTGTCTTTCGTGATTTTCCACCCAAAAGGAGTATCGCCATGAGCACTGCCATCCACACCCTGATCGATCAATGGAAGCAAGCCGTACTTGCCCGGGATATCGACAAGATTGTCAGCTATTACGCCGACGATATCGTCTCATTCGACGCCGTGTCTGCGTTGCAATTCAAAGGCAAGGCCGCCTACCGCGCCCACTGGGAGGAGTGCATGAAACACTGCCCTGGCCCGGGTATTTTCGAGTTTCATGAGCTGCGCATCGTCGAAGCCCCAGAGAGTGCATTTGCCCACTGGCTGGCCCATTGCGGCGGTGCCGGGCCGGATGGCGTGGTGAAGGCGTGCTGGATGCGCGTGACTGCCGGTTACCAACGCATCGATGGCCAATGGAAGGTGGTGCATGAGCATTGGTCGGCACCTTTCGACATGGAAAGCGGAAGCGCTTTGTTCGAGCTGAAACCTTGAGCACGACGAACTATAGTCAGTAGTCCGAAAACGGAGACGCACATGAAATACCTCTGCCTGATCTACAGCAACGAACAGGTGTTGCACACCGACCCGGACAGTCCCAAAGACCCGGAGTGCTTCGCCTATGCCCAGGTCGTTCAGGCCAGCGGGCGCATGCTGGCCGCCGAGCCGCTGGAGTCCGTGAGCGCCGCTACCACCGTGCGTCTGCGCAATGGCAAGTTGTCGATCACCGACGGGCCGTTTGCCGAAACCAAGGAGCAGCTGGCCGGGTTCTACCTGATCGAGGCCAAGGACCTGAACGATGCGATCCAGGTGGCTGGTGGGATTCCGGCGGCGCGGGTCGGCAGTGTGGAAGTGCGTCCCGTGCGTGAATTGAATCTCTGATCATCACAATCATAAGAACCCAAGAGGATAAGCGATGAGCACCCCTGCACCTTTCGAACTGTCCATCAGCCGCTTGATCGACGCCCCGCGCAGCCGAGTCTTCCGTGCCTGGACCACGCCCGAGCTGTTGCAACAATGGTGGGGGCCGCATGGTATGACCACCCCTGAGTGCGAAATGAACCTGTGGGTCGGTGGCCTGTTTCGTACCCTCATGCGCGCCCCGGATGGCAGTGAATACCCAACCCAGGGCGTATTCCTGGAGATTGATGCGCCCAACCGCTTGGTATTTACCGACGCTTTTACACCTGGTTGGATTCCCTCGGGCAAACCCTTCATGACCGCCGAAGTCATCTTCGAGGAGGTCGACGGTAAAACCCGCTACACCGCTCGCGCCATGCACTGGAACGCTGAGGATAAACAGGCCCACGAAGCCATGGGGTTTCACGATGGCTGGGGGCAGAGCCTGGACCGCCTGGTGACGCTGGTGACCCAGGGCATGACCGATTGACGCCAGCCATCGAGGCGATCTACCGCAGCGAATCACGGCGCGTACTGGCGACGCTGATTCGCTTGCTCGGTGATTTCGACTTGGCGGAGGAAGCCCTGCACGAAGCGTTTTTCGTCGCGGTGCAGCGTTGGTCACAGGACGGTGTGCCGGACAATCCCTACGCGTGGCTGGTCTCCACCGGCCGTTTCAAAGCCATCGACCGCCTGCGCCGGCAGGCGCGTTTTACCCCGTTACTGCAGGAGCAGGCCGACGCGCTGGAAACAGCGCACTGGAGTGATGAGGACGTGGAGGACGACCGCCTGCGCCTGATCTTCACCTGCTGCCACCCAGCGCTGGCGTCCGATGCCCAGGCGGCGCTGACCTTGCGTGAGATCTGTGACCTTACTACCGAAGAGATCGCCCACGCTTTTCTGGCTACGCCCACCACCATTGCCCAGCGTATCGTGCGCGCCAAGGGCAAGATCCGTGACGCGAAAATCCCCTACCAGGTGCCGTCCCTGGCCGAGTTGCCGGAACGTCTCGACAGCGTATTGCGCGTGGTTTATCTGGTGTTCAACGAAGGCTATTCAGCCTCCATGGGGGCGGACCTCACCCGGGAAGACCTGACTCGCGAAGCCATCCGCCTGGCTCGCCTGCTGCTGGAGCTGTTGCCGGAGCCTGAAGTCATGGGCTTGCTGGCGCTGATGTTGTTGCACGAATCTCGTCGAGCGGCGCGTACTTCGGCCAGTGGTGAGTTGGTGTTGTTGTATGAACAGGATCGCGGTTTGTGGGACGCGTCCTTGATCGCTGAAGGCTGCGCGCTGGTGGAACAGGCGCTGACCACGGGTCGTTTCGGGCCGTATTGCCTGCAAGCGGCGATTGCCGCGGTGCATGCTGAAGCGGCCAGCGCCGGGGAAACCGACTGGTTGCAGATTGTCGGGCTTTACGATGTGTTACTTCGGGAAGTGCCGTCGCCCGTGATTGAGCTGAACCGCGCCGTAGCCGTGGCGATGTGGCAAGGGCCGCTGGCCGGGTTGAGGTTGGTGGAGGGCATTTTGCAGCGCGGTGAGTTGCTGGATTATCACTTGGCACATGCGGCGCAGGGGGAGTTTTGCCGACAGTTGGGACGCATCGAAGAAGCGCATGCGGCTTACGAAAAGGCCTTGTCATTGACCCAGCAAGTGCCGGAAAAACGCTTCATCGAGCGACGCCTGGCCGAACTCAAACTCCCCAGGCAGTGAAGGCTGGGGGACTTGAACGCTATTCGAGGATTTTCTTCAACATCCAACTGCCTGCCGGGCCGGGTGGGTGTTGGCGCGACCACAATGCATCCACCGCCACCGAGCGTGGCCAACTGCGCACGTTGAGCTCAACCAGCCCGACGTCGGCAAAGCGCTCTACCATCCAGCGGGGCAGCGCCGCCCAACCGAAACCCAATTGGGCCATTTCCATCAGCATCAGAAAGCTCGGCGCCGACCACACGCGGCCGGTGGCGCGGGTTTCATTGGGGTTGATGATACTCGCCAGGCGCAGTTCGCGGTGCTGCTGCAACACCCGTTGGTCGATGTTCTCCAGGCTGGCCAGCGGGTGGGTGGGTGCGACGAACAGGGCGAGTTCGGCGTGCTCTGCGACGGGCGCACGGCTCAGGTCAGGCGGGTAAACCTCCTGGGCCTCAATGAAGGCAATCTGCGCGCGGCCGCTTTGCACAAGGTCGATCAAGTCTTCGCACTCGGCAATCAGCCATTCCAGTTCCAGGTCCGGGTAGCGTTGTTCGAAGGCTTTGAGGGCGAGTTCGAAACGTTCGGACTGGTAGGTATCGGACATGGCGATACTCAGCTTCGGTTCCAACCCCTGGGCCAGTTGATTGGCGGCCATCTCCAGGCGACTGCTGGCTTCCAGCACCTGCTCGGCACGTTGCAACAGCACATGGCCTGCGGGCGTCAGCGTGGGCTTGCGGCTGCTGCGGTCGAACAGCACCACATCCAGGTCAATTTCCAGGCTCGCCACGGCCGCACTGACAGTGGACTGGCTCTTGCCCAGCTTGCGCGCCGCTGCGGAAAACG
Organism: Pseudomonas sp. GW821-FHT03A09; assembly: GCF_059421065.1. Classification (NCBI taxonomy): domain Bacteria; kingdom Pseudomonadati; phylum Pseudomonadota; class Gammaproteobacteria; order Pseudomonadales; family Pseudomonadaceae; genus Pseudomonas; species Pseudomonas sp. GW821-FHT03A09. The sequence continues at coordinate 69,311 of NZ_JBWKUX010000009.1, read as the reverse complement.
AGCCTTGGGTGGCCGCTTGGACAAACGCCTGCAGCACTTCATTGGACGCCATGACTATCGCCTTTGTCGATGGTTACTGGTTATGAAGTATCGAGCAGAGGGGTGATTATGGCAACCATCGTCATTCACGGAGCACGGGTTATGCACCCTACCAAGTCGATTACTGAACGTGTTGGCCAAGCCCTGGGGTTTGAGGGGTTGGCATTGTTGATCTGTACACCGCTGTTGGTGTGGATCACCGGCAGGCCGGCCCTGGAAATGGGCGCGGTGACCTTGGGCATCAGCCTGTTGGCGCTGACCTGGAACGTTATTTTCAACAGCTTGTTCGACCGCCTCAAAGCGCGCCTGCAACTGACCAGCGGCGGCGGGACCCGCGTAGTGCACGCGCTGCTGTTTGAAGGTGGCCTGATTCTCATGGCGGTGCCGCTGATTGCCCTGCTGATGAAGACCAGCCTGTTGGAGGCCTTCATCCTCGACATCGGTGTGTTGCTGTTCTTCCTGCCGTACACCTATGTGTATCACTGGGGGTATGACGTTATTCGGGAAAAAATCGTCAGCAAAAACGCTATCCAGTCGCGGAACGAGCAACGCAGCGGCGTTTGAGCCTTACAGAAACATGCCGCCCGAGGCCTCGATGCGCTGGCCGGTGATCCAGTTGCTGCCATCGGCCAGCAAGATGGAAATGGCCCCACCGATATCGTCCGGCAAGCCGGCGCGGCCCAGGGCGGTGTTGTTGGCGACCATGGCGTTCAAGCCCGTGTTGTCGCGTACGGCACCACCGCCGAAATCGGTTTCGATGGCGCCGGGTGCCAGGATGTTCACGGTGATGCCACGCCCACCCAGTTCCTTGGCCTGATAGCGGGTGAGTACTTCCATCGCACCTTTTGTAGCTGCATACGCCGCATATCCCGGCAGGCTGAACCGCGCCAGGCCGCTGGAGATATTGATGATGCGCCCGCCATCGCTGATCAGCGGCAGCAGTTTCTGAGTGAGGAAAAATGGCGCCTTGAAGTGGATCGCCACCATTTGGTCGAACTGTGCTTCGGTGGTTTCGGCAAAGCTGGCGTGGGCACCAATGCCGGCGTTGTTGATCAGAAAGTCGAAGTGATCCTGTGCGAAAACATCTTTGAGCACGCTGGTGACTTCACCGACGAAGCCGTCGAACGTGTCACTGCGGCTTACGTCCAGCTGCAACATGGCGGCGCGGCCGCCCAAGGCCTTAACGTGTTCGACGACGGCCTGGGCTTCGCCGGCGGCGCTGTGGTAGGTGCCGATGATGTCGACGCCTTGTGCCGCCAAGTGCAGCGCGGCGCTTTTACCCAGGCCGCGGCTGGCGCCGGTGATCAGTGCGATTTTACGGGTCATGATGAAGGTCCACTCGGTTGATAGTGGAATCGAGTGTATTTGTCCGCTGATAACGTGATAAACAGGGCTTAACCGGAATCACTGGCCGGATAAGGCGAACAATCCCATGAATAAGCTTGAGCTGTTGCGCACCTTTGTGCGTGTCACCGAATTGTCGAGTTTCACCCAGGCGGGCGAGAGCCTGGGCTTGCCGCGCTCCACGGTGTCCGAACATGTGCAGGCCCTGGAAGAACTGCTCGGCACGCGCTTGCTGCAACGCACCACGCGCAAGGTGCAGGCGACCCAGGATGGCCGGGTGTTGTATGAGCGCAGCAAGGATTTGCTGTCGCACATGGACGAATTGGAAGGGCTGTTTCGCCAGGATGAAGCACAACTCTCCGGACGTATTCGTGTGGACATGCCCAACGTCATGGCACGGGAGTTGATCCTGCCGCGCCTGCCGGAATTCATGGATGCACACCCGCTGATCGAGCTGGAAATCAGCAGCACCGACCGTCAGGTCGACCTGCTTGCCGAAGGTTTTGATTGCGTGATTCGGGTAGGCGCGCAGCCGGACCAGACGGTGGTGGCGCGCTTGTTGTGCAGCATGCCGATGATCAACTGTGCGAGTGCGGCGTACCTGCAACGGCATGGCGTGCCCACGACCCTGGCCGACCTGGCACACCACCAATTGGTGCATTACGTACGGCCCCTGGGTGCGCGTTCGGCCGGTTTTGAATACCAGCAGGGCAACAAGGTACACCGGGTGCCCATGGCCGGGCGGATCACGGTCAACAGTACCGATGCGTATCGAGTGGTGTGCCTGGGCGGTTTCGGTATTACCCAAGTGCCCGCCCTGGGCATTCGCGATTTGCTGGCCAGTGGCGAATTGGTTGCGCTGTTGCCCGACTACCCGGCACCACCCTTGGATGTGTCGTTGCTGTATGCCGGCCAACGGCATTTACCTCGGCGGGTGCGGGTGTTCATGGATTGGCTGGCCGGTCTTTTGCAGTCCCATCTTTAACGCCGCGCCGATAGCTGCTGCGGCGCCAGGAAGGCGTCGTGGAAGTAATCCCGGAACGCCTGCATCGCCGGGGTGAACGCCCGCTCGCGGTGCCAAGCCAGGCCGACGCTCATGGGGGGAACCGGGTCGGTGACGGTCAGGGTCTCAATGCGCTTGCCTTCCAGGGACCAGGGCCGGTGCACCAGGTCTGACAGAATCGCCACGCCGCTGCCGTTGGCGACCATGCTGCGCACCGCCTCCACCGAACTGGTGCGTAGCCGCACCCTGGGCGTTTGCCCGGCCTGTTCCCAGTAGCGCATGGCACTGTGTTCGGCCTCGTCGACGGTGAGCAGAATGTAGGGTTCCTGCGCCACATCCGTAAGGCTCACGGCGCCGCGTTCGCACAGTGGGTGATGGCTTGGCAGCCATAGGCGGCGTTCTGAGTTGAACAGGATTTCGGAGACGATATCCGGGTGAGTGAGGTTGGCGGTGAGTACCACGGCCATGTCGAACTGGCCGTCGAGCAGGCCCTGTTCGATGGCCTGGCGTTCCTGTTCGAAGACCTCGATGGTCACGTCCGGGTGCCAGTGTTCCATGCGTTGCAGGTGGTGGGGCAGAAAGTAACCCAACACTGTGTAGCTGGCGGCCACCCGCAGCACACCGCTGGCGCGGTAGTCGGGCAAAGGGCTGTTCAGTGCATCCTCCACGCTGCGCACGATGACATAGGCGCGGTTGAGGAAGTGCCGCCCGGCGTCGGTGAGGTTCATGCCCTGGGCCGAGCGCACGAACAATTGCACGCCGAGCATGGCTTCCAATTCCTTGATCGCCGTGGTCACCGCCGACTGGGAAATGTTCAGGTGAATCGCCGCCTGGGAAATCTGGCCGATCTCGGCGGTGGCGACAAAATAGCGGACTTGGCGCAAGGTCAGGGACATAGCGATATCTGTTTTTCAGAAGATGGGTCATCTGATAATAGATCTTCCCAAGGGGTCAAGCCCCGGCCTACTTTCCAGCATCAACTTGGAGGGAGTGACCCTGATGCAGGCAGTGGATTTCAACTCGGACATGGGCGAAGGCTTCGGCCCCTGGACCATCGGCGATGGTGTCGACGCGGAACTGATGGCCTACATCAGCTCGGCCAATATCGCCACCGGCTTTCACGCCGGCGACCCGGGCACCATGCGCCGCACCGTCGAGCGCGCCAAGCAACTGGGCGTTGCCATCGGCGCCCATCCGGGCTTTCGTGACCTGGTGGGGTTCGGTCGTCGGCACATCAACGCCCCGGCCCAGGAGTTGGTGGACGACATGCTCTACCAACTCGGCGCCCTGCGGGAAATGGCCCGTGCCCAAGGCGTGACGCTGCAACACATCAAGCCCCACGGCGCGCTGTATATGCACCTGGCCCGCGACGAAGAAGCCGCACGGTTGTTGGTGCAAAACCTGCAAATCGTCGAGCCAACCTTGCTGCTGTACTGCATGCCCAACTCAGTGATCTGGCGAGTGGCCAAGGAGTTGGGACAACCCGTGGTACGGGAGTTTTACGCCGATCGTGAATACGATCTGAGCGGCTCCATCGTGTTTACCCGCCATGTACGGGCGCTTGATCCTGCAACGGTGGCGGCACGGGTCTTGCGCGCCTGTCAGACCAACCTGGTGCGAACCGTAGAAGGCGAAGACCTGTTTATCGAGTTCGATTCCATCTGCTTGCACAGCGACACCCCTGGTGCGCTGGAGTTGGTGGAGGCCACCCGCGAAGCCTTGGACGAGGCGGGCATCATCGTCAAAACGCCACAATAAAAACGCCCGATCATTTTTTCGCCTGCCTTTCTACAATGATTCCAAGAGGAACAGACATGGCTGAAACATCCCCCATCCGCTACAGCTTCGGCGGTGATGAACACTTATTTGCCGAGGTCAGCGACAGCATGTCCTTGCAGGCGTTTTTCAAAGGCATGGCCGTGACCCGCGCCGTGGAGCGCCTGGCCCTGGAAGGCGTGCTGGATGTGTGCCTGGCCAATGCGTCGTTCCAGATCCGCTTCGACCCCGACCGCATTGCACCCCATGTGCTGCTCGACGCCGTGCAAAGCGCCGAGGCCCAAGCCGTGGCTGAACGCACCTTGCACACGCGCATCATCGAAATCCCGGTGCTCTACAACGACCCCTGGACCCATGAAACCCTGATGCGCTTTCGTGACCGTCATCAAGACCCCACGGGCACCGATCTGGAATACGCCGCACGCATCAACGGCCTGGCCGATGTGGAGGCGTTTATCGCCGCCCACAGTGGTGCGCCGTGGTTTGTGTCGATGGTGGGGTTTGTCGCGGGCTTGCCATTCATGTTTCAGATGGTCGAGCGTGAGCGGCAGTTACAGGTACCCAAGTACCTGCGCCCGCGCACTGACACACCCAAACTCACCCTGGGCCATGGTGGTTGCTTTGGCTGCATCTACTCGGTGCGCGGCGCTGGTGGCTACCAGATGTTCGGCGTGACCCCGGCGCCGATCTACGACCCGGCGCAGCAATTGGCCTATCTCAAGGAGCACATGGTGTTCTTCCGCCCGGGCGATATCGTGCAGTTCAAACCCATGGACCGCGATGCCTATGACTTGGCTGTCGCCGAAGTGGAGGCCGGCCGTTTCGACCTGCGTATCCGCCCCGTGGAGTTTTCCCTCGACGCCTTTCTCGCCGATCCCATCGGCTACCCGAAAACCCTGCAGGAGGTGTTGGCATGATCAAGGTGCTCAAACCCGGCCTGGCCACCTCTGTGCAGGATCTCGGCCGTGAAGGTTATTACCACCTGGGCATCCCGCCGTCGGGTGCACTGGACCAATATGCCCTGAGCGCGGCCAACCACCTGGTGGGCAACCCGGCCGATGCGGCGGGCTTGGAATGCACGCTGATCGGCCCGGAACTTGAGTTTCGACAGGACGCACTGGTGGCCCTCAGCGGCGCGCTGATGTCGCCGCGCCTGGATGGTGAAGTGGTGCACCAGGACACCGCTTTTCAGGTGCGTGCCGGGCAGGTGTTGCGCTTTGAGTTTCCCAGGGCTGGCGCCCGCACGTACCTGGCGGTGGCCGGTGGCATCGATGTGCCGCTGGTACTCGGCAGCCGCTCGACCTACACCCTCGGCGGGCTCGGTGGGTTTCAGGGACGGCGCTTGCAGGAGGGCGATGAGCTGTTGATTGGAGAGGCCAGTGGGCGGGGGCGGGCGGGTAACAGCTTACCGATGGCGTTGCGTCGTTCGGTCGGTGGTGATGTGACGCTGCGTGTCGTGCCCGGGCTGTATTACGAGCGACTGAGTGACGCTGCGAAAAGCAGCTTCTTTGCCGAGCCCTGGACCGTAGGTTCAGAAGCGGACCGTATCGGCTATCGCTTCAAGGGCGGCAGTGCGTTGAGCTTTCAGCCGCGGGAGCAGCCGTTTGGCGCGGGCTCGGATCCGTCGAACATTGTGGACAGTTGCTACCCGATTGGCTCGATCCAGGTGCCGGCGGGGCTGGAGCCGATTGTGCTGCATCGGGATGCGGTGTCCGGTGGGGGCTACGCGATGATCGGCACGGTGATCAGCGCCGACTTGGACTTGATCGGGCAGATGCAGCCGAACCAGCGGGCGGGGTTTGTGGCGGTGAGCCTGGAGGAGGCGCTGGAGGCACGGCGTATCTACAAAAAGCGCGTGAAGGCGATGGCTGGACTCTTCAACAACTGAATGCATGCAAATCCATGTGGGAGCTGGCTTGCCTGCGATAGCGGATTAACATTCAACAGATTTGTTGACTGATCCACCGCCATCGCAGGCAAGCCAGCTCCCACAGGTTGAACGGTGTTGGGTCAGAACAGTTTGGTGAACAGCCAGTACAGGCTGCCTGACAGCAAAATCGCTGCTGGTAATGTCAGCACCCATGCCATTAGCAGATTGCGGATGGTCTTCATCTGCAACCCACCGCCATTCGCCACCATGGTCCCTGCCACGCCAGAGGACAACACATGGGTGGTCGACACCGGCAAGCCATACATATCCGCCGCACCGATGGTCAGCATCGCCACGGTTTCCGCGGCCGCGCCCTGAGCGTAAGTCAGGTGGGTCTTGCCGATCTTTTCACCCACCGTCACCACGATGCGTTTCCAGCCGACCATGGTGCCCAGGCCCAGGGCGATAGCCACGGCGATCTTCACCCACAGCGGGATAAAGCGTGTGGAGTTGTCGATCTGGTCTTTGAACAGCTTCAGTTTGCTCTGAGTGTCGGCGTCGAAGTTGCCGACCTTGCTTTTGTCCATCAGGCGAATGGTTTCGCTGGTCAAGTACATGTCGTTACGCACGTTGCCGACAGATTCGGCGGGAACTTTGGCCAGGGAACCGTAACCTTTGACTTCATCACCGATCTGGCCGGCGAGGGCGGCGAGGGCGGGCACCAGTTCCGGCGTGGCTTCCTTGGTGCGTACGTAGGTCGAGAGAATCGGTCGCGGGTCGCCGGACAACACCTGCGGCGCGCTTTTCACCAGCGCCACTTGGGTTACTTCGGCCACCGCCGCGAACTGCACAGATTGCTCGGCGGGCATGGTGCGGTTCAGCGCATAGGCCATGGGCAGGGTGCCCACCAGGATCAGCATGATCAGGCCCATGCCCTTCTGGCCGTCGTTGGAGCCGTGGGCGAACGACACACCAGTGCAGGTGGCGATCAACATGCCGCGAATCCACCAGGGTGGCGGGGTGTCACCCTTGGGGGCCTTGTACAGCGAGCGATTTTTCACAAAGGCGCGCAGGGCCAGGAGCAGCATCGCGGCAAAGACAAAGCCGATTAGAGGCGACAGCAGCAAGGCGTAGCCGATCTTGATCGCCTGGCTCCAATCCACGCCACTGGTGCCGTCACGTCCGTGCATCAAGGCATTCGCCACGCCGACGCCGATAATCGAGCCGATCAGGGTGTGGGACGACGACGCCGGCAACCCCAGCCACCAGGTGCCGAGGTTCCACAAGATCGCCGCGATCAGCAGGGCGAAGATCATCGCGAAGCCGGCCGACGAACCGACTTGCAAAATCAACTCAACCGGCAGCAACGCAATGATGCCGAACGCCACGGCACCGCTGGAAAGCAGCACGCCGAGGAAGTTGAAAAAGCCCGACCACACCACTGCAAAATGCGGCGGTAGTGAGTTGGTGTAGATCACCGTGGCGACGGCGTTGGCGGTGTCGTGGAAGCCGTTGACGAACTCGAAGCCCAAGGCGATCAACAGCGCCACACCCAACAGCAGGAAGGGCGTCCAGGTGGTGACTACCGTGCCCAGCTCATTCATGTCATGCATCAGGCTATAGGCCGTGAACAACAGGCCCATGGCGAGCACGGCGAAGAAAATGATCACGGTCAACAGGCCGGGTTTCTTGTCCAGCCTGGGTTTGGGGGCTGCGTGTGACGCGGAGGTGGAAGCAGTCAGGGAAGGGGTGGCCATGCCGGAGCATCCAGTGTGGGGAGGATGTCGTTCATGATCATTGCAGAATGTTACAGAGATGCTGCGATATGTCAGTGTTTAGGGGATTGGGAGTGCCACCTGTCCAATAAACACCGCAGAACCCATGTGGGAGCTGGCTTGCCTGCGATAGCGGTGAATCAGTCACTGAAACGGTGGCTGTTACACAGTTATCGCAGGCAAGCCAGCTCCCACAGTAGATTTCATTTCAGGTGGAGATTGAGGTCAGTAATCTTTGCGTTTACGGAACGCCCAGCGCCCGGCGATCAAAGTAAACGTCGCCACCAACGCCACCAGGATCCAGAACCCTTCCGGGTCCGTGGAAAGCGGCACGCCGCCTACGTTCATGCCGAAAAAGCCGGCAATGATGTTGATCGGCAGCGCCAGCACCGTCACCACGGTGAGGGTAAACAGTGTGCGGTTGCTTTGCTCGTTCAAGTTGGCGGCAATTTCTTCCTGCAACAGCTTGATGCGTTCCCCGAGAGCGGTCAGGTCGTTGATGATCAGCGCAAACTCCTCGGTGGATTTGCGCAGCTCCTTCACGTCTTCTTTTTGCAGCCATTGCGGCGGGCGATTGAGCAGCCGCAACAGTGAACCCGGCTCCAGCGCCAGCAGGCGTTGCAGGCGCACCAGCACACGACGCGCGGCCCCCAGTTCGGCACGGTTGGTGGACAAGCGCGAAGACAGCAACTGGTCTTCGATATGGTCGACGCTGAGGCTGGTCTTGCGCACGATCTGCGTCAGTACTTCGCCTTGATCGCGCAACAAATGCACCAGCAATTCGAGGGGGGAGCGGAAGTGCTCACCGGCCTTGACCGACGAACGCAGCTTGTCCACCGAGTGCAACGGTTGCAGGCGCGCGCTCACCAGCAAGCGGCTGCGGGCGCACACCCACAACGTGGAAATATCCGACGAAACCATACTGCTGAAGTTGAACACCACGTCGTTGACCACCGCCAGCAAGGCCGAGTCGACGTGCTCGATACGGGTGGAGCGCGAACCTTCGTGCAGGGCCTCGAAAAACTCTTCGGGCAATGACAGGTGCGCCTGCATCCAGCGCTGGCAGGCTGCGTGGGCCAGGTTCAAATGCAGCCACAGAAACTCTTGTGGATCGTCCGGTGCCTGCAAGGCCTTGAGCGCGGTGGCCGAATCAATCTGCTCGCCCTTTTCGCCGGGTCGAAAACGAAAACCGTAAAGCAGGCCAAACAGATCGGAATCCTGATGGCCGTGGTCGATGCTGTGGTTCATGGAGGCTCGCAGAGAAAGCGCCTGTAGGACGTTTCACAGGTTCGCGTGGGCGAATCATTGCAAGGATATTTGACAATTTTGTGACCGTTTAAGGTTTGCGCGACGCTTCAAGACACTTTTTTGACCACTGGTCAGCTAGCCTCAAGAAGTGTCTGGAACAGCCGATCCAGCGCATAAGCACCCTGTGGAGCAGCGGTGCCTTTGATGACAGGGAAGTTGCGGCGTGCATGCACCACTTCCCTTGTATCGAGGCGTTACCCCGATGAATGTTTTGCGAACCTCCTTGAGAGCACAAATCTTGTCGCTGCTCGGTGGCAGCTTGCTGGCGATGCTGTTGATCGCCTTGGCCTGTTTCAACTTCCTCTCCAATGGGGTGCAGAGTTATCGCAGCTTGATCGACGGGCCCTTGCTCACTTCACAGCTGATCGACGAAGCCAACCTGCAATTTAAGGTGCAAGTGCAGGAATGGAAAAACGTGCTGCTGCGCGGCAAGCAACCCCAGGACATGACCAAGTATTGGGGCCAGTTCCAAGACCGCCAGCGTGATGTGCAAAACATCCTGACACGGCTGGTCACCCAGACCCACGACGACGCAGCGTTGAGCAAACGCATCGAGGCCCTGCGCCAGGAACATCAGCAGTTGGGCTTGGCTTACGAAAAAGGACGTGATGCCTACTTGGCCGCTGGCGCCGACCCAACTGCGGGCGACACGGCGGTCAAAGGTGTGGACCGCGACACCAGCGAGCAAATGAGCGCTCTGGTCAGCGACCTGCGTGATCAAGGCCAGAAACAATCCTTGAGCATCAGCGCCCATGCCGAGCGCACGGTGATGCTGGGCCTGGCGATCATGCTGCTGTCCGGCGTGCTCATTGGTGTGTTCAGTTTGTTTTTGATCAACCGCAACTTGATCCTGCCGATTCGTGGCTTGATCGACTACGTCACCCAACTGAGCCACGGGCGTTTTGCCGAACGTGTGGCCAGCCGTCGTCAGGATGAATTGGGCCACTTGGCCGCCGCCGCCAATACCTTGCGCGACTTCCTGGCCGAAACCTTCAGCCGGTTGCAGCGCAGTGCCACCGACCTGGTCAGCGCCAGTGGCGAGTTGAATTCGATTGCCGGTCAGATGGCGACGGGCACCCACGAACAATTCAGCCGCACCGACCAGGTAGCGACGGCCATGACCGAGATGTCCGCCACTGCCCAGGAGGTTGCGCGCCACGCCGCCAGCGCTTCGCGGGCCGCCGATGAGGCGGATCATTCGGCCCGCGAAGGCGGTGAAGTGATGCAAGTGACCATTGCCACCATCGGCCAGATGCGCACGGAAATCCTCAATACCGGCACCATCATCCGTCGCCTGGAAACCGACAGCGCGCGGATCGGCAAGGTTTTGGAAGTGATCCGCGGGATTGCCGAGCAAACCAACCTGCTGGCGCTCAACGCGGCCATTGAAGCGGCGCGGGCGGGCGAGGCCGGGCGTGGCTTTGCGGTGGTGGCCGATGAAGTGCGCAGCCTGGCGCAACGTACGGCATCGTCGATCATCGAGATCAACCAGATTATCGAGGCGGTGCAAACCGGCGCGGTGGATGCGGCTGAGGCGATTGTCAGCGGCCAATCCTGCAGCGATGACAGCGTGGCAAAAGTCACCCAGGCCGGGGCGATGCTCAGTCATATCACCCAGGCTGTGGAAGCGATCCGCGACATGAACCGTCAGATCGCCACTGCGGCGGAGGAACAAACATCGGTGGCCGAAGATATTTCGCGCAACATCACCCAGATCACCACCGTGGCCACGGCGAACATGGACAATGTGCAGCGCACTGAAGCGGCGAGCCAGAATCTGCGCAGCTTGTCCGGTGAGCTGAACGAAGTGACGGCGCGATTGGGCGCGTGATCAGGGCAGGGGCAAGCTGAAGCTGAACTGGGTGCCGTATTGTGCGTGGGTGGTCACGTGTAACTCTGCGCCATGGGCATCGGCAATCTGCTTGACGATATACAACCCCAGGCCCAGGCCGGCCTGGGGCGTACCGGAAACCGGGCGTGAAAAGGGCTGGAACAGACGCGGCAAGGCCTGCTCGCTGATCTGCCCGGCATTTTTCACCGTCAGGAACAAGTGATCACGCTCAATCTGTGCCGTGACATACACCGGGCTGTTCTGGTTGCCGTGATGGACCGCGTTGGCGACCAAGTTGGAGAGCAATTGCATCAGGCGCTCGCGGTCGCCATACACGCCGCTCAGGTCGCCGATATCGGCGTGGATCAACCGTTGCGGATGTACGCTTTGCATTTCGGCCACCACCTGCTGCAAAGCTTCCTGCAAATCCACGCAGTCGTTGAGGTGTAGAGCAATGCCACTGCCCATGCGGCCACGGGCGAAGTCGAGTACGTCCTCGACCAGTTGTGACGCGCGTTGCCCGCTGGCGAGGATATGGCGTACCAGCGGGTCGGTCGCGGGGTTGGAATGTTTGCGCAGTAGCCGCTCGGCACCGAAGTTGACGGCAAACAGCGGGTTGCGCAGGTCATGCCCCAGCACCGCGATGAACTGCTCGCGCAGCTCGGCGGTACCGCGTTCTTCCTGCAACTCGACTTCGGTCTGTTGCTGGTTTTCTTCGGCTTCGATTTGCAGCGAGAGCAGCCGGGCAAACGATTCCATGGTTGCTTGGATGGTGCTGCCGCGCAGGGGCGCGGGGTTGGGGTCGAGCGCGCAGATCGTGCCGAAGAAACTCCCATCGGTACGGAACACCGGCACGGAAATGTAGCTTTCAAACACGTAGAGGCGTGGAGTGGGATGGGTGCGGTAGATCGGGTCTTCACTGGCCTTGTCGATCACCACGGATTCATGCGAACTGTGAATTTCGTAGCAAATCGTGGTGGTCAGGTCCAACTCGCCACCCACCCCGACGCCGTAGTCCAGTTGGTCGAGCACGGCGCAGGCAGTCCAGTTGTCATTGGTCACCCGGGCGACGGCAGCGAAGCGCAGGCCGGTCATGTCGCTGATGACTTTGAGCATCGCGGGTACGACACTGATGCGGCCAATGGTGGCGATGTCGGCGGCTCTTTGCCCCATGCGACAGTCTCGAACAGGCGGCTACTGGGCGTTTTGCCCTGGCCAATAAATGAGATTCTAGCGACCTTGCGCGCGGTCGGTGTAATTTCATTCGAGGACTGGACGCTGACGCTCCCCCAGGCATCCGAACGCCCATAAAAAAACCGCGCTACCCGAAGGTGACGCGGTTTTTCATGAGTCCGACTCAGGTGTCTTGCTTGTCTTCCAGGACGTTACCGGTCTTGGCGTCGAGCTTGACGTCAAACTTCTTGCCGGTGGTATCGGTCACGTCGACTTCGTACACCAGCACGCCGTTCTTGTGATCCAGCTCGGTGTCGGTGATGGTCGCGCCAGGGTGTTTGGCCAGGGCGGCAGCGTTGAGTTTCTCGAATGCCATCACTTCGCCGGACTTGAGCAGGCTCGGAATCTGGTCCGGGCGCACGTCGGCTTGAGCCAGGCCGGCAGTCAGGGTCAGGGCGGTGGCGGCGAACAGAGCGTTCAGGGTCTTCATGGTCGATGTCCTTCTGGGTTGAGCTGTTTAAGTGGCGCCAGATTAACCGGCGCAACTTAACTCACCCTTAATGGCAGATTGACTCAGTAGCCGTGGTCCGTCAGCAATTGCTGCACGTTCGACGACGGGAAGCGATTGTAGAACTTCAACAGCTCAGCGGCGCGATTGGTGAAGATACCGTCGACGCCAGCGTCCATGACTTTCTTGAAGTCCACCGGTTCATCCACTGTGTAGACGTGCACCAGCAGGCCCTTGTCGTGGGTCAGCTTGTTCATCTCAGGCTTGACCAGGTCCGTGTAGCTCTGGTCGCCGTGGTTGGTCAGCTCAGCCGACGGGCCGGTGCCGATGGCGCCGAGGCTCTTGGCTTCGTCGACCCATTTTTCGAATTCGGCAGCGTCTTTCGGCTCTTGCTTGGCGTAGTAAGCGGCCTTGGTCGGTTCGCCAGACTCAGCGAACGTCTGTGTGGATTTTGGCTCGATACTGCCGGCACCCACCCACAACAACAGGATTTTCGGGGTGTTGGGCATTTCTTTCTGCAACTCTTTCAAGCTGTCTTTTTCAAACGTCTGCAGTACCACGCGGCCTTTGCCCTGGCCGACGCCCGTGTTGCTCTTGCCCAGTTTGGAACCGGCGGAGCTCAGCCAGCCTTTGTCCAGCAGCTTGTTCTTCAGGTCGGCTTCGATACCCGGAAATTGCTTGGGCTCCTTGGTCTCGATGTACAGGCCGGGTTTGTGCTGCGGGTTGCCTTCGGCGATTTTGATGATGTCGTCCAGGCTCTGGATTTTCAGGCCGACGAAACCTGGACGGGCGCGATCCGGGTAGGCGGCGTTGAACCAGCTGCCGGCGTCCAGGGTGCGCAACTCGGCCCAGGTGAATTCGTTGGCCGGGGCATCCTTGCGGTCTGGGAATTTGGTGGCCACGTCGGTGGTGCGTTGCAGGTTGTTGTCGTGCAGGGCGAACAGCACGCCGTCCTTGCTACGCTGCAGGTCCATTTCCAGGTAGTCGGCGCCCAGGTCGCGTGCGACTTTGTAAGCGGCAGCGGTGGACTCAGGGGCGTCATAGGAAGCGCCACGGTGGGCGATGACAGCCGGGTACGGAATGCCTTCGTTTGTTGCCAATTCAGCCGGGCTGATCGGATCGGCAGCCTGTGCCTGGCCAAGGCCCAGCATCAGAGCGAGCAGCAAGGCACTCTTGGAAAACGTGACAGGCATATGCGAAGTCCTTTCGTGGAGGTAACTTTGAGAAGGTGTCCTTTTTAACAATTGATTGCGAAAGGCGCTATCACCAAACCGACATTAACGTGCGCACGAGCTGATTTTTGGGTTTTTTTGTGTGGCGTTGCAGTACTCTTGGCCCAAGCTGCCCCATTAGAGGGCAGCAGTTTGTGCCACGCGTGTAAACCATCTTTCCAGTCCCAATGGGACTTTTCAGTGAGGTTTACCATGCGCATCACCTCCGAGCTTATCTGCCAGGCCGCCGACCAACTCCACGGTTTTGTCGGCCTGAACCGCAAGACCGGCCAATACATCGTGCGTTTCAGCGAAGATGCCTTCGGCATGGACGTCGCCGATGACGGCATTATCCCCACCGCCGAATTTGTCTGGCTGCCGGCTGCCGACCACACCATGATCTTGTCCCGCGAGCGCATTCAGTTGCTGTTGGACCAGAATATCGATGACCGCCTCAACATCACGGAGCCGCTGCGGGTGTACATGCGGCGGGTGGAGATCCCGCAGATCAGTGCGTTGCGCAGTCTGGTCAGTTAGTTTTCCACTTCCTTCAGCCATGCGAGGATCAAACTGTGTGCGGGCTTGTGTGGGAGCAGACAAGCCAGCTCCCACACTCAATCTGGAAATGCGTAGGCTCGCTCCACCTTGCACACCCGTGTGTGAAACGCCGAGTACCAGGTACTGCGGCCTTGCTCGCGCACGGCGCGATGTTCAGCCTGCTGTTTCCAGGCCAGGATCGCCGCCTCGCTGCTCCAGTAAGACACGGTGATCCCCAGGCCATCTTCCCGTGCCGATTCCACCCCCAGAAACCCCGGTTGCTCGTGTGCCAGTTCCAGCATGCGTGCGGCTGCCTGGGCGTAGCCTTGATCACCCTCGGTACGCAGGGAACTGAAAATCACCGCGTAGTAGGGTGGGGCAGGGGTGTTGGCGATCATCGCGACACTTCCAGGCAAGCCTGGAGCAACGCTTGCGCCAGCGGCGGGATAGTGCCCTTGAGTGCTGCCCGTTCCGGCTGGAACAAGGTGGCGACGAAAAACGGATGGTCCAGCAGTTCCACGGCGCGCAGATCTCCCGCGCTGTCATGGCCGCTGGGAATCAGGTCGCCTTCCAGCAGCGCGTTGGCAAACTCGGGGTTGATGCCATAGCGGCAACGATAACCTTCGTGGATCTCCAGGCTGCCGTAGGCTTCGGCGATGCGAGTGTAGGGTGCCAGGCGCACGGTGTCGGTCGCTTCCACCAAGGCACAGCTCAGGGGGGCGATGACGGCGCGTTGGGCATCAGGTGCCAGTTCACCATGTTCGGCATCTGCCCAGCCCAGTACATTACGGGCATATTCCAGCACGGCGTGTTGAAAGCCGCCGCAGGTGCCGAGGAAAGGGCGCTTTTGCTCGCGGGCAAAGCGAATCGCGCGCAGTGCGCCGTCGGCGTCGCGGTAGGGGCTGGCGGGTACGCACCAGAAGCCGTCGAAGGCGTGCAGGTCTATGTCGGGTGTGATTGAGTCCGTATCGAGCCAGTGCACATGAACGTTCAGGTTCAAGGCTTCGGCCGCCTGTTGCAGTGCTAGCGGAATGGCCTGGTGGGCAATCACGTCGGGGTTGTAATCGCCGATCAAGGCGAGGTGCAGGGTGGAAGTTTTCATCGTGTACGGCCCATGGCTTGTGGTGTCCTGAGGGGCACTATAGATTGGCGTCTACGCAATCAATATTGGCATTTACCCATATGCTCAATGCGTCCGCGCACTATTCAATCGATTATCCCGACCTGTCGCTGATCCTCGCTCTGGTACGCGGCGGCACTCTCGCGCGGGCGGCAGCATTGCTGCGGGTGGATGTGTCCACGGTGTTCCGCGCCGTGCGGCGGTTGGAGGCCGCTTTGGGCCAGACATTGTTCGAGAAAAGCCGCAGCGGTTACTTGCCTACCAGCCTGGCAAGCAACCTCGCACAACAGGCTGAACGTGCCGAACAAGCCCTGGAGGCTGCGCGCATCGGCGTGGAGCAAGGCGGTGAAGTGATCAGTGGCACCGTGCGCCTGACCTGTACCGACTCGGTGTTGCAAGGCTTGTTGTTGCCGGCCCTGGCGCAATTCATGCCCGAATACCCGGCGCTGACCCTGGAGTTGAGCACCTCCAATGATTTCGCCAACCTCAGCCGGCGTGACGCGGATATCGCCCTGCGCCTGACCCGCACACCGCCGGAGCATCTGGTCGGACGCTGCCTGGGCACGGTCGCCTATCAGGTGTGTGCCAGTACCGGTTATGCGCGCCAGCACGAAGGCCGTGAATTGGCCGACCTGGCCTGGATTGCGCCGGATGACTTCCTGCCCGATCACGCCACCGTGGCCTGGCGCCGCGAACAGTTGCCGGGGGTGCGCCCCAGTTATCGTTGCAACAGCATGTTGTCGGTTGCCGAACTGGTGCGCGCCGGGTTGGGGGTTGCGGCGCTGCCGGATTTTCTATTGGAAGATGGCCTGCAACCTATCGGCCCCGTATTGGCGGGACGTGACACGGCGCTGTGGCTGCTGACACGCCCGGATTGCCGGGCGCTGCGTTCAGTGGTGACGTTGTTTGATGAGTTGGGGCGGCATGTACGCTGGCCGCGGCGTTAGGTTTTTCGCACAAACTGCTCATGCATTTCGCACGTCAGGGTTTCGATACGCTCGGTCAGTTGCTTAGTCATTTCCGTCAGCCGAGTGTTTTGTTCCAGCAGTTCCAGCAGCTGTTTGGTGGTCTGCGCGGCCTGGGCCTGGCGTTCGGTGTTGGCAATGGCCAGGGCTTCGCGGTGCTGCGCGTCGGCGTCTGACTGGGCTTTGTCCCGTGCAGCCTGGCGTGTCTGGGCCAGCAGGATCAGTGGTGCTGCATAGGCTGACTGCAGGCTGAAGGCCAGGTTGAGCAGGATGAACGGGTACACGTCGAAGTGGGTGACACCGGTCATGTTCAGCACCACCCACAACACCACGATTGCGGTTTGCGCACCGAGAAAGGTCGGCGTGCCAAAAAAACGCGCAAAGGCTTCGGCCTTGAGGGCGAAGGTGTCGTTGCCGAAGGTGGGTGCCAGGTGGGCGTGGCCTCGGTGGAAGCGCAGGTGATCGACGGGGGCGGCTGCTGGTTCGTCTGGGGTCATGGCGGGCTCGAATCCTTAGCGTGAAGACAGTCAGCACTATAGACCGAGCCCCCGACCGGGCGCATGAAGAACGGGTCAGTTGTGACCGCGCTCATTGGCGAACGCACTCACTGCCTGCACCGCTTCACTGGTGCCCTCGCGAATCTGCAGGATCACCGTACCGGCCTGGTTGGCCAGCTCCACGCCCAGGGCTGCACGGTCGCGGGTGGCGTCCATACTGTCGATGGCTTGGCGGGTTTCTTCCTGAATCATGGCGATCATGCTGGAGATCTCTGCCGTTGAGCCGCTGGTGCGTGCCGCCAGTTGTCGCACTTCATCGGCCACCACGGCGAAACCCCGGCCTTGCTCACCGGCGCGCGCGGCTTCGATGGCGGCGTTGAGGGCCAGCAGGTTGGTCTGGTCGGCGATGCCGCGAATGGTGTTGACGATGGCGGTGATCTGTTGCGAACGCTCGCCGAGCTTGGCGATCAGTTGCGAGGAGGCATCAATGTCCACGGCAATTTCACGCATTCCCGTGGCGGTTTTCTGAATCACCTCGGCACCTTTTTCCGCCATGTCCTGGGTGTTCAGGGACAGGTGATAGGCCTGTGCCGCGCTTTGCGCATCGGCAGCATGTTGTTCTACGCGGGCTGTCACGTCCGAGGCGAACTTGACCACTTTGCACAAGCGTCCGCTGGCGTCATACACCGGGTTGTAGTTGGCTTCCAGCCACAGCGTCTGGCCGTGTTTATCGATGCGTTCGAACAGACCGTTGAACAGTTCGCCCTGGTTCAAACGTTTCCAGAACTCGCTGTATGCCGTGCTGTTGGCCAACTCCGGTTTGCAGAACAGGCGGTGATGCTTGCCCTGGATCTGCGCCAGGCTGTAGCCCATGCGCTGCAGGAAATTCGTATTGGCGGTGATGATGGTGCCGTCGAGGTTGAACTCAATCATCGCCATGGCGCGGTCGATGGCTTCCAGCTTGGCGTTGGCTTCGCTCTCGGCTTGCAGGCGCGGGGTGACGTCCATGGCGTACTTCACCACTTTGATCACGGTGCCAGTTTCATCGCGCACCGGGTTGTAACTGGCCTCCAGCCACACCGGCTGCCCGCTGCCGCTCACCCGCTCAAAGGTGCCGGACTTGAATTGGCCGTTGCGCAGTTGCGTCCACAGCTGATTGTATTCGACGCTGCGGGCGAACGCTGGTGTGCAGAACATCCGATGGGGCTGGCCCAGGACCTGTTCGGCGCGGTAGTCCATGGTTTTGAGGAAGTTATCGTTGACCCGCAGCACGTTGCCTTGCAGGTCGAATTCGATGACTGCCATGGAACGCTCGATGGCGTCCAGCAGGCTGGCTTGCTGGGCATTGGTGTGTTGCAGGGTATTGATGGCTTTTTTATGGGCGTTGAATAGCATGTTGGAGGGCTCGGGCAAGCATGCGTATGAGGTATCCATGTATATGCGCCTGACCCCGTAGGGCACAGAGCCTTACGGTTGACTTGCTCATTGCCAGCTTCCTGGTGCTGACAGAGGGGGTGGAACAACGGTTTCAGAGTCGTCAGCGTGCCAAGAAGTTCGCCCCGGGAGCAGGACCATTATTGGGCAGCCGACCAGTGGCGGCATTATGCTATTGCGACAGTGGGGCGGCAGAAGATTCAGACGAGTAGTTGTAGGACAAATCAGGCGGAATGAGCGATCACGTAATCGCTGACCTTGACCTTGTTGCGTCCGGTGTCCTTGGCCGCGTACAGCGCACGATCCGCAGCGTTGAGCCACATCACGGCATCGCTGAAGACGGGTTGGAAGTCCGCCAGGCCGATGCTCAGGCTCACGCGTAATTCGGGGATCTGCGGGTTGCGATAGTTACTGAAGGTTTCGCGCATTCGCTCCATCACCAGCGCCGCTTCTTGCAGGGGTATTTGCGGAAGGATCACACAGAACTCATCGCCGCCGTAACGTCCGGCCAAGTCGTTTTCCCGCAGGTGCTGGCGCAATAGCTGGCTCAGTTGGCGTAGCACCGCGTCACCGACGATATGCCCGTGGGTGTCGTTGATTTGCTTGAAGTGATCGATATCGATCAGTGCGATGGTGGCTTGGCCTTGTTGCTGCTGGCACTTGTGGAACTTGAGGTTGAGCAGGTCTTTCCACGACCCGTGGTTGAGCAGGCCGGTCAGGCTGTCGATGCGGCTCAGGGCGCTGAGGGTGCGTTTGTGCTCGGACAGTTTGATCGCCAACTGGTAGCAGACCATGCCGATGGCCATCGGGTAGAGGGTCAGCATCGGCAGGCAGGTGTAGACCTGGACGGGGCTGACGTACGGGTTGAACGTGATCCCAAACAACCACCACGCCACGGCGATACCGCCTGCTTGCGCCACCAGCCCGCGCAGGAACAAGCGCTTGCCACCCGCGGCGACGTTGTTCATGGTCATCATCGACAGAATGGTCACGGCCGTCAGTGGCGTGAATTGGGTGGCTGCGGCCCAGAAGCCACCGAGCAGCGAGTCATAGAGCAGGTTGCGTTGTTCGGCCTGATAGGGAAAGGGTGAGCGGGTTGAAAGCAGGTACGCCACATGCGCCCAGGCATAACCGTTGAACAACAGCAAAGCCCAGACCCAGCCGGGCATCGATAAGGGGTACAACCCACCCATTACGCTGATGCAGCCGATACCCAGGCCGATGATCCTTGGCTTGTAGATACGCCTGGCAAATGAAAGCCCTTTGCCTCGTCTGTTTTCCATAGTGTCCTGGTTCAGCTCTTTTTTGCAGGTACGGCAGCAAGCGTCAGCGGGTAGAACCGTTGATCGGATAATGGGTGTGAATATTGTCAGTTATTCGCGTGGGAATAATCAGTGTCCTTCCAGGCCATTTGTGCAAGGGAGCGGGCGAATACGCTAAAAGCGACCTGGAATGTCGTTCCCGCAACAGGTTCAGTGCTGGTGAGGGGCGTGGATTTCGTAACCTGCCAGGAACAAGTCAATGGCAGATTCGATAACACCGGCCTGGTCGGCGGCGTCGAGTATGGGTTGGCCGAGGGTGATCTGCGGCCAGAATGCAAAGGCCTTGAGCAGGCTCTGGATCTGGTGGGCCGCGAAAGCCGGGTCGGTGCAGGACAGACGACCATCGTCCCGGGCAGCGCGCACCCACTGGGTAAAGCCTTCTTCTCGTTCGCTAAGACGGTTGACCATGTCCTGCGCGCGTTCCGGGGAGTGGATGGTGGCGGCAATGGCGACACGGGCCAGGTCGAGGAAGTTGGCGTCCGACATCATCCTCATCTTGGCTTCCAGCAGCCCGCGCAATTGATCGCGCAAAGGGCGGTCGCTGGCGTAGCTCACATCGAGTTGGGCAACGGTGCTGGCCCAGAGTTGGTGGAGGATTTCTGCGAACAACTCTTCCTTGCTGGGGAAATGGTTGTACACCGTGCGCTTGGAAACGCCGGCGGTAGCGGCGATCTTGTCCATGCTGGTGACCTCAAAGCCATTTGCCCGGAATTCGGTGATGGCAGCCGCTACGATGGCTTCGCGTTTGCGGTCGGTGAGGCGCTGAGGGGCAGTCATGGATGGCATTCGGCTCTGAAAGGAAAATTACACTCGGTAGTTTACTTGTTCCGGGTTTTGTTGCAATGTAGAAACTACACTGTGCAGTGTAATTAGTGAGCGGACCCCAGGAGTCACTCTGCAATGGCCACGATTTCAACCCGACTCGACCCAGCGCCAGCGGCGCTCAAGCCTGCCGAGCAGGACCAAGGACACTTCAGCAACGACGCCCCTGTCCAACAGGGTGGGTTTGGCAAGACGTTGCGTATCTTCTGGAACATGCTGTTCAACAAACCGCGCAGCACGCGTCCGGTGGGAGCGATCCCGGTACAGCCGCTGACCCGCGAGCAACTGTTGGCCGCCCCAGACCACAGTGTGTTTCGCCTGGGGCATTCCACCGTACTGCTGAAAATGCGCGGTAAATTCTGGGTGACCGACCCGGTGTTTGCCGAGCGGGCCTCACCGTTCAGTTGGGCCGGCCCCAAGCGTTTCCACCAGCCTCCTATCAGCCTCGAAGAGCTGCCGCCCTTGGAAGCGGTGATTCTTTCCCACAATCACTACGACCATTTGGACCATAAGGCTGTCGTGCAACTGGCTGACAAGACGCGATACTTCCTGGCGCCATTGGGCGTAGGGGACATCCTGATCAAATGGGGCGTAGACGCCAGCAAAGTCCGTCAGCTGGATTGGTGGCAGGGCACCGAGGTGGATGGCATTCGTTTTATTGCCACGCCTGCGCAACACTTTTCCGGGCGTGGCCTGTTCGATGCCAACCAGACGCTGTGGTGCTCCTGGGTCATGATCGACGGTACGCGGCGAATCTTTTTCAGCGGTGACACCGGCTATTTCGAAGGCTTCAAGCGTATCGGCGAGCAGTACGGTCCGTTCGACCTGACGCTGATGGAAACCGGTGCCTACAACGTCGACTGGCCTCATGTGCACATGCAGCCGGAGCAAACCCTGCAAGCGCACATCGATCTCAAGGGCCGCTGGCTGCTACCCATCCACAATGGCACTTTTGATCTGGCATTCCATGCCTGGCATGAACCGTTCGACCGCATCATGGCCCTGGCCTGGGAGCGCAACGTGTCGATCACCACGCCAGCGATGGGGCAGGCGTTCAACTTGAACCAGCCCGAGCGTGGACACGCGTGGTGGTTGGCGGTGGAAACCCAAGGTGCTGAAGAGCCGCTCGTAAGTTGACCTTACAGGCATCGGAAAAAGGAGTTTTCAGGGTGTTTCAGCACTGCGACAGAGGCAGGAAGAGGGTGCGATGATCCCCGGAACATAATTGTCCGGAGGGTGCTCTGATGGAAGGCAAGTGTAGGAAAATTTGGCCGCAGGGGTTGCCTTGTCGGCCGGGTCAGCTGATGCCATCGTCCGCAGAGTCCTGTGCATTGCCCCCGACATCACTCAGCCCTCCCACCGATAGCGCGAGCCCACGCGGTATTGCCTTCGACGTTGATACCCACCCCCACGGACACCCAGGAGGCGGCTTGCTCATTCCTGGGTACAACGCGCCGGGGGTTGCCATCAAGCCCCTGCGTGACCCTTCGTTATCACTGATTGCCTTGAGTGGGGTCGAACCCGAGGGGCCAGTGATGGTCGAGGTGCCCCTGGTGCAGAACAACAGCTCGTTCACTACTGTCCAGTCGTCGCCAGGGTGGCGTGTCGGCTTCGCCAATCGGTATGTCCGTGGTGGCGAGCATGAACCGATTGAACACAGCGCAGCGTTCATGCACGCCCTGAAAATCCTGCGCAGGGCGGGCGTACAACTGGTGCCGGTGGCCGCACAACGCACGGATGACGCCGTTCAATTTTCCTTGCACACCCGTAATGAAATCGACGACCACGCGTTGACCTATCGTCTCGACGCGCTGGTGTCTGACAGCCACGGCACGGCTTTTCATGCCGCTTGCTGGAGTGGTTATCCACGCCTTGAAGAGCCGCTCGAAGGGGGCGGCAGGCTATATTTCTATGGCTCGCGCTGGTCGCGGGATTCGCTGAGGGCATTGGTGCAGAGCTACAGGAATAACGTTGCTTGCCTCGCTGCCGGCGCAGGGAAAACTACCTCTGGCGTTGAATAGTCTTACGCTTTGAACGGGCTGGAGCTTGCTGCTGGGAAGGAGGGGCGGTTTTTAGAATGGCGTACGGATCAACGCTGATTCGTCGTCATTTCTTACCCTTCCCAGGAGGTGTTTCATGTTTGGAATTGGTCATGCTGTGAGTGTGTTTGTTCATTACGCCGCGTCGGTTAAATCAGCACATAGGCCGAGGACAGGTTCGAACGCTGTTCCAGCTGGAATGGAGTACGCCACAGTCCAGCAACTGAGCGAGCAAATGGCCAGGCCAGGGGGCTTCACCTCTGCGGATCTGGTCAGTTACCTGCAGGCGCGCATCCGCACGTTGGACCCTGCGTTGAATTCGGTGATTGAACTCAATCCCAAGGCTCTGGAAGCGGCCCGCGAGCTGGATCGCGAGCGCGCCAGCGGCAAAGTACGGGGGCCGCTGCATGGCATTCCCATTTTGGTCAAGGACATCGTGGAAGTCGAAGGGATGCAAGCCAGTGCAGGGGCATTCGGTCTGGTTGGGGCTCCCGCCAGCAAGAATGCCTCCATCATCCAACGCCTGATCGACCAGGGTGCGGTGGTTCTGGGGACCACCAATCTGACTGAAATGGCCGGCTTTCGTGGCGGTCCCGATGGCTATAGCCGCCGAGGTGGGCAAACACGCAATCCCCATGATCCGAATGCGGAAGTCGGAGGTTCGAGCTCCGGTTCGGCTGCGGCGGTCGCAGCAGGGCTGGCGCCCTTGGCGGTGGGGACAGAGACCAACGGATCAATCATCGTGCCAGCGGCATTCAATGGTGTGGTCGGGCTCAAGCCTAGTGTTGGTTTATTGAATCGCGATGGCATCATCCCCGCCAGCCAGAGGCAAGACACTCCCGGCCCGATGGCCCGCACGGTATTTGATGCCGCGCTGATGCTCAACGCCATGGCAGGCTACGACCCTCAGGCGCCCACCAGTGCAGGGGCTGTGGATTACACCAAATTGCTGGTGCCAGGGGCCTTGAAGGGCAAGCGTATCGGTTACCCCACGAGCTTTTCCAAGGATGGTGAAACCCTGCCGGTCGATAACAGCGAGCAGTTCAACAAGACACTGGAGGTACTGCGCAAGCAAGGCGCGGTTCTGGTTCCGTTCAACATGCGTCTGGCAGACGCTTCACGCTACGACGAATTGCTGCTTTCCGATGTGAAGGAAGAACTGAATGGCTATTTGGGCAATCGTCAGGGATTGCCGGTCAAGTCGGTTAAAGAACTGATCGAGTTCAACGAAAAGCGTGATGGGACGGAAACAGAGCATCAACCGGTCCTCAAGGAAATCGACGCTTCCACCCTCACGGCAGAACAAAGCCAAACGCAATGGGACGAGCTTATCCGGGATTTTCGCGGTACGGTCGATGACCCCATCAAAGAGCATAAGCTGGACGCCATCGTGTCGGACTTCGACACCAACAGTTACTTTGGCGTTGCCGCTGCCGGCTACCCGGGGATCACGGTGCCGTCCGGAATCACCGAGGACGGCCTGCCGACCAGTGCCTACTTCTTCGGCACGGGTGGCTCTGAAGCTCAACTGCTGGCGGTGGCGTATGGCTATGAACAGGGTACCCAGGCCGTCATCAAACCCAAGCTTTCAACGCCTCATGCGCTCGCCAATCCATAGCGTGCAGCGGGTTCGGCAGTTGCTGTGTCGTATTGGCGCACACTCATTCCCCACCCCGGCGCAAACCCCGGGAAAAACACCAGCCCTTCGGCCTCCAGTCGGAAGGCCAGTGCCAGTCGGGTGTCATCACCCGCGTCGCCCTGGTTTTCAAACTGTTGAAGCGCTTGCACTGTCACACCCGCCAGGAGAGCCAGTTTTTCCTGGCTCCAGCCCAGCATGGCACGGGCTTGCACGCTGTGCTGGGTGGTGAATTGGTGCAGTACGATCTGCTGTTCTACGAAAGAGCTCAGTGCCAAAGAGGACATGGGGTTTCTCCAGAATTTGACGGTGAGGGCAAACTATACTGGTTTTTTGTACAGTTGTTTGTGCCGTTCATCGACTGGATACCTATACAGCCCCTATTCCAATCCGGACGCCTCCCTGATGATCAGATGATCCAAGTTCTCTATGTTCGCGCTGAACACCCCGAACGTCTGCTCGGGGTTCTTTTTGCTGGGCACCTGTTTCAGCGCCGGTGTCACCCCGTAGAAAAAGCAATACAACGCTCGCTCGCTGTCCACTGCTGCCTTGATCTGTTCCAGAAACGCCTTGCGCTTGCGGTAGTTCTCGATGAGCTTTTTGCTTAGGTACACATTGACCGAGTAAGGCTTTTTGTCGAGCCATACTTTCTTTTCGAAGTCGATGCGAAAGCTGTTGGTGTAGTCCTTGATCTCTTTGATTTTGCCCCAGTAGATCAGGCCCTTGTTGTCTTGCAGGTATTCGATTCTCTTGAAAAACGTCCAATAGGTCGCCGTGTGCTCGCCGATTTTCAAAGGCATGGACTTGAGTTTGTCCTTGTCGTCGATATTCGATACGTAGCATTCCACTGGGTGGGCGAAAACGCTGGTTTTGTCCGGGGTTGTGTCGCTTGCGCTGTCAGAGGAGCTGGCCCCAGTTGAGGGGGCCTTCGTTGGATCGTGAGGGACACTTCCGTCAATGCCCGCCAGCGGTTTTTTACGTTCGTACTGACGCCGCGTCAGTACAAATTCCGACGGGAAATTCTCCTCCCGCTCATCGTCATTTTCTCCAACCGACGCCTTGTGGGTGCTGGCATAGCGGCAGCCGTCGATATGCCGGGTATTGGTTTTGTTTTTGAAGTGTGGCGTGCGCTGATAGTTGACGTTTTTCGCGTTGAAAGTGCTCAGCGAATTACCCGTATCGAATGCTCGACGGCATTCGTCGTTAGGGCACAGGAAGCTGTCCTTGTCGGAATCGAAGCCGGTGGTCTCGTCGAAATTCAGGTCTCGTACGTCGTAGATCGACAGCTTGTCGTCGAGACTCAGGCTGTAGGCCGTGTCGAATTTCATGGGGCTCGGGTCCGTGAGAAGTTTGGCTATTAATAGCCGGATCTTACGCAAATATCAGCAAGAACCTGCAACTCGCCGCCCGCTCAAGAAGCACAAGCTGCCACCGATGGCTGTCAGTGCGCCGAGGGCGTAGAACATGCTGGTCGGCGCTGCATTGATCAGCAGATACCCACAGATTACCGGGCTCATTGCTCCGCCAAACGCTGCCAGGTTCTGCGCGCCGTAGTAACTGCCGCGTAGCGCATCGGGGGCGATGGTGTCGATAAACAGAAATTCCGACGGGTAGATGATCATCTCGCCCAGGGTGAACACGAACATCGCCAGGCACCAAGTGAGCAGGCTGTCTGCCAGGCTGAAGCCGATCAAGCCGCAGATAAACAGCAAGGTGCCCAGCACAATCCAGTAGCGCAGTTGCTCTCGCTTTAGAAAACGGCCGATCTGGTACTGCATCAGGATCACCGTGATGGCATTGCATGCCAGCACGGCAGACAAAATTTTCAGCGCCTCGGCGGGCTTGTAGGCCACCAGCAAAAACTGCGACAGATAAAGCGTATAACGCCCGTGGACAATGGTGCTCAACAGACTACCGCTGGTGAACAGGATCAGCGTGCGATCGCTGCGCAAAGTGCGCAGCGTAGTGATAAAACTCAGGGGCTTGTTGCTGTCATCCCGTTGGGTCGGCGGGATGCCGATCATCAGGAACAGGCTGCCGAACGCAATGGCACTGGCAATCAGGAACGGTGCCAGCTGCATGTGACCGGCAATTACCACGCCGAGCATCGGGCCGGTGGCGTAGCCAACGTTGGTCAGGGTGTAACGTAGGGAAAACACCTTGGCGCGGTCACCCACCGGCAGGTTTTCGCTGATGATGGCCTTGGAGCCGATCAGGAACAGTGCCGACGCGGCTTCGGTGATCACTAGGGTCAAGGTGGTGAGGTAGAGATTGCTGGCAAACGTCAGCAACAGAAAACCGATGGAGCTGGAGAGCATGGCCAGGATCAACAGCTTGCGCTTTTCCAGACGGTCGATGATGTAACCGCCGTACAGGCCCAGCAACGTGGCGATAAACACGGCGATACCCATCAGCAAGCCGATGTCCTGCTGGTTGAGACCCAAGCGCGTGCTGAGTAGCAAGGCTAGCAAAGGGCTGGTCATGGCGCGGCTGACCACGATGGTCACCGAGCAGATCATCAGGCGGCGGATTACCAGGGAGTAGGTGGCCACGGTAGGGGCAAGTGTCCTTGTTATTTTCTCAAGACAACACACATCAAATGTGAACACGGATCAAATGTGGGAGCTGGCTTGCCTGCGATAGCGGTGGTTCAGGCATTGATTATGCAAGCTGACCTGCCGCCATCGCAGGCAAGCCAGCTCCCACACTTGGATCGACTTACTGGCCGGAGTTGATGGTGATCTTCTCGACAGCACCTTGCTCAAGATCCCACTTCTTCAGGATCTTGCCGTACGTTCCATCATCAATCATGCCTTGCAGCGCTTCACTGATCGCCGCGACCAGCTCAGTGTTGCTCTTCTCAATTCCAAGCCCTGTGAACTGCTTGGAAATCGCCAGGCCCACCGGTTTGTATTTACCCTTATCCAGCGACATCAGGTACGGAATGGTCTCGCTGCCTTGCATCGCCGCATCCAGGCGGTTTTGCTGCAACTGCGCCCGCGCATCCGCCGAGCCTTCGGTGCCAATCACCACGATGGCCGGCTTACCCGCCGCTTCGCAGTGTTCCTTGCTCCATGCGGCAATTTCCGACGGCCAGGTGGTACGGCGGCTGGTGCCGACTTTTTTACCGCACAGATCGGTCAATTCCTTGAGGTCTTCACGTTTGGCCAGGGTGTACAGCTGCGGGCCGCTGGTGAAGTAGTCGATGAAGGTCACTGCTTTCTGGCGTTCGGCAGTGTCGGTCATGCCTGACAGCACGATGTCTACGCGCTTGGTGGTCAGGCCGCTGAGCATCTGTTCGAAGCCGGTTTCCTGCCACTTGATCTTCACGCCCAGGCGTTCGGCCAGGGCGTTGCCCAGGTCGAAATCCAGGCCGGTGAGCTTATTGGTAGCGGTGTCCTTGAAATCCATCGGCGGATAATTCGGCACGATGGCCGCGCTGATCTCACCCTTGTCCTTGATTGCCGCCGGCAATGCCGCGAAAACTGCAGTGGAGGCCATCAGGCCTGCGAGCAACGTTGGGATAAACAATTTTTTCATAGGGGCGTTCTCGTTTGTTTTTTAGTTAAGTGCGAACGGCAGAAATAAAGCTTTGGGTACGCGGGTTTTGTGGGCTTATTAGAATTTCTTCGGGGCTGCCGGCTTCCACAATCTGGCCGGCATCCATAAACACCATGCGGTTTGAGACTTCGCGGGCAAAGCCCAATTCATGGGTGACCACGATCATGGTCATGCCGGTGGTGGCCAAATCACGCATCACCGACAGCACTTCGCCTACCAGCTCCGGGTCGAGGGCTGACGTGGGTTCGTCAAACAGCATCAACTTGGGGCGCATCGCCAACGCTCGGGCAATCGCCACACGCTGTTGTTGTCCGCCGGACAATTCCACCGGGTAGGCATTGCGCTTGTCTGCCAGGCCGACGCGGGCCAGCAGTTCCAGCGCATCTTCGATGGCCTCCTTGGGCGAGCGCTTGAGCACCTGGCACGGTCCTTCGATGATGTTCTGCAATACGGTCATATGCGGGAACAAATTGAAGCGTTGGAACACCATGCCGGTAGCCAGGCGCTGGCGGGCGATCTGCGATTCGTTCATCTCGTGCAGCTTGTTGCCGATCACCCGGTAGCCCACCAGTTCTCCGTCGACCCACAGGCCGCCCTTGTCGATTTTTTCCAGTTGGTTGACGCAACGCAGCAGCGTGCTTTTACCGGAGCCAGACGGGCCGATGATGCACATCACTTCACCTTGTTCGACCTCGATATTGATGTCGCGCAGCGCGTGATACTGGTCGTAGTACTTGTTCAAGTTGACGGCCTTGACGATGCTTCTCATGGGGCAAATCTCCTCAACCCAGGCTTACGAACGCTTGCCGGCGCCGCGGGCAAAACGACGCTCGAGGCGGCTTTGACCAAATGAAAGAACAGTCACCACCGCCAGGTACCAGATACCGGCCACAATCAGCAGCTCCATGACCCGGGCGTTGGCGTAGTAGATGTTTTGTGCGTTGTGCAGCAGCTCCGAGTACTGGATCACGCTGGCCAGGCTGGTCATTTTCACCATGCTGATGAACTCATTGCCTACGGGCGGAATGATCATGCGCATCGCCTGCGGCAGAATCACCCTACGCAGCGCTTGCAGGCTCGGCATGCCGATGGATTTGGCGGCTTCATACTGGCCGGTGTCCACCGACAGCAAGCCGGCGCGCACCACCTCAGCGGTATACGCGCCCTGGTTGATGCTAAGGCCGAGCAGGGCGGCCACGAACGGAGTCATCAGGTCGACGGTGTCGATGCTGAACAGGCCTGGAATCGCGATCACCGGGAAGATCAACGCCAGGTTGAACCACAGTAGCAGTTGTAGGATCAGCGGCGTACCACGGAACAGCCAAGTGTAGGTAATGGCCACATACCGCAGGATCGGATTGGCCGACATGCGCATGATCGCCGTGATCACCCCGATCACCACGCCCAATGCCATGGCCAGGATCGACATGACGATGGTGTTCACCAAGCCCCAGAGAATGGCCTCAGACGTAAGGAACTGACCGATGTAGGACCATTCGATCTGACCATTGGCGAATGCACGCAACAGCGCGGCCAGGGCAATCACTATCAAGGTGGCAAAAAACATTCGCCCGTAATAGCGACGCGGCACATGCTCGTACTGCGTGATATCGAACTGGTTCTCGGACAACTTGCGCTCGGCTTCCAGGCGCTCTGCCGGGGTTTGGTTCATGGTGAATCTCCAAAAAATCGACTACCGCTGTACTCGGTCTACCTGTTGAAACCCGATCAAATGTGGGAGCTGGCTTGCCTGCGAAAGCGCCTTACCCAACACCCCATCACCCACAGGCTTAAATCCGAAATCCCTGGTAACTCTCTGTCCATTCCTGCTGAGCCGCCAATGCTGTTTTCAGCCGCCCAATCTGCTCCCGAACCCGTTCCGGCGCCGTCCCCCCCCACCCACTGCGCGCCGCAATCGCCGCTTCCAGGGTCAGGCAGTCGCGCACCTCAGGCAGCAACCGTGCATCCACCTCCGCCAACATCGCCGGCGAGGCTTCCCACAACTCAATCTCATGCTTCTCACAGGCCTGCACCAAGGCGCCGGTAATCTCATGAGCTTCCTTGAATGGCACACCACGGGTCGCCAACCAATCCGCCACCTCAGTCGCCAAGGTAAAGCCCATCGGCGCCTGACGCCGCAGCTCTTCCACCTGCACCTTCATGGTCGCCACCATCCCGGCCATCGCCGGCAGCACCAGCAGCAGGGTGTCCACGCTGTCTAGCACGCTATGCTTGTCCTCACTCAAATCGCGGTTGTATGACAGCGGCAACGACTTGAGCGTGGACATCAACCCCGTCAGGTTGCCAATCAACCGCCCAGCCTTACCCCGCGCCAATTCGGCAATATCCGGGTTCTTCTTCTGCGGCATGATAGAGCTACCGGTGGCGTAGGCATCGTCCAACACCACCCAGCGAAACTGGCGTGAGGACCACAGGCAAAACTCTTCGGACAGACGCGAGATATTCACCCCGAGCATGCCCGCCACAAACAGGAACTCCGCCACATGGTCACGGCTGGCGACGGCGTCGATGGAGTTTTCGCACGGCCCGGCGTAGCCCATTTCCTTGGCTGAGTGCTCTGGCTGACGCGCAATCGCGGAACCTGCCATCGCGGCTGCACCCAACGGCGACAACGCCGTACGCGCATCCCAATCCACGAGGCGCTGAACATCCCGCAACATCGATTGGGCATGCGCCAGCAAGTGGTGGGCAAACACAATCGGTTGGGCTTGCTGCAAGTGTGTGAAACCTGGACAGATGCTCTCCACGTGTTGCTCCGCCTGCTCCACCAACGCCTGTTGCAGACCCAACACCTCGGTGGTGATGGTGCGTGCGTGGTCCCGCAGGAAAAGACGCAGATCATTGGCTGTCTGATCATTACGCGAACGCCCGGCGCGCAGCTTGCCGCCCAAGGCGCCGAGACGCTCGGTCAATACGCGTTCGATGAAGGTGTGCACGTCCTCATCATCCAGTGTCGGATGCAGGTGGCCGGCAGCGAAGTCCGCACCGATCTCGTCCAGGGCTTCCAGCGTGCGCAGGGCCTCCGATTCATCCAGCAAACCAGCGCGCTGCAACTCACGGGCATGGGCCCGAGAGCCGGCCAGGTCGTAGGGTGTCAGGCGAAAATAGCGCTCAGGGCAACGGGACAGCGCGGCCAATGCAGCAGACGGACCGGTCTTGAAACGAGCGCCCCAAAGGCGGTCGGTGGGCTGGGGCATGGGTATTCCTCACGCTTGTTTTTAGAAGAGTCGGAGGCAGTAAAAATAAGTTTTCAACTAGACTGAACCAGCGTCTGACGCGCCGTATTCAAGGTTGCCAAGGGCGGATGTTTATGTTCATTATCGCCGCCTGGCTATGTTCAAGGATTGGGTTGAAGCCTGTTGAATATGGCACTTGAGGTCAACGCGTATTATGGAAACCCCACTTTCCACTTCTGGAAACATACCGCCAAAACCCGGCACACGACCGCCCCTGCAACTGAGCGGGCTGGACTTTAAATTGCTGCGCGTGTTCATGGCCGTGGTCGAAGCAGGAGGCTTCAGCGCTGCGCAAAATGAGCTGAACGTGGGCCTGGCGGCCATCAGCAAACAAATCTCCGACCTGGAAATCCGTATCGGCATGCGCCTGTGCACAAGGGGTAGGGAAGGGTTTGGGCTGACCGAAGAAGGCAAGCTGGTGTATCAAGCTTCCATCGAGTTATTTACCTCGGTGGACAGTTTCCGCGACAAGCTTAGTTCGGCGCAAAACGAGCTTATTGGCGACCTTAGTGTCGGCGTTATTGATAACACTGTGTCCGACGTTAATTCCCCTCTGATTACCGCGCTGGGGAAATTACATAACGAATCGCCAAAGATTAGATTGCGCCTACATGCCTCGCAATTAGATGAAGTTGAACGTGGCGTGGTGGAAGGGCGGCTGATTGTCGGCGTCGTGCCGGTGTACCAACGCCGAGAGGAATTCGACTACTTCCCGCTGTACGAAGAAAAGGCCCACGCCTACTGCGCTGTAGGTCACCCACTCTTCAACGCGAGTGACGTCACGCCAGAAGTGTTGCGCCAGTACGAAGTGGTCAACCATCGCTATGCGATCCATCGCGACAAAGCCAACTTCGTCACCTACGACAGCCAGTCCGCCTCGGCGTCGCAAGTCGAGGCCGTCGCGATCCTTATCCTCACCGGTCGCTTCCTCGGTTTCCTGCCGGAGCACTACGCCACGCCCTTGGTAAGGGAAGGGCGCTTACGCGCACTGTGCCCGGAACAGGTTCACCTCAGCACCGCCTTCAACCTCATCCTGCGCCACAACGCCCCGCGCAGCCCAATGGTAAAAGCCTTCGCCACTGCGCTGGGCGTAGACCTCAAAGCCACGGCATAGACCTCCTGCCAAACACAGGTCTGGGGTTGGCGAAGATCAAATGTGGGAGCTGTCGAGCTTTAGCGAGGCTGCGAAGGAATCGACTCGGTTTCCCTGTCGAGCCCACAACCTCATATCTCCTCTCTACGGACCGTTATCGTTTTCAACGCGAATAGCCGATTTGTTAGCGAATGTCAGAACGCATTAGCGTTTTCCTGATCTCAGGAAGCAACAAGCAGCTATCAGGAGGGGGGAATTGGATGATTGACCCCTAGTACCCCATGCTAGTGCGCTAAGAATAGACATTCGTCGGATGGTTGCCATAGAGCTATGCAATAGAGCATCCTCGAACTATCATTCTTCCTGGTCTTTCCCTACCCAGAGAGGTGTTCTCTATGTCTTCTGGAACCATCTTTACTAACAATCGGACGCAAAATATCCGCATCCCTGCCGACATGCGTTTTCCTGCGGGAGTAAAAACTGTCGAGGTCCGTGCTGTAGGGAGAGAGCTGATCATTTCGCCCGTAGAAAACACTTGGGACAGCTTTTTTCTTGCCAGTGAATCGGTATCTGAGGATTTTATGGAGGAGCGTGCCGATCAAACTCAGCAAGAACGAGAGTCCTTTGATGATTAAGTACATGCTTGATACCAACATCGTGATCTACATCATCAAGCGTCGGCCGATCGAGATACTGGAGAAATTCAACGCCAACGTAGGGCGTATGGTGATCTCTTCAATCACCCTCGCAGAGCTGATGCATGGCGCAGAAAAGAGTCAGCTTGTAGAAAAAAACACGCGAGCCGTGGAAGACTTCTCTTCCCGGCTCGATGTCCTTAGCTACGACGACAAGGCGGCTTTTCACTACGGCTCGATCCGTTCAGACCTGGAGAAAAAGGGCACGCCTATTGGCGTCAATGACCTACACATTGCCGGGCACGCTAGAAGCTCAGGCTTGGTGTTGGTGACTAACAATGAAGGTGAGTTCAAGCGCGTAAATGGCTTGATTGTGGAAAACTGGATAGGCACCTAGCGAGTATCTGCCAACCCCACCCGCATCACCGCTGCAACCGAACCCGCTTCTTCTTCGCATGAAAATGCCGAAAATGCGCATCCTGCGCCGCCGCCAACAACTCCCGATCCCCACGCGTATCGCCCCAGGCCCGCAGCCGATACTCCCCCAGGTCCCCATACACCGCCTCAAGCCGCAGCACCTTGTTCTCACACCGGCAATTATTTCCAGTCAGCTTGCCGGTCAACACCCCGTCGACCACCTCAAGCTCAGTGCCGATCAACTTGATCCCCAGCCGATTCGCAAACGGCTGCAACACCAACGCTGGCGACGCCGAACACAGCGTCACCACGGCCCCGGACTTCACCTCATCCGCCACCGACTGCAAGCCAGTGGGACGCATCAGCTTGTTCCAATAACGCTGGCAATACACCTCAGCCTGCTGTTGAACCCAGGCTTTCTCTACCCCGGTCATAAAGGTGCGGATCAACTGCGCCTTCAACTCATCCCGGCTGATCTGCCGCACCAGAAAACGCAACCCAGGCACCGCCAGCTTCACCATCCGGCCATAGAACTCGCCAGGGCCAAAGGCAAACTTGAGGAACGGCACGAAACTGTCGTGGTGGGTCAGGGTGCCGTCGAAGTCAAAGACGGAAAGTACTTTGGCGTCAGCGGGGCCGGCTTCGAGCATGTCTGGGTTCACGGGTTGGCCTCGGTCCTATCTAATCATTCTGTTGAAGCATCAGCGGTGACAGCGGCCGTTTACTCCGGTATCAATCTTTTGATTTTCGAGTAAAGACCAGCGGTGAAAGCCTCCCTGTCAGTCGACCGATGACAACGCTGATGGCAATTGGGGCACAAGGCTACAGCATTGCTGGTGCGATCCGAACCCTTCTGGGCGAGGTGCTTGATGCCATGCGCTTCAATAAATGGTAAATCACCGTGTATAAAAAAGCCCTGAACGAGTCAGGGCTTATTCATGTTGCTTGGCTTGGGAATCAATCCCAGCTCAACGCGCCGCCAGTCTGGTACTCGATCACGCGGGTCTCGAAGAAGTTCTTCTCTTTCTTCAAGTCCATGATCTCGCTCATCCACGGGAACGGGTTAGTCGTCCCTGGGTACTCTTCCTTCAAGCCAATCTGCGA
Source organism: Pseudomonas sp. GW821-FHT03A09 (assembly GCF_059421065.1). Classification (NCBI taxonomy): domain Bacteria; kingdom Pseudomonadati; phylum Pseudomonadota; class Gammaproteobacteria; order Pseudomonadales; family Pseudomonadaceae; genus Pseudomonas; species Pseudomonas sp. GW821-FHT03A09. The sequence goes on along the minus strand of NZ_JBWKUX010000009.1, from coordinate 35,034 downwards.
CAGGCGACGGTTAGCGATGAACTTGAGGTAGTCCTCCATCATCGCCGCGTTCATGCCGAGTACGCCGCGCGGCATGGTGTCACGCGCGTATTCGATCTCCAGCTGAGTCCCTTGCAGGATCATCTGGGTCGCTTCTTCCTTCATCTCGGCATCCCACAGGTGTGGGTTTTCGATCTTGATCTGGTTGATCACGTCGATACCGAAGTTCAGGTGCATCGACTCGTCGCGCAGGATGTATTGGAACTGCTCGGCCACGCCGGTCATTTTGTTGCGACGGCCCATGGACAGGATCTGGGTGAAGCCGCAGTAGAAGAAGATGCCTTCCAGGACGCAGTAGTAGGCGACCAGGTTGCGCAGCAGTTCTTTGTCGGTCTCGACGGTGCCGGTTTCGAACTTCGGATCGGAGATCGAGCGGGTGTACTTCAGGCCCCACGCCGCTTTTTTAGCGACCGATGGGATCTCGTGGTACATGTTGAAGATCTCGCCTTCATCCATGGCCAACGATTCGATGCAGTACTGGTAGGCGTGGGTGTGGATCGCCTCTTCGAAAGCCTGGCGCAGGATGTACTGGCGGCACTCCGGGTTGGTGATCAGGCGGTACACGGCCAGCACCAGGTTGTTGGCGACCAGCGAATCGGCGGTGGAGAAGAAGCCCAAGTTGCGCATGACGATGCGGCGTTCGTCGTCGGTCAGGCCTTCGGGGTTTTTCCACAGGGCGATGTCGGCGGTCATGTTGACCTCTTGCGGCATCCAGTGGTTGGCGCAGCCATCGAGGTACTTCTGCCAGGCCCAGTCGTACTTGAACGGCACGAGTTGGTTGAGGTCGGCGCGGCAGTTGATCATGCGCTTTTCATCAACGGCGACGCGGGCGGAGGCGCCTTCCAGCTCGGCGAGGCCTTCGGCGATGTCGAGTTTGTCGAGGGCGGCCTTGGCGCGCACGATGGCGGCGGAGTCATTGGCGGTGACGGCGCGGGCTTCGACGGCAGCCGCAGCGCCGGCACCGTCGAGGCGGTCCATGTTGGCTTCGGTGGCGTGGCCGGCGTTGGCGCCTTTGGCAGCTACTTCGCCTTCTTCTTCTTTGTCGAATTCGTCCCAGCTCAGCATGACGTGTCGTCTCCTGCGTGAGGGCTCAAAGGTGCCCGTGTGAAACCGGATGGTTGGGTGTTCACACGGCCCTGAGGCCGCGGTGGATCTTAAGGAATCGTTTGTTGCAACAGCTCGCGCAGGCATTAAACGGAATTGGGTAACGGGTGGTCTGCTTGAGGCTGAGGGGCGGAGCGACAGGTGCATGCTCCAGCGGGGCCTCAGGTCTGGCTCTTCATCCCAGTGTAAAGGGATATTGCAGGCCCGATTTACCCGCGCATTATAGGGAAAAATTCGGGTTTGTGTTGCGGCGGATGGTCACGATGGCGCGCCAAAATGGCGTGGTTTTCGGTCAAGGGGCGGGTTTATAAGGCTTTGCTGGGGGTGGAAGTTTTTGACGGGCGGTGGGAGAGTTTTTGTAGGGCTGGTGGAGGTGGGGATGTGGAGGGTTATTTGAAGGTGTGTAAGGCTGAAATCGCCATCGCAGGCAAGCCAGCTCCCACATTGGATCGAGGGTGGGCTAGAGGTTGGTTCTTGGCCGCAAGAACGATTTCTTGCGGCGACCAAGATCCGGGTTTAAATCGAACTTGAGAAATTATTAGCCGTTGGAACAACCATTGCCCATCACCTGATACTTCAGAATATGCCGCTGACCTTGTGAGTCTTCATATTCCATTTGTACCGGTACAACTTGGCAAACTTCCGGAATTTCACTCATGGACAGTACTTTGGCGACGTCCAGATGGGTGCTGTAAGTGTATTCCTCAACAACGGGGATGTTCTTGCCCGCAAGCTCAGTCGGGGCCTCATCGGCCAGGGCGGCGGTGGCGCACAAGCTGCTGAGGGCCATAACTACTAAAGCTTTCATTTCTCTATTTACCTTATTTAGGTCGAGTGGGGTCACGGGGCCCTTGTGAGGCCGCGTGTGTAACTTAGGATTGGAAAGTTCGGATTAACGTTGCCTTCGTGGGGGCTGTTGCGTTGTTAATCACAGTGCCTTGTTGGCGGAAGTGATTTTAGGCTTGAGGGTTATATTCATATACCCGTGCTTTTGATAAACACTATTGGCGGTTTTTGTAACAATCCCGTGGTAAAGGTTTTTTCATGCACTGGCAAAGCCCCGCAGGCCGTGGGCCAGAGGGAGATACGGACAAAGCAGGGCAGTTTGTAGGGGCTTGTTACTACCATCGTCGAATGGTTCTATGGGGGCGCCCCGGCTACAACGGGGCCTACAAAAACAACTATTGTCACCGAGGTAAGAAAGATGAGTGCGGCTTCCCTGTACCCCGTTCGCCCCGAAGTAGCAGCCAACACGCTGACCGACGAGGCGACCTACAAGGCCATGTACCAGCAGTCGGTGGTCAACCCCGATGGCTTCTGGCGCGAACAAGCCAAGCGCCTTGACTGGGTCAAGCCTTTCACCGCGGTGAAGCAGACCTCTTTCGACGACCACCATGTCGACATCAAATGGTTTGCCGATGGCACCCTGAACGTTTCCTACAACTGCCTGGATCGTCACCTCGCCGAGCGTGGCGACCAAGCGGCCATCATCTGGGAAGGCGATGACCCTTCCGAAAGCCGCACCATCACCTACCGCGAGCTGCATGAAGAAGTCTGCAAGTTCGCCAACGCCCTGCGCGGCCAGGATGTGCATCGCGGCGACGTGGTGACTATCTATATGCCGATGATCCCCGAAGCCGTGGTCGCCATGCTGGCTTGTACCCGCATCGGTGCGATTCATTCCGTGGTGTTCGGCGGTTTCTCCCCTGAAGCCTTGGCCGGTCGCATCATCGACTGTAAGTCGAAGGTGGTGATTACTGCTGACGAAGGCATTCGCGCGGGTAAGAAGATTCCTCTGAAGGCCAATGTCGACGACGCCCTGACCAACCCGGAAACCAGCAGTATCCAGAAGGTCATTGTGTGCAAGCGCACCAATGGCGCGATCAAGTGGAACCAACATCGCGACATCTGGTACGAAGACCTGATGAAGGTAGCGGGCACCGTGTGTGCGCCGAAAGAGATGGGCGCCGAAGAAGCGTTGTTCATCCTCTACACCTCGGGTTCCACCGGTAAGCCGAAGGGTGTGCAGCACACCACGGGCGGCTATCTGCTCTACGCAGCACTGACCCACGAGCGCGTGTTCGACTACCGCCCGGGAGAAATCTACTGGTGCACCGCCGACGTCGGCTGGGTCACCGGCCACACTTATATTGTCTACGGCCCACTGGCCAACGGTGCGACTACCCTGTTGTTCGAAGGCGTGCCGAACTATCCGGACATTACCCGGGTGGCCAAGATCGTCGACAAGCACAAGGTCAATATCCTCTACACCGCGCCAACCGCGATCCGCGCCATGATGGCCTCCGGCACCGCCGCCTGCGAAGGGGCTGACGGCAGCAGCCTGCGCCTGCTCGGTTCGGTAGGTGAGCCGATCAACCCGGAAGCGTGGGACTGGTATTACAAGAACGTCGGCCAATCCCGTTGCCCGATCGTCGACACCTGGTGGCAAACCGAAACTGGCGCGACCCTGATGAGCCCGTTGCCGGGCGCTCACGCGCTCAAACCAGGTTCGGCGGCACGTCCGTTCTTCGGCGTGGTGCCGGCGTTGGTGGACAACCTGGGCAACATCATCGAGGGCGCCGCCGAAGGCAACCTGGTGATCCTTGATTCGTGGCCAGGTCAGGCGCGCACGTTGTACGGCGACCATGACCGTTTCGTCGATACCTACTTCAAGACCTTCCGTGGCATGTACTTCACTGGCGACGGCGCCCGTCGCGATGAAGATGGCTATTGGTGGATCACCGGGCGTGTGGACGACGTGTTGAACGTGTCCGGCCACCGTATGGGCACCGCCGAGATTGAAAGCGCCATGGTTGCACACCCGAAAGTCGCCGAAGCGGCGGTAGTGGGCGTGCCGCATGACATCAAGGGGCAGGGCATCTATGTGTATGTCACGCTGAAAAATGGCGAAGAGCCGAACGAAGCGCTGCGCCTGGAGCTGAAAAACTGGGTGCGTAAAGAAATCGGGCCGATTGCTTCGCCGGACGTGATCCAGTGGGCACCGGGCTTGCCGAAGACCCGTTCGGGGAAAATCATGCGGCGGATTCTGCGCAAGATTGCCACGGCTGAATATGACGGGTTGGGAGATATCTCCACCCTGGCAGATCCGGGCGTGGTGGCGCATTTGATCGAGACGCACAAGACCATGAACGCTGCGTAAGGCGGGATAGTCGGATAAAGCCCCACTTGGTGTAGGCCGGGTGGGGCTTTTTCGTGGGATCTCGAAACCAACGAATATCAAGTGTGGGAGCTGGCTTGCCTGCGATAGCGGCCTGCCAGCCAGCCCACCTTTGCCTGACACGCCCTCATCGCAGGCAAGCCAGCTCCCACAGGGTGATTGCATTTTGGCGTCTGAAAAAGCTGTGTAACCACGAAGCCAATAAATATCGGTTTCTCTCGTAGGACGTTTCTGGATGTTACCGAGCGGTACAAATGTGTAACCTGCCGCCCAAACCTGAGGCAATGTGCTACGCCATCGCCCCGAAAAAGCGCGTTTTAGACACCCCAACAAATAAGATTAAACGCTAGACTTGCCGTGCTAGAAGGGTTTGCGAATAATAGGCCCGCAATTTGCAGCATCAACAGGTTTAATATCTTTTGTCTCTGCATAAAAAACAGAGGCTGTCAATGTGCTGGAACCGCTTTCTCGGTGCTTCTGTAAATTGTTGTCGCATTGAGGAAATATCGGCTTCTGGCCTGTCGTTAGAATGCCGATCACTCGCTCGTCGTCTCCAGTGTGTAACTGGTGTAGGACGCAGCACCGCTATTCGGTTTCCCTTACGTCGCATCGTGGGCCATGGCTCATACTGCTGTTTTTTGCCCTATACCGATGGAGTCCCAAGATGAAGAAACTCGTGCTGTTGGGCGCCCTGGCGCTGTCCGTGCTGTCCATGCAGGCCTTCGCTGATGAGAAACCCCTGAAGATTGGTATCGAAGCGGCTTACCCTCCATTTGCCTCGAAGGCGCCGGATGGCAGCATCGTGGGTTTTGACTACGACATCGGCAACGCCCTTTGCGCAGAGATGAAGGTCAAGTGCGTATGGGTCGAGCAAGAGTTCGACGGCCTGATTCCTGCGCTCAAAGTGCGCAAGATCGATGCGATCCTGTCGTCCATGTCCATCACTGACGACCGCAAGAAGTCCGTGGACTTCACCAACCGCTACTACCTGAGCCCAGCGCAGCTGGTGATGAAGGAAGGCACCACCGTCAGCGACAGCCTGGATGAGTTGAAGGGTAAGAAAATTGGCGTGCAACGCGGTTCGATCCACGATCGCTTCGCTAAGGAAGTCCTGGCCCCTAAAGGCGCCACGGTTGTGCCTTACAGCTCGCAGAACGAAATCTACCTGGACGTGGAAGCCGGTCGCCTCGACGGCACCGTGGCTGACGCCACCCTGCTGCAAGACGGCTTCCTGAAAACCCCGGCCGGTAAAGGCTACGCGTTCGTGGGCCCACAGTTCACCGACGCCAAGTACTTCGGTGACGGTATCGGCATCGCCGTACGCAAAGGCGACAAGGCCGAACTGGACAAGATCAACGCGGCCATCGCGGCGATCCGTGCCAACGGCGAATACAAGAAAATCCAGGACAAGTACTTCGACTTCGATATTTACGGCGCTGACCCTAAGTAACTCGTCGCAGCTGTCTGTCCGCAATGGCGCAAGCAACAGAATTCCTGAGGTTTGCGCCATTTTTTCATCCCCCTTTTCGAGGACCTGAATCATGTTGAAAGGCTACGGGGCCGTTATCCTCGATGGCGCATGGTTGACGCTTCAGCTCGCCTTGTCGTCCATGGCCTTGGCCATTGTTCTGGGTCTGATCGGGGTCGCGTTGCGCCTGTCGCCGGTGCGCTGGTTGGCCTGGCTGGGCGATCTGTACTCCACGGTGATCCGCGGGATTCCCGACCTGGTGCTGATTTTGCTGATTTTCTACGGCGGCCAGGACTTGCTCAACCGCGTCGCGCCGCTGCTCGGCTACGACGACTATATCGACTTGAACCCCTTGGCAGCCGGTATCGGCACCCTGGGTTTCATCTTTGGCGCCTACCTCTCGGAAACTTTCCGTGGCGCTTTCATGGCGATTCCCAAGGGCCAGGCCGAAGCCGGCATGGCGTATGGCATGAGCCCGTTCCAGGTGTTCTTCAGGGTGATGGTGCCGCAGATGATTCGTCTGGCGATCCCCGGGTTCACCAACAACTGGCTGGTACTCACCAAGGCTACCGCGCTGATTTCGGTGGTGGGCCTGCAAGACATGATGTTCAAGGCCAAGCAGGCGGCAGACGCCACCCGCGAGCCTTTTACCTTCTTCCTCGCGGTGGCGGCGATGTACCTGGTGATCACCAGCGTGTCGTTGCTGGCCTTGCGTCATCTTGAGAAGCGCTACTCGGTAGGCGTAAGGGCGGCTGATCTATGATCTTCGACTACAACGTCATCTGGGATGCCATGCCGCTGTACCTCGGCGGTTTGGTCACCACCCTGAAACTGCTTGCCATCTCGCTGTTCTTCGGCCTGCTCGCCGCTTTGCCCCTGGGCTTGATGCGTGTGTCCAAGCAGCCGCTGGTCAACGGCGCGGCCTGGCTGTTCACCTATGTGATTCGCGGCACGCCAATGCTGGTGCAGTTGTTCTTGATCTACTACGGCTTGGCGCAATTCGACGCCGTGCGCGAAAGCTTCCTGTGGCCGCTGCTGTCCAGCGCCACGTTCTGTGCGTGCCTGGCGTTTGCGATCAACACTAGCGCCTACACCGCCGAAATCATCGCCGGCAGCCTCAAGGCCACGCCCAATGGCGAGATCGAAGCGGCCAAGGCCATGGGCATGTCGCGCTACAAGCTGTATCGCCGCATCCTGCTGCCGTCGGCCCTGCGTCGTGCGCTGCCGCAATACAGCAACGAAGTGATCATGATGCTGCAGACCACCAGCTTGGCCTCCATCGTCACCCTGATCGACATCACCGGTGCCGCGCGCACGGTGAACGCGCAGTTCTACCTGCCGTTCGAAGCCTATATCACGGCCGGTGCGTTCTACCTGTGTCTGACCTTCATCCTGGTGCGCCTGTTCAAGTTGGCCGAGCGCCGCTGGCTGAGCTACCTGGCTCCACGGAAGCATTGAGATGGAACGTATCGATCATCTGTTGCCCTGGGGCCACCTGGGCTGCGAGCGTCAGCTGAGCGTATTTCGTTTTGGCAAGGGCGAACGCAAGGCCTACATCCAGGCCAGCCTGCATGCCGATGAATTGCCCGGCATGCGCGCCGCCTGGGAACTGAAAAAGCGTCTTATCGAGCTTGAACAGCAAGGCGCCCTCAACGGCGTGATCGAGCTGGTACCGGTGGCCAACCCGATGGGCCTGGGTCAACTGCTGCAAGGCAGCCACCAGGGGCGATTCGAGGTGGGCAGCGGCAAGAATTTCAACCGCGATTTCGTCGAGTTGAGCGAGCCGGTTGCCGCGTTGCTCGAAGGCAAGCTGGGTGATGACGCCCACGTCAACGTGCGCATGATCCGCCAGGCCATGAGCGATTCGCTCAACGCATTGCCCGAACCGAGCAGCCAGTTGCAGGGCATGCAGCGCATCCTGCTGAGCCACGCCTGCACCGCCGACGTGGTGCTCGACCTGCATTGCGACGCAGAAGCCGCGTTGCACATGTACGCGCTGCCCCAGCACTGGCCGCAGTGGCGTTCGCTTGCGGCGCACCTGAATGTCAAAGTCGGCCTGTTGGCGGAAGACTCCGGCGGCAGTTCGTTCGATGAAGCCTGTTCGCTGCCGTGGCTGCGTCTGTCCCAAGCGTTCCCCGAAGCGCAGATTCCACTGGCTTGCCTGGCGACTACGCTGGAACTGGGGGGCCAGGCCGACACCGGGCGTGACGAGGCGATCTTCCACGCCGAAGGTATTCTCGCGTTCCTCGCCGAACAGGGTCTTATCAAGGGCGAATGGCCCGCGCCGCAATTCGAACCTTGTGAAGGCGTGCCTTTCGAGGGCACCGAGTTGTTGTTCGCGCCCCACGCCGGGGTGATCAGTTACCTGCGTAAAGCCGGTGACTGGATCGAAAAAGGCGAGCCGATTTTTGAAGTGATTGATCCTTTGACCGACCGCGTGAGCATTGTCTGCGCGGGCACGTCCGGGGTGTTGTTTGCCGTTGAACGGCTACGTTATGCCCAAGCGGGTTTCTGGCTGGCCAAGGTGGCGGGGCGCGAAGCGCTGCGTCACGGGCGCTTGCTCAACGACTGACCACCTGTTTTTGTGAGAACCGACCGCATGTACAAACTTGAAGTCCAAGACCTGCATAAACGCTATGGCAGTCATGAAGTGCTCAAAGGCGTGTCCCTGGCCGCGGCGGCCGGTGATGTGATCAGCATCATCGGTTCCAGTGGTTCGGGCAAAAGTACCTTTTTGCGCTGCATCAATCTGCTGGAGCAACCCCACGCCGGCAAGATTCTGCTCAACAACGAAGAGCTGAAGCTGGTGGTCAACAAGGACGGCGCCATGAAGGCCGCCGACCCGAAACAACTGCAACGCATGCGTTCGCGCCTGTCCATGGTGTTCCAGCATTTCAACCTGTGGTCGCACATGACCGCGATTGAAAACGTGATGGAAGCGCCGGTGCATGTGCTGGGCGTGTCGAAGAAAGAAGCCCGTGAAAAGGCCGAGCACTATTTGGCCAAGGTTGGCGTGGGCCATCGTAAGGATGCGTTCCCCGGCCACATGTCCGGTGGCGAGCAGCAACGTGTGGCCATTGCCCGTGCCTTGGCGATGGAACCGGAGGTGATGCTGTTCGACGAACCCACCTCGGCCCTCGACCCGGAGCTGGTCGGCGAAGTGCTCAAGGTGATGCAGGACCTGGCCCAGGAAGGCCGTACCATGGTGGTGGTGACCCACGAAATGGGCTTTGCCCGTGAAGTGTCGAACCAGCTTGTGTTTTTGCACAAAGGCATCGTCGAAGAGCGCGGCAACCCGCGTGAAGTGCTGGTGAACCCACAATCCGAACGTTTGCAGCAGTTCTTGTCCGGCAGTTTGAAATAATCAAGACTGCTTTTGTGCACTGAATTAGTGCATGCTTCGCAGTCTTGAGTTTAGCCTCGATCCCCTGTGGGAGCTGGCTTGCCTGCGATTGCGGTGTATCAGAAACAGATGTGCCCACTGACCCACCGCTATCGCAGGCAAGCCAGCTCCCACATTTGATCTCCAGTTGTTTTGAGATTTGTGTTTGTTTCCGGGCTAGCATTAGCCCTTGTCTTCATTACTGTTACTGGCTTCGGATAGCACTCCATGACCGCCCACAAAATTGGTTTCCTGATTTGGCCCAGCACAAAAGCCCTGACGCTTGCGCTGGCTGAGGAGGCCTTGCGCGTTGCCCAGCGGGTGCATCCGGATGTGGTCTACGAGTTGTCGTTCCTGCTCGCCGAGCCTGCCAGCGACGGTGCCTGGCAACTACCGGGCGAACCGTGGGCCGGCAAGCTTGAAGGTTTCCAGAAGCTGTTCCTGTTGGCGGATGAGCCGCCGACCGCCATCGCCTCGCAATTGAGTACCGCGCTTAAGCAACTCGTTCGTGCCGGATGCGTGATCGGTGGCTTGTCGGCCGGTGTCTACCCGCTGGCCCAGCTGGGTTTGCTCGACGGCTACCGCGCCGCGGTCCATTGGCGCTGGCAGGACGATTTCGCCGAGCGCTTCCCCAAGGTCATCGCCACCAGCCATTTGTTCGACTGGGACCGCGACCGCCTGACCGCCTGCGGTGGTATGTCGGTACTCGACCTGCTGCTGGCGGTGCTGGCCCGTGACCACGGCGCCGAGTTGGCCGGTGCCGTATCCGAAGAGCTGGTGGTGGAGCGCATCCGCGAAGGCGGTGAGCGTCAGCGCATTCCACTGCAAAACCGCCTGGGTTCCAGCCATCCAAAGCTGACCCAAGCGGTGTTGCTGATGGAAGCCAATATCGAAGAACCGCTGACCACCGACGAAATCGCCCAGCATGTGTGCGTGTCGCGACGACAACTGGAACGTATCTTCAAGCAATACCTCAACCGCGTTCCCAGTCAGTACTACTTGGAACTGCGCCTGAACAAGGCGCGCCAGATGCTCATGCAAACCAGCAAGTCGATCATCCAGATCGGCCTGTCGTGCGGCTTCTCCTCGGGGCCGCATTTCTCCAGCGCCTACCGCAATTTCTTCGGCGCCACCCCCCGTGAAGACCGCAACCAGCGGCGCAGCAGCAGCCCGTTCGAGCTGTCGTCTGTACCGTCCGAGCGCGGGTAACCGTTACTCCTCATCCATGGCGTCGTCCGATTCCGGGATCAATGGGGCACCGTTTTCGGCCACGGTAATTTCGTGGATCTGGAAATCGATCCCAGTCTGCCGGTAGTACTCTTGCAAGCGCCTCAGGCTTTTCGGCGACCAGGGGTTGCCTCTCAAATCCGAGTCGTTGTCGAACACCTGCAGCATTTCCATCAGCTGCGGCGGAATCTTCTTGATGGTGTTATGGCTCAGGTCGAGGTTCTGCAGCAGGGGGAGTTGGAACACCCCGGCGGGTACTTCGCTTATTTTCGTGTGCGGTAAATGCAGTGAATTCAACTGCTGCAGGTGGGTGACGTCCGGCGCGTTGTTCAGTGGGTTGTTACCCAGGTGCAGATACTCAAGGTCATGCAAGTCACCCAGTGCGCGGGCCGCGGCTGTTGTCAGGCTGATCTCGCAGTGGGACAGGTCCAGGGTGTCCAGATGGGGCATGTTGAAGATCGCAGGCGGCAACTCGCGGAGCGTGCAATGGTTGACGATCAAGGTCCGGAGGGCGCCGAAGCTGGTGAGAGTGCCATTCACATCGGTGATGGTGAATGCTCCTGCGATTTCGAGCGATGTCACATGTTCGAAACGTGCCCTCAGTACCGGCAGTGTGCCAATGATCGGCACGTTGAGCACTACGGCGTGAGAGAAACGGTCATCCAGGCTTTCTGCGTCTTCCGGGGTTTCGCGGCGCCACGCCTTTTCAAGCTGGTGCTTCAGGCGCAGGCGATTGAGCTCCTCTTCGACGCGGATAGCGTCCTCAAGCGCACCGCCAACCAATGGATGTTGTGCGGGAATATCGTCGACCCAGTGCTGCAGGTCGGCGACTAGTTGATGGTAGTCGGCCTCAAGTGCCGTCAGTGCGTTATCAATGCCGTCCAGGTCGCCGGGTAGTCCAAAAATCAATTGGTTCAGGTCTTTTTCCTGCATTTTTGGATAGAGCTGTTTGGCGCGGCCACGTTGCATGGCAGGTGTCTGGATATTAAAAAACACATCGGTACGCTGGCAGTAGGTTTTGACCTGCTCAAGGGCTTGGCGCGTCAGTGGGTTGGCAGACAGGTCGAATGCTTGGCTGATGTGGCCTGGCAGCGCGAAAAGCTCGGGAGGCAGTTGAGTGATGCTGTTCCCGGTGAGATCGATGCGGTCGCGTGGTGTTTCCGTCAACAGGCTGGGAGGCACGGCTGAAAGTCCGGTGTCCCGCAGGTACAGGGTAGTCAGCTGTGTCAGTTGACTGAAGTCCACTGTCTCGCCCAGAGGGTTGTTGCTCAGGCTCAAGTGCTTGAGTTGGGTCATGCGCTCCAGGTTCGCGCGGCTGGTTTGCGTCAGGTGGACTGAGCAGTTTTCCAGATCCAGGAATTCGAGTTTGGGGAGTGCACAAATCGCGGGTGGAATATCGCCCAGTCTCGCTCGATCAAGACTGATCGCTCTCAGTTCGGGAAAGCTGTCGAGGAAGCTATCGACGTTGATGGGGACGTCGTTGCCTCGGATCGTCAGCGAGGTAATGTGCGTGAACGAAGCGTCCAAAGTGGGCAGTTCGCCAGCCAGGTTGCCGGGAATGATCAGCGAGTGCCGTTGTCGGCTGCCGGTGCTCAACTCGCGTCGCCAGCTGTTTTCCAGTAACCGGCGCAGTGCGATTCGCCGTGCAACCTCTTGTGGTGCAGTGCCTGATGCCTGTTCCCACCGGGTGAGTTGCCCTTGCAGTGTTTCCAGCTCAGCAGCCCTGCGCGCCAATTCGATTTGGCCGTCTTCGAGTGTGCCTGGCAGGCTGTAGATCAATCGGTTGAGCTCTGTTTCTCCCAGGCTTGGATACAGGCTATGTGCATCGCGTGCATCAGAGGGCAATGCGTCGGCTCCGAAAGCGGTGCCATGGCGTTGATAGTAGCGCTTGACCTGTTCCAGCGTGGCTCGCGACAACGGGTTGTCACTCAAGAGGAAGGTGTCGGCCTTGTGTGGGGGCAACTCGAAAAAACCAAGCGGCAGCGTCTGGATCTGGTTGTCGTTGAGCAGCGCGACTTGCAGCTCAGGGCAGGTCAAAGCGCCGGTCGGCAACTGCTCGATGCCAGTGTTCGACAAGTCGAGGTGAATCAGGTCGGGCATGTTTTCGACACTGGGTGCCAAGCCCAGAGGGTTGTCATGCAGCTCCAGCGTTTGCAAGCTGCGTAGCGAGGCAATCCGCGTCTGGCTTTCCGGGGTCAGGCTGATGTGGCAACTGCTCAAACTCAGGGAGTTCAAGCGCGGCAGGGTAAAAATGCCGTCTGGCACGGTGCCGAGGTTGAAGCCTCTGACTGAGAGGTGACGCAGTTGTCGGAAACGTTGTATGAACGTGCTGGCGCCAGTGGTTTGGGGGTGTCCGCTCAGCGTCAGTAGCGACACATGGTTGAAGTTTGCTGTCAGGTCCGGTAACGCGCCGAGTATCGGGTACTCCAGTCGCAGGCTATGGCCATCGACGGAGGGGTCGTCGAAGTAGTCGTCGACTGCGGTTTCGCGTCGCCAGCAGCGTCGTAATTCTTTGGCGATCATGCGCCGATTCTGGTGCTCGTTGCTGCGCTCGAACGCAGATAAAGGCTGGCCCGTCTCTGGGTGGGTCACGATAACCTGGCGCTGCCAGGTACTCAGGCCACTGTCCAGCTGGCGGTACTCTTCGGCCAGTGCCGCGAGGCCGTTGGCCGTGCCGCCCGGCTGGGTGTGCAGATGGTGAGTACGTCGTTGATTTGTCGAGCGTCGAATGCCGGGTACAGTGCGCGCGCGCGTTGCTCAAGGGTCAGCGGTAGCGCCACAGGCCCTACCTGGACTGGGTAGCCCGCATCGCTTCCCAGCACGATCAGGGTTTCCAGGCGGGGTGGGCGGATTACTTCAGGCGTCAGCGCTTGGCGCAACTCGTCGCGTGGCAGTGGGCGTTGCCGCAGGCGTTGTTGCAGAGCCGAGCCCTGATAGACGTGGAATCCAAGAGCGTTGCGTTGTGCGTCGGGCAGAGCGTTGAGAGTCGCGGTATACAGGTCGGTTTCGCCGAACAGCGGACCTTTTTCGTCGTGAGGGACATAACGTCCGTCGGCGGTGCGCACCAGTGTGCGTAAAAGCGGCGCGTCATCCGCGCCGATTTGCAGCCACTTTTCCCCGTCGGCGGTCAGGTGGCGGGCTTCAAGGCGCATGTTTGGCGACCAGCCCGGCTGGACTCTCAGGGTGTTCAGGGCCAGCCGCTCGCTATCCAGATTGGGGGGTATGGTCAGGTGTTGGCCCTCGTAGGCGCGGTTAAGGCGCAGCTCGGCCAGTGCAGCTCTTGCCAGGTCTGCCAGGCGCGGTGGTGTGCGTTGGTGGCTCAACTCCACTCGTTCATTGCCGCTGGCGTGGTCCAGCAAGTGTGTAATGACCTTGGCCGGCAAGCCCGGCGCGGCTTGGGCCAACTGCTGCGCCGACGCATCCTGGTCCAGTTGCTGCTGGGCATAACGTGACTCGAACAGGTCGGTACGATTGCGTTCGGCGAGCCGCCCGAGTTTTTTACGCAGTTGCTTGACCCGATTCTCCAGGCTCAATTGCGGGTCAGCGGCGCTTTCGCCGAACTGGTCGCGGATTTCTTCCGGAGTCAGGGTTTGCAGTACGACCTTGAGCAGTTCTCCATTGGCCAATTGGGTTTCGTGGATCTGCACGACCGGCATGCGCATGTCGCCAAACTCCCAGGCGGTATTGCCTTGGGCGTCGAGCATGCGCAGGGAGCGGGTTCTGGGCCAGTTTCCGTGCGTGGTGAGCAACTGGAGCGCATCCTGGGGGTCGATCTGGGCATAGTCGGCCGGGTTGTCGCTGTCGAGCCGGTCTATCAGGGTTTGCAGGTCGCGGTCGATGCGCAGCCGTTCAAGGGTGTCGTCCAGCAGCGGCGGTATCGGCTCCCCCTGCACGTGCATCTGGCGCAGGGCGTTTTCCTTGACGTCGCTGAGGTTCAAGGCCAGGCGCCGGTCGGCCTCACTCAGGCCACGTGCCCCATGCCCCAGGCGGCGCAGCAGGGTGGGTTCGTCCCATTGCAAGGGCATGTCCAGTTCGCTGTGCCACGCGCCTGCGCCGTTGTGTTGCAGGCGTGGGGTATAGGCATCGGGGCGGGCAGGGTGTTTGATCTTATAGTCGTCACCCTCTGCAGCTTTTTGCACGGTGTACAGCTTGTCTTCCAGCTTCAGCATGGGCTCGCCGCGCATCTGGTGCAGGCCCAGGTGGTCATGACCCAGGCGTGGCGGCAGCTCGACGTTCTGTTGATAGGGGGTAAGGTCGGGTTTCCAATAGCGCTTGGCACCATTGGCCAGAGTGACGGGCTTGAAGCGGTCGATGAAGTTCAGCACTTCTTGAGGCAAAACTTTGCGCAGCTCGGCGACGCCAATGTGGCCGCCCAGGCCGAAAATACCCAGCTGTACAAAGGATTGCAGCACGCTCATCAAGTGGCCAAAGGCTTCTTTGCCAAGCCCTTCGGCCCAGTCGATGACACCTTCGAAGATGTCATCCAGCAGTTGATAGGCCATGTACGCCAGCATCAGCTCGCCCAAACCGGGAATGAATGGTGCAACGATAAACAGCGCGGCGTTGAGGATCGACGACGCCACATTGACGAACGAATCCCAGCGCGCCCATCGCGCGGCGCGATCGACTTCCGCGGTCGACACGGCTTGAGTGCGCGCATCGTTCAGGATCTGATTGAGTTTTTGTTGATAGAGGTGTTGCCAGGTATCGCCCTGAATCGGGGTGGTGACGAACTGTAGTTTGGGGTCGTCAGTCGGTTCCTTGCGCCACGGCGCCAGGCTGCTACCGGGCACGGTCGGGTGCCAGGTAATGCGCGCCAAGCGCTGGCTCAAGTCTGCGAAGAACACCCCGCGACTTTCATGGAGGACGAAACGGCTGAAAAACGTCTGGTAATCGGCATCACGTAATTGACGGGTGAGTTCCTGCTTGAACGCTAGTGGCGATGAGTATTCCTTGAGCGGATGCAGCGGGTCGTCCGGCACATAGGCAACCAGGCGCTGCACAGTACGCGTGGTTTCCAGATCCGGGGCCAACAGCAGGATACCGGTTAGTGGCGCGTCCATCAGCGTCAGGCAGTGGGTGCGCAGCGGCAGATTGCCGAGCGCCAAGTCGCTGCGCCCTTGCAGCAGGCCCTCGACCTGCTGCGCAAAGTCGTCCTGGATATCGGCGCGAACTCTAGCGAGGTGCAGTGCAGCGCGCAGGGCGGCCTTCTGGCTGGTCTCGACTTTGTTTTGCATGAGCGCAGCGCTCACCGGTTCGGTGAGGCCCAGTTGCGTGCGCAGGTAGCGTTGGTAGCCCGCACCAATGTCCAGCTCGCGGCACAGGCGCGTGAAAGCACTGACGCTGAGCGTTTGCTTGATGGCGGGCAAGGTGTCGAACTGGCCACCGGGTGTGGGGCGGGTGATGAAGGTTGAGTCGGACTCATAGGCGCTTTCGACGGTTTCGCCTTGCTCGAAGTTGTGCAGAGCGGCGTCCAGCAATGACACGGTCCAGGTGCGCGCGGCGCCGGAGGAGATCGGAAACCACGGCACGGTCTGGGGAATGTACAGGCGTAAGTAGGTGGCTTCACTGTCCAGTTCTAGACCGTAACGGGTCAGCAGTGCTTCTTCCAGAATGCCTCGCGCGTATGCCCTTGGGTCTTGCACCTGCTTGAGAGCGTCATCTACTGCGTTCTGCGCGTTCCAATGGGCGGCGTTCACGCGCTTGAGTTCGGCTAGCAGCGCAGCGCTGGCGTGCAGTGGCTTGGGTTTGGCTTGGGAGAAGGCCTGGCGTTTGGCACTGGAGGCCTTGCCGAGCCAGTCAGGAATGGCGGTTAGCAGCGGGTGATAGTGGCTGTCGGGCTGAACGGTATCAAGGGAAGGCGTCGGTGTGCTCATGGGCGGAACTCTGAATAGCTGTAAAGCGCATCAGTAGATCAGCGTGTTTCCCGCCGCCTGCTCTAGATAGTTAGTTTAAACTGCGCCATTGCGACGCTATTTGTCGCATTGGCGTAAACCCGCCAAAAACGCGGGTTGGCGCTATAAGAAGTTGTCGCTTGGCGACAAGGCCGCACTGAAAACTGTCCTTACAATCCCTGCATCGCCCGCCAGTTCCAGGCAGGCGTTCCTCTTCAGGAGACTCCGATGTCCGTTGAGCAAGCCCCGGTGCAACGTGCCGATTTCGACCAGGTCATGGTGCCTAACTACGCACCGGCCGCATTCATTCCTGTGCGCGGCGAAGGTTCGCGCGTGTGGGACCAGGCGGGTCGCGAGCTGATCGACTTTGCCGGCGGCATCGCGGTCAACGTATTGGGCCACGCCCACCCGGCGCTGGTCGGTGCACTGACCGAACAGGCCAACAAGCTGTGGCACGTCTCCAACGTCTTCACCAATGAGCCGGCCCTGCGCCTGGCCCATAAGCTGATCGACGCCACCTTTGCCGAGCGTGTGTTCTTCTGCAACTCCGGCGCCGAGGCCAACGAGGCTGCGTTCAAGCTGGCCCGTCGCGTCGCGTTCGACCGCTTCGGTACTGAGAAGTACGAGATCATCGCCGCGCTGAACAGCTTCCACGGCCGTACCCTGTTCACCGTCAACGTCGGTGGCCAATCCAAGTACTCCGATGGTTTCGGGCCTAAAATCACTGGCATTACCCATGTTCCTTATAACGACCTGGCCGCGCTGAAAGCTGCCGTGTCGGACAAGACCTGCGCCGTTGTATTGGAGCCGATCCAGGGTGAAGGCGGCGTACTGCCGGCCGAACTGGCCTACCTGCAAGGTGCCCGCGAACTATGCGACGCGAACAACGCGTTGCTGGTGTTCGACGAAGTGCAGACCGGCATGGGCCGCAGCGGCCACCTGTTCGCCTACCAACACTACGGCGTGGTGCCGGACATCCTCACCAGCGCCAAGAGCCTGGGCGGCGGTTTCCCGATTGCCGCGATGCTTACCCGTGAAGACTTGGCCAAGCACTTGGTAGTCGGCACCCACGGCACCACCTACGGCGGTAACCCGCTGGCGTGCGCGGTGGCGGAAGCGGTGATCGACGTGATCAACACTCCCGAAGTGCTGGCTGGCGTGAATGCCAAGCACGACCTGTTCAAGGCGCGCCTGGAGCAGATAGGCAAGCAATATGGCATCTTCACCGAAGTGCGCGGCATGGGCCTGCTGCTCGGTTGTGTGCTGAGCGATGCGTTCAAGGGCAAGGCCAAGGACGTGTTCAACGCGGCCGAGAAAGAAAACCTGATGATCCTGCAAGCCGGCCCGGACGTGGTGCGTTTCGCACCGAGCCTGGTGGTGGAAGAGGCGGATATCAAGGAAGGCCTGGACCGTTTTGAGCGTGCAGTGAAAACACTGACGCAAGCCTGATACACATTTATTTGCCGGACCGTGTCATGTGGGAGGGGGCTTGCCCCCGATAGCGATGGGTCAGCCACCTGATTTATCAACTGACAGACTGCTATCGGGGGCAAGCCCCCTCCCACATTTGACCTGCGTTGAATCAGGAACTGTCCGGTATTTTTTCCTATGAGTTTTTCGAGTTAAGGAGTGACACCATGCTGGTGATGCGCCCCGCGCAAATGGCTGATCTGGGCGAGGTACAGCGTCTGGCTGCGGACAGCCCGATTGGTGTCACCTCCTTGCCGGATGATGTTGAACGCCTCAGCGACAAGATCGCCGCCAGCGAAGCATCCTTCGCCGCTGAAGTAAGTTTCAACGGTGAAGAGAGCTACTTCTTCGTGCTCGAAGACACCGAGACCGGCAAGCTCGCCGGCTGCTCGGCCATCGTCGCTTCGGCCGGTTACTCGGAGCCGTTCTACAGTTTCCGTAACGAGACCTTCGTGCACGCTTCCCGCGAGCTGAAGATCCACAACAAGATTCACGTGCTCTCCCAGTGCCACGACCTTACCGGCAACAGCTTGCTCACCAGTTTCTATGTGGTGCCGGAGCTGGTCGGTTCGCCCTGGTCTGAGCTTAATTCCCGTGGCCGCCTGTTGTTCGTCGCCAGCCATCCCGAGCGCTTTGCCGACTCGGTGGTGACCGAGATCGTCGGTTACAGCGACGAGCACGGTGACTCACCGTTCTGGGACGCCATCGGCCGCAACTTCTTCGACCTCAACTACGCCGCTGCCGAGCGCCTGTGCGGGCTGAAAAGCCGTACCTTCCTCGCCGAGCTGATGCCGCACTACCCGATCTACGTGCCGCTGTTGCCGGATGAAGCTCAAGAGGCGATGGGCCAGGTGCACCCGCGTGCGCAGATCACCTTCGACATCCTGATGCGCGAAGGCTTCGAGACTGACCACTACATCGACATCTTCGACGGCGGCCCGACGCTGCACGCACGGGTGTCGGGCATTCGTTCTATCGCCCAGAGCCGCGTGGTGCCGGTGAAGATCGGTGAGATGGTCAAGGGTGTCGGCCGCCAGTACCTGGTGAGCAACGGCCAGTTGCAGGATTACCGCGCGGTGATGTTGGAGCTGGACTACGCGCCCGGAAAACCGGTGACGTTGGACCTGGCAGCGGCTGAGGCTCTGGGCGTTGGCGAAGGCGCGAGCGTGCGTCTGGTCGCGGTTTAAAGAATTGAGTGTCGCGGGTGGCTGCCAAGCAGCGGCCCGTTTGAGGAGATAGCATGATCGTTCGTCCCGTACGCAGCAGCGATTTACCGGCCCTGATTGATCTGGCGCGCAGTACCGGCACCGGCCTCACTACCTTGCCGGCCAACGAAGAGCGCCTGACCCACCGGGTTGGCTGGGCGGAAAAAACCTTTCGCGGCGACGCCGGGCGCGGTGATGCCGATTACCTGTTCGTGCTGGAAAACGACGAAGGCCGCGTAGTGGGTATTTCCGCCATCGCTGGCGCCGTCGGCCTGCGTGAGCCTTGGTACAACTTCCGGGTGGGCCTGACCGTCAGCGCTTCCCAGGAGCTGAATATCTATCGCGAGATTCCGACGCTGTTCCTGGCCAACGACCTCACCGGCAATTCCGAGCTGTGCTCGTTGTTCCTGCACGCCGATTACCGCACCGGCCTCAACGGTCGCATGCTGGCCAAGGCGCGCTTGCTGTTTATCGCTGAGTTCCCGCAGTTGTTCGGCAACAAGATCATCGCCGAGATGCGCGGTGTGTCCAACGAAGCGGGTCGCTCGCCATTCTGGGAGAGCCTGGGCCGTCATTTCTTCAAGATGGAATTCAGCCAGGCCGACTACCTCACTGGCGTGGGCAACAAGGCGTTTATCGCCGAGCTGATGCCGAAGTTTCCGCTGTACAGCTGCTTCCTGTCTGAAGACGCGCGCAATGTGATCGGTAAGGTCCATCCGGATACTGAACCTGCGCTGAGCATGCTCAAGAGCGAAGGTTTCAGCTACCAGGGCTATGTCGACATCTTCGACGCCGGCCCTGCGGTGGAGTGTGAAACCACCAAGATCCGTGCCGTGCGCGACAGCCAGTCACTGGTACTCGCCATTGGCACGCCGGGGGACGACGCCACGCCGTTCCTGATCCACAACCGTAAGCGCGAGGAGTGCCGTATCACTGCGGCTCCAGCCCGTCTGGCGGCAGGCACGCTGGTGGTCGATCCACAGACCGCCAAGCGCCTGCAACTGGTGGTGGGTGATCAAGTGCGTGCCGTTCCGTTGTCCGCTGCTCGGGAGTCGAAATAATGAATTCGCTGTATATCGCAGGTAGCTGGCTGGCCGGCCAGGGTGAACGGTTTGAGTCGCGTAACCCGGTGACCCAGCAGGTGCTGTGGACCGGTAATGGTGCCACTGCCGAGCAGGTTGAGTCTGCTGTGCAGGCGGCTCGCCAGGCGTTCCCGGCCTGGGCCAAACGCCCGCTGGAAGAGCGTATTAGCCTGCTGGAAACCTTCGCTGCCACTCTTAAAAGCCGCGCCGATGAAATCGCTCGCTGCATCGGCGAAGAAACTGGCAAGCCGCTGTGGGAGTCGGCCACCGAAGTCACCAGCATGGCCAACAAGATCGCGATTTCGGTGCAAAGCTACCGTGAGCGTACCGGCGAGAAGAGCGGCCCCTTGGGCGACGCCACCGCCGTATTGCGCCACAAGCCCCACGGTGTGGTGGCGGTCTTCGGCCCCTATAACTTCCCTGGCCACCTGCCCAACGGGCATATCGTCCCGGCGTTGTTGGCGGGCAATACCGTGTTGTTCAAACCCAGCGAGCTGACCCCTAAAGTCGCCGAGCTGACCGTACAGTGCTGGATCGAAGCCGGTTTGCCGGCTGGCGTGTTGAACCTGCTGCAAGGCGCACGGGAAACCGGTATCGCGCTGGCGGCCAACCCAGGTATCGACGGCTTGTTCTTCACCGGCTCCAGCCGCACCGGCAACCACCTGCACCAGCAGTTCTCGGGGCGCCCGGACAAGATCCTGGCCTTGGAAATGGGCGGCAATAACCCACTGGTGGTGGATGAAGTGGCTGACGTGGATGCAGCGGTCTACACCATCATCCAGTCGGCGTTTATCTCGGCCGGCCAGCGTTGCACCTGTGCGCGCCGCTTGCTGGTGCCGGAAGGCGCGTGGGGCGATGCGTTGCTGGCGCGGCTGGTGGCGGTCACTTCGACAATTGAAGTCGGGGCGTTCGACCAGCAACCAGCACCGTTCATGGGCTCGGTGATTTCCCTTGGCGCCGCCAAAGCGTTGATGGACGCCCAGGAACTGATGTTGGCCAAGGGGGCTGTGGCACTGTTGGAGATGACTCAGCCGCAGGATCAGGCCGCGTTGCTGACGCCGGGCATCATCGATGTGACGGGGGTGACCGAGCGCGAAGATGAGGAACTGTTCGGCCCGCTGTTGCAGGTGATCCGCTACGCTGATTTCGCCGGGGCGATTGCCGAGGCCAACAACACGCAATACGGTTTGGCCGCTGGCTTGTTGTCGGACTCCGAAGCGCGTTACCAGCAGTTCTGGCTGGAAAGCCGAGCCGGTATCGTCAACTGGAACAAGCAACTGACCGGCGCTGCCAGTACTGCGCCGTTCGGTGGGGTAGGGGCTTCGGGCAACCACCGCGCCAGTGCGTATTACGCGGCGGATTACTGCGCGTATCCGGTGGCCTCGCTTGAGACCCCGAGCCTGGTGTTGCCAGCGACACTGACCCCAGGGGTAACACTGATTTAAACATGTGGGAGGGGGCTTGCCCCCGATAGCGGTGGGGCAGTCACAGATGTATCCACTGATACTCCCACATCGGGGGCAAGCCCCCTCCCACATTGGTCAGTGGTGTGTTCAAGTAATTTGATGCCTATAAAAACAGATGTTCGTGGAGCCTCGCCGATGAAATCCTATGAAGTCAATTTTGACGGTCTAGTGGGGCCGACCCATAACTACGGCGGTTTGTCCTACGGTAACGTCGCGTCCCAGAGCAACAGCCAGCAGTCTTCGAACCCGAAGGAAGCGGCGTTGCAGGGCCTGCAGAAAATGAAAGCCCTGATGGACATGGGCTTTGTGCAAGGGGTGTTGGCGCCACAGGAACGACCTGACGTGGCTGCCTTGCGCAACCTGGGTTTCAGCGGCACCGATGCTCAAGTCATCCAGCAAGCGGCCAAGCAGGCCATGCCGCTGCTGGTTGCCAGTTGCTCGGCGTCGAGCATGTGGGTGGCTAACGCCGCCACTGTCAGCCCAAGCGCCGATACCGTTGACGGCCGGGTGCATTTCACCGCCGCCAACCTCAATTGCAAATACCACCGCAGCATCGAACACCCGACCACCAGCCGTGTGCTGGGGGCGATGTTTGCCGACCAGAAGCATTTTGCCCATCACGCCGCGTTGCCGGCTGTGGCGCAGTTTGGTGATGAAGGCGCGGCCAACCACACACGTTTTTGCCGCGAATACGGCGAGGCGGGGGTGGAGTTTTTCGTGTTTGGCCGCAGTGCGTTCGATACCCGCTACCCGGCACCGCAGAAGTACCCGGCACGCCAGACCCTGGAGGCGTCCCAGGCCGTCGCGCGCCTGCATGGCTTGAAGGATGAGGGTGTCGTCTACGGCCAGCAGAACCCGGCGGTAATCGATGCCGGTGTGTTCCACAATGACGTGATCGCGGTGGGCAACGGCGAAGTGCTGTTCTATCACGAGGACGCCTTCCTCAACACCGAACAGATGCTGGCCGAATTACACGGCAAGTTGGGCAAGCTGGGCGGTAACTTCCAGTCGGTGTGCGTGCCCCGTGCTTTGGTCAGTGTCGAGGACGCGGTACGGTCCTACTTGTTCAACAGCCAATTGCTGACCCGCGCCGACGGTTCGATGCTGCTGATCGTGCCGGAGGAATGCCGCGGCAACGAGCGCGTTTGGCAGTACCTGCAGGGCCTGACCGCTTCCGGTGGGCTGATACGCGAAGTGAAGGTGTTTGACCTCAAGCAAAGCATGCAGAACGGCGGTGGCCCGGCGTGCCTGCGTTTGCGCGTGGCCTTGAATGAAACGGAACTGGCGGCGGTGAATCCAGGCGTTATCATGACCGCGCCGTTGTACGACACGCTGACCCAGTGGGTTGACAAGCACTACCGCGACAGCCTGCGTGAAAGCGACCTGGCTGACCCGCAATTGTTGCTTGAGTGCCGGACGGCACTGGATGAACTGACGCAAATCCTTAAACTGGGCTCGGTTTATCCTTTCCAGATCAATTAACGCCGCACGGCAGAGAATTATTTATGACCACCGACACCCTGAAACTGATCCTTGAAGACACCGACGGCACCCAGCTGGAAACCTCCTGCACCCGCGTCGCCGTGGTCTGGCAGGGCAAGGAGATCTGGATCCAGCACGATGGCCGTGGCCAACTGCTGATCGGTGTGGATGTGGAAGAAGGCGACGCCGAGTACGCCAACCTGTTGATGCGCCCACTGGCCACCAACCTGATGAGCCTGCAACTGGAAATGGAACCGGCCGACGTTGAAGGCGACGACGATCACGTCCACGGCCCAGGCTGCAACCACTAAGGAAGCTGCGTATGCTCGCCCTCGGCAAATTGCTTGAACTGACCCTCGCCGGTCGCGAACCGGCGCAAAAAATTCAACTGACTGTCGACGGCGTGCAGATGCGCTGGCTCAGCGAGGGCGCACTTGAAGTGCGCCCGCCGCAGGCCATGGACAATGGCAGCGACCTGCTGTTGTCGTCCGGCATCCATGGCAACGAAACGGCGCCGATCGAACTGCTCGACCGCCTGTTGCATGGCATCGCCCGTGGGGAAATCAAACCCCGCACCCGTATTCTGTTCCTGTTCGGCAACCCCGAGGCCATGCGCCGCGGTGAGCGTTATCTCGAGCTGGACGTCAACCGGCTGTTCAACGGCCGTCATGAAAAAAACATCGGCCCCGAAGCCATGCGCGCCGCCGAGCTTGAGCAACTGGCCCGCAGTTTCTTCAGCCTGCCTGGCCGTTCGCGCCTGCATTACGATCTGCATACGGCCATTCGTGGCTCGAAGATCGAGCAGTTCGCCCTGTACCCGTGGAAGGAGGGGCGCCAGCATTCGCGCCGTGAGCTGGAGCGTTTGCGTGCTGCCGGTATGGACGCGGTGCTGTTGCAGAACAAGACTTCAATTACCTTCAGTGCGTTCACCTACGAGCAACTGGACGCCGAGGCTTTCACACTGGAACTGGGTAAAGCCCGACCGTTCGGCCAGAACCAGGGCGTGGACGTGTCACGCCTGGAAACACGGCTGAAGCAGATCATCGAAGGCACTGAGCCTGAGACTGCCAGCCTCGATGGCCTGCAACTGTTTGCGGTATCACGCGAAGTGATCAAGCACAGTGATGCGTTCCTGATGCACCTGCCGGCGGATGTGGAAAACTTTTCGGAATTGGAAAAGGGCTATTTACTGGCCGAAGACGTTGCCAAGACACGTTGGGTGATCGAGGAGGAGGGCGCACGCATTATCTTCCCCAACCCGAAAGTGAAGAATGGTTTGCGGGCAGGAATCTTGATTGTGCCGACGACGGATGTGGGCCTGATATAGGTCTCAAGGTTTACCGGAATCTAAATGTGGGAGGGGGCTTGCTCCCGATGGCGGTGTCTCAACTACAGATGAGTTGACTGACATACTGCCATCGGGAGCAAGCCCCCTCCCACATTGGTTTTGCGGTGATGATTAGACCGCTACGGCACGCGGCTCGCTACGGCGGATGGCACGCACCTTTTGCAGGGTGTCGGCGCAGGTGCGCGCGGCTTCCTGACCTTTGTGCACGAAGTGCTCGTAGAAGAAAGTGTGGTGCTCGCTGCCGGCATGGAAGTGATGCGGGGTCAGGGACACCGAGAACACCGGTACTTCAGTTTCCAGCTGTACCTGCATCAGGCCGCTGACCACCGATTGGGCCACGAATTCATGACGGTAGATGCCACCGTCCACCACCAGCGCGGCAGCGACGATACCGGCGTAACGGCCGGTCTTGGCCAGCAGTTTGGCGTGCAGGGGCATTTCAAAGGCGCCGCCGACTTCGAAGAAATCGATGTCCGATTCCTGGTAGCCCTGGGCGATCATTTCGGCGAGGAAGCCTTTGCGGGATTGGTCGACAATATCCTTGTGCCAGCAGGCCTGGATAAACGCGACGCGCTCGCCGTGATGGTTTTTGCTTTTGCTGTCGATTGCGGTGGGTTGCATGTTCTGACTCCTGTTTAAGAAAAAAACAGGGCGATATGAATCGAATGGGATTTAAGGGTACGCACGATAAGCGGCCCTTAGGTGCCAATCCCGTTCTCTCTTCATCCGGACTATGACCGTCGGCCCCGGGATCACACCGGGTCTGCTGACCTTGTCGCCGTCCTGCGTGAGCAGTTCGAGGCGCCAAGCGCTCGCGGGCTATGCACATTGCGTGCAATTACCGCCGGTGGGGAATTGCACCCCGCCCTGAGAACGTTGCCACCAGAACCCTGGCGGCGGAGAGTTTTTAACACGGTTTTTCCAAAACTGCACGACCGCTGTATCGATAAGCTATATCGGTTTATTTGGTTGGTATTCATTTGAATGCACGTGGGGCTTGATATCCCGTGGCTTTGCCCGCAGTAATCACTTTCAAAAGGACTTATCCATCCCCTCAGAGGCTAGTTTCATGTCTGTGATCGACCTGCGCAGCGATACCGTGACCCAACCCACGCCCGGCATGCGGGACGCGATGGCCAATGCGGCCAGCGGTGACGACGTCTACGGCGAAGATCCGAGCGTCAATCATCTGGAAACTAAGCTGGCCAAGCGGCTGGGCTTTGCTGCCGCGTTGTTCGTGCCCACCGGCACCATGAGCAACCTGCTGGCATTGATGGCCCATTGCGAGCGCGGCGAGGAATACATCGTCGGCCAGCAGGCCCACACCTACAAGTACGAAGGGGGTGGTGCGGCCGTGTTGGGCTCGATCCAGCCGCAGCCTTTGGAAGTGCAGGCGGACGGCTCCCTGGACCTGGATCACGTGCTGGCGGCGATCAAGCCCGATGATTTCCACTTTGCCCGCACGCGCCTGCTGGCGCTGGAAAACACCATGCAGGGCAAGGTGCTGCCGCTGGAGTACCTGGCGAAGGCGCGGGCGTTTACCCGTGAGCATGGCTTGGCCCTGCATCTGGATGGCGCGCGGATCTACAACGCTGCGGTCAAGCTGGGTGTGGACGCACGAGAGATTGCCCGGCATTTCGATTCGGTCTCGGTGTGCCTGTCCAAGGGCCTCGGCGCGCCGATTGGTTCGGTGTTGTGCGGCTCCACGGCGTTGATCGCCAAGGCACGGCGCCTGCGCAAGATGGTCGGCGGCGGTATGCGCCAGGCGGGTTCGCTGGCGGCGGCGGGGCTGTATGCCCTGGATCATCAGGTGCAGCGCCTGGCCGACGATCATGCCAATGCGCAATGGCTGGGCGATGAGTTGCGCAAGGCTGGTTATGAGGTGGAGCCAGTGCAGACCAATATGGTCTACGTGCAGATCGGCGAACAGGCCCAGGCCTTGAAGGCCTTTGCCGCCGAACGTGGGATCAAGTTGAGCGCCGCGTCCCGCCTGCGCATGGTCACTCATCTGGATGTCAGCCGGACGCAGATCGAGCAAGTCGCACAGGTATTCGTCGAGTTTTCCCGAAAATGACAGTGCAGACCGTCTAATTGACTGTTTCTATCGCATAAACACGCTGTACCACCGGCAAAGGGCCGATATAATGCGGCCCTTTGCCGTCGCTCCGTCTGATGATGTTGCGCACTGGCCTTTGGCCGCAGACTCCGTGGAAGAACCTAATGAAAAGCGCAGAAATCCGTGAAGCCTTCCTTCGCTTCTTCGAAGAGCAAGGTCACACCCGTGTAGCCTCCAGCTCCTTGATCCCAGGCAATGACCCAACCCTGCTGTTCACCAACGCGGGGATGAACCAGTTCAAGGACTGCTTCCTGGGCCAGGAAAAGCGCGCCTATACCCGCGCCACCAGCAGTCAGAAATGCGTACGTGCCGGCGGCAAGAACAGTGACCTGGAAAACGTGGGTTACACCGCACGCCACCACACCTTCTTCGAAATGCTGGGTAACTTCAGCTTCGGCGACTATTTCAAGAAAGATGCGATCACCTTCGCCTGGACCTTCCTCACCGGCGTGTTGAAGCTGCCCAAGGAAAAGCTCTGGGTTACCGTCTACGCGACAGACGACGAAGCCTATGACATCTGGACCCAAGAAATCGGCGTGCCCGTCGAACGCATGATCCGTATCGGCGACAACAAGGGCGCGCCTTACGCGTCCGATAACTTCTGGACCATGGGCGATACCGGCCCGTGCGGCCCATGTACCGAGATTTTCTACGATCACGGCGCGGACATCTGGGGCGGCCCACCGGGCTCGCCGGAAGAAGACGGCGACCGTTACATCGAAATCTGGAACAACGTGTTCATGCAGTTCAACCGCACCGCCGATGGCGTGTTGCATCCGTTGCCGGCGCCATCGGTGGATACCGGCATGGGCCTGGAGCGGATCAGTGCGGTGATGCAGCACGTTCACTCCAACTACGAAATCGACCTGTTCACCAACTTGCTGCGCGCGTCGGCTGCGGCCATTGGTTGCGCCAACGACAACCAGTCTTCGCTCAAGGTCGTTTCGGACCACATCCGTTCCTGCGGCTTCCTGATCGCCGATGGCGTGCTGCCGTCGAACGAAGGTCGTGGTTATGTGCTGCGTCGTATCATCCGTCGCGCCTGCCGCCACGGTAACAAACTCGGCGCCACCGGCAGCTTCTTCTACAAGATCGTGGCAGCGTTGGTCGCAGAAATGGGCGACGCGTTTCCAGAACTGAAGCAGCAGCAAGCAAACATCGAGCGCGTGCTCAAGGCCGAGGAAGAGCAGTTCTCCAAGACCCTGGAGCACGGCCTGAAGATCCTGGAGCAGGATCTGGCTGAACTCAAAGGCACTGTGGTGCCGGGCGATATCGTGTTCAAGCTGTACGACACCTATGGTTTCCCGATGGACCTGACCGCCGACATTGCCCGTGAGCGTGAGCTGACTATCGATGAAGCGGGTTTTGAGCGTGAGATGGAAGCCCAGCGTGTGCGTGCACGTTCCGCCAGCTCCTTTGGCCTGGACTACAACACCCTGGTCAAGGTGGACGTGCCTACTGAGTTCACCGGCTACAAGGCGACCGTTGGCTCGGCCAAGATCGTTGCCATCTATAAAGACGGCAAGTCGGTCGACGTGTTGAACGAAGGCGAGGAAGCGGTGGTGGTCCTCGACCAGACGCCGTTCTACGCCGAGTCTGGTGGGCAGGTCGGTGACTGTGGCTTCCTGAGCTCGACGTCCGGTCGTTTTGAAGTGCGCGACACCACCAAGACCGGCGGTGCTTTCCTGCACCACGGTGTGCTGGTGCTGGGTAACTTGACGGTCGGTGCGCCGGTCGACACCCAGGTCGATGCCGACGTGCGCCACGCTACAGCGTTGAACCACTCGGCCACTCACTTGCTGCACGCTGCGTTGCGCCAGGTGTTGGGCGAGCACGTTCAGCAGAAGGGGTCGTTGGTCGATAGCCAGCGCCTGCGTTTCGACTTCAGCCACTTTGAAGCGATCAAGCCTGAGCAGATCAAAGCCCTGGAAGATATCGTCAACACCGAGATTCGTAAGAACACTCCGGTTGAGACCGAAGAAACCGATATCGAGACCGCCAAGAAGAAAGGCGCCATGGCGCTGTTTGGCGAGAAGTACGGTGATGAAGTGCGCGTGCTGAGCATGGGCGGCAGCTTCTCGGTGGAACTGTGTGGCGGTATTCACGCAAACCGTACCGGTGACATCGGCCTGCTGAAAATCATCAGCGAAGGCGGTGTGGCGTCCGGTGTACGTCGTATCGAGGCGGTAACTGGCGCTGCGGCCCTGGCCTACCTCAATGCGGCAGAAGAACAACTCAAGGAAGCGGCCGGCCTGGTCAAGGGCAGCCGCGACAACCTGATCGACAAACTGTCCGCCGTCCTGGAGCGCAACCGTGCGCTGGAGAAACAGCTGGAGCAGTTGCAGGCCAAGGCAGCCAGCGCGGCGGGTGACGATTTGTCCGCTCAAGCGTTGGACGTCAAGGGTGTGAACGTGCTGGCTGTGCGTCTGGACGGTCAGGATGGCAAGGCGCTGTTGGCCTTGGTCGATCAGTTGAAGAACAAGCTCGGCCGCGCAGTGATCCTGCTCGGCGGTGTCCATGAGGATAAGGTCGTTCTGGTTGCCGGTGTAACCAAAGACCTGACTGGCCAACTCAAGGCCGGTGATTTGATGAAACAAGCCGCTGCGGCAGTGGGCGGGAAGGGTGGTGGTCGTCCGGACATGGCGCAAGGCGGCGGTGTAGACGCCGGCAGCCTGGACGCGGCCCTGGCCCTGACCGTGCCGTTTGTCGAGGCTGGTATTTAAGGCGCTGTGAATGAGCCCATGGTCTAGTCATGGGCTCGCTTAGGTGCTGGAAAATTTGTTTATTGGGCGCCCCTTTACGGGCTGAGGCGGCTTAGAAATGGCTTTGATCGTACAGAAATTTGGAGGCACCTCGGTCGGCTCTGTCGAAAGAATCGAGCAGGTCGCCGACAAGGTTAAGAAGTTCCGCGATGCCGGTGATGACCTGGTGGTGGTGCTGTCGGCCATGAGCGGCGAAACCAATCGCCTGATCGATCTGGCCAAGGCAATCAGCGGTGATCAACAGCCGTTGCCGCGTGAGCTGGATGTGATCGTGTCGACCGGCGAGCAAGTGACCATTGCGTTGCTGGCCATGGCGCTGAACAAGCGTGGCGTGCCAGCAGTGTCCTACACTGGCAGTCAGGTGCGCATCCTGACCGACAGTGCACACACCAAGGCGCGCATCCTGCAAATCGATGATCAGAAAATCCGCACTGATCTGAAAGCCGGGCGCGTGGTAGTTGTAGCGGGCTTCCAGGGTGTGGATGAGCAGGGCAACATCACCACTTTGGGTCGTGGTGGTTCGGACACTACTGGTGTGGCGCTGGCTGCAGCTCTCAAGGCTGATGAATGCCAGATCTATACGGATGTGGATGGCGTCTATACCACTGACCCGCGTGTGGTGTCGGTGGCTCAGCGCCTGGAGAAGATCACCTTTGAAGAAATGCTGGAAATGGCCAGCCTCGGTTCCAAGGTGTTGCAGATCCGCGCGGTAGAGTTCGCCGGTAAGTACAACGTTCCGCTGCGCGTATTGCACAGCTTCAAAGAGGGTCCGGGCACCCTCATTACTATTGATGAAGAGGAATCCATGGAACAGCCGATCATTTCCGGCATCGCTTTCAACCGCGATGAAGCCAAGCTGACGATCCGTGGCGTGCCGGATACCCCGGGCGTGGCCTTCAAGATCCTCGGCCCGATCAGTAGTGCCAACATTGAAGTCGACATGATCGTGCAGAACGTTTCGCACGATAACACCACGGATTTCACCTTCACTGTGCACCGTAACGAGTACGATGCGGCGGAGCGTATCCTGCAGAACACCGCGAGCGAGATTGGCGCCCGTGAAGTGGTCGGCGATACCAAGATTGCCAAGGTGTCGATCGTGGGTGTGGGCATGCGTTCCCATGCTGGCGTTGCCAGTCGCATGTTCGAGGCACTGGCCAAGGAGAGCATCAACATCCAGATGATCTCCACTTCGGAAATCAAGGTCTCGGTGGTGATCGAAGAGAAGTACCTGGAACTGGCTGTACGCGCGCTGCATACCGCTTTTGAGCTGGACGCTCCGGCCCGACAGGGCGAGTGATGTAATGCCCGGAAGGCGCGGTTTACCGCGCCTTTCATTTTTTGTGGAGTCCATGTTCTTTTGTGTGGGCTCGACAATACTTAGGCGGTACGACTATGGCCTTCGGGTCGTAGATTGAAGGCCTTTTTTGCAGACTGTTGTTCCTGAACTGAAATGCGTGAGGTGAAAGGTATGTTGATTCTGACTCGTCGTTGCGCAGAAAGCCTGATTATCGGTGATGGCGAAATCACCGTGACCGTGCTCGGCGTCAAAGGCAATCAAGTGCGTATTGGGGTTAATGCTCCGAAAGAGGTGGCCGTCCACCGCGAGGAAATTTACCTGCGGATCAAGAAAGAGAAGGACGAAGAACCAAGCCTTTAATTTTTATCGTTTTTTATGTTTGCAAACGGGGATGAACGTGGTTAATATACGCCCCGTGTTGCGGAGAGCTGGCCGAGTGGCCGAAGGCGCTCCCCTGCTAAGGGAGTACACCTCAAAAGGGTGTCGGGGGTTCGAATCCCCCGTTCTCCGCCATTATTTGCTTAGTACGTTGCAATCTGGTTTTTTCGTTAAGTGGTTGAAATTAAACGAAAAAATAGCTTTACATAGAGATTGAACGGCCTATAATGCGCGGCAACAAATGCACTCGTAGCTCAGCTGGATAGAGTACTCGGCTACGAACCGAGCGGTCACAGGTTCGAATCCTGTCGAGTGCACCATTTAAGAGTTAGTTGCAGTGATGCAGGTGGCTCGGCTTCAACCAGTTGTGATCTGGTCTAAAAACACAACTTGCACTCGTAGCTCAGCTGGATAGAGTACTCGGCTACGAACCGAGCGGTCACAGGTTCGAATCCTGTCGAGTGCACCACATACAAACAAAAAGCCCGCCTAGTGCGGGCTTTTTGCCGTCTGGCGTTTGTGTAGGAATTATCGCAAGCGTTGTCTTTTTCGCTCGCCTCATGTGTTTTCCTTTCAGGGCGGTGCGTCGCAGTTCATAGATGCGGCCAATGCTGAGCTTTGCCTCGCAAGCGCTTGTTCTTTCCAGTTTTTTGACGTTAAAAGCGTACGCAGCGTGTATCATTGCGCCCGTCAGCCCCGCCGGGGCTTGTGGAATACCTCCATGGACTTACCCAGTAGTTACTCAGTACCCCGCTTTACCAATCATGAATTGACTGATTGATCCTCCCGGCGTGCCCCGCTGCTGGGAGTGGAGTTCGCCTATGACCGAAGTAGAAGTAAAGAAAACACAAGACAGCCTGCAGGATCGACTGGCTCAAGTCATCGAGCTGCTGCAGCGTCAGCGCGTGGTCGAAGACCTCACGCATCGCCAGGAAGGCGCGCATCACGACCGCGTCGAAAACCTGGTTCACCGGCAAAACCTCGTCGAGTTGCAACGTAAGCTCGACGACCTGCACTCTGCCGACATTGCTTATATCCTCGAAGCCTTGCCGCTGGATGATCGACTGACTCTCTGGCAGTTGGTCAAGGCCGATCGCGACGGCGACATCCTCCTCGAAGTATCCGACTCGGTCCGTGAAACCCTGATCGCCGACATGGATGATCACGAACTCCTGGCTGCGGCCAAGGAGATGGATGCCGACGAGCTGGCTGACCTTGCCCCTGAGCTTCCCCGTGACGTTGTCCATGAGCTGATGGAGGCTCTCGACGGCCAGCAGCGCGAGCGTGTGCGTTCGGCGTTGTCTTATGATGAGGACCAGGTCGGCGCGCTGATGGACTTCGAGATGGTTACCATCCGCGAAGATGTCAGCCTGGAAGTGGTGTTGCGTTACCTGCGTCGCCTGAAAGAACTACCTGGTCACACTGACAAGCTGTTTGTTGTCGACTACGAAGGCATCCTGAAGGGCGTATTGCCGATTAAGCGTCTGCTGGTCAACGATCCAGAGAAGAAAGTCGCGGAGGTGATGGCCAGTGACCCGGTGAGTTTCCATCCGGATGAGGATGCCTATGAGGCGGCGCAAGCGTTTGAACGTTATGACTTGATCTCGGCACCGGTTGTCGACAAAAACGGTAAGTTGATTGGCCGTTTGACCATCGATGAAATGGTCGACCTTATTCGTGAAGAGAGTGAAACCGAAGTCCTCAACATGGCGGGCTTGCGTGAAGAGGAAGACATTTTTGCATCGGTCTGGCGTTCACTGCATAACCGTTGGGCCTGGCTGGCTATCAACCTGATCACGGCCTTCATCGCCTCGCGTGTGATTGGGTTGTTTGAAGGCTCTATTGAGAAGCTAGTGGCCCTTGCAGCGCTGATGCCGATTGTGGCCGGTATCGGCGGTAACTCCGGTAATCAGACCATTACCATGATCGTGCGCGCGATGGCGCTGGACCAGGTGAGTACAGCCAACTCTTCGCGTCTGCTGCGTAAAGAGTTGGCTGTGGGTCTGATCAACGGTTTGGTGTGGGGCGGAGTGATCGGTGTGGTGGCCTACCTGCTTTATGGCAGTTGGTCGCTGGGTATCGTGATGACGGCTGCCATGACCCTCAACCTGTTGTTGGCTGCTTTGATGGGAGTGCTGATCCCTATGACGCTGGCGCGATTGGGGCGCGACCCGGCAATGGGGGCCAGTGTGATGATTACCGCTATGACCGACAGCGGCGGTTTCTTTATCTTCTTGGGGTTGGCGACAATCTTCCTGCTCTGACTTTTTCTCGCGGGGGGGCAATTCTGCCCCCCCCTTCTGTATTCATTTCCCAAATCCCATGCAAAAAAAAGCCAGCACTTGGCTGGCTCGGCTTTCAAGGAGTGATCAATTGGCTTCTGCGGCCGCCTCAACGTCGTGCGCGATAAGCGAGACGAGAGCATTTTGCTGGCGGTGGGAGAGCTGACGAAAACGCTGTAGCAGTTCGCGTTCGTGCAGTGACAGCTCGGGGCTGTCCAGGCGCATGCTCAGCTCTTCGCCCAGCGCACCTTCCTGAATAAGGCTCTGTTCCAGGCGTGCGATGATTTCGGAGTTCATGCTGCGGTGATGATTGCGAGCCACCTCGGCAATGCGTTCCCGCATTCCGTCTGGCAGACGTACGACGAACTTGTCAGCCGTACGGCTGGAATAAATTGCCTGTTTCAATGGGCGCATATATTTAACCGGTTAGTTCAGAGGAGCGGTTTTTGGAATTGGCCGCAAGATGAGTGTTAAGACAAGGCTCACGACCAAAGTTCAACCCGAATTGCAAAGAGGCCGCATCATGCCTCAGATTTGACATTTCCTTGGCGTCAATTCTGTGACAAATATTGAACCGCCTAAAGGCTTTATGCCAGCACTCATTTGCAATTTTGCGGACTGGTTGGAAAACTTTTTGCGCGGGATCTGGGTTTTTGATCATCGCGCAAGCCCAGGCCGAAAGCGGGTTGAAGGGCGCACATCCTATAGCAATATGGCCTTTTGCCCTCAATCTTAAGACTAGTGGCAGTTTGCCGATTTACTAGCGTCAGGCGACGTAAGGTAGGCGGGCGTGCCCTAGCGCAGTATCGGGTCGAATTTGATTTGGCGGCCCCTGATCAATGTGAGGATCAGCGCGCTACCGAACACTGCACTGGCGATAAATTCTGTGGTTGGGTCGTTATGAGGGCGTGTACAGAGACCTGTGAGAGCTGTCGAAAGCATCAAGCAGAGGAATAACCAGGCGGGTTTGGACATGATTGATTCCTTAGAAAACCCAGTGCCCGGACTCAGTTGTGGTTTGAGTGTCTTGGGTCAGGTGAATGGGAGGGGATGGTTTGGCGCTCATTACTGCCAATTGCGGGCGTTGTTGAAGGTAGTGCGGAGAAACTTGGCTGATCTGTGTTGTGCTTCGGTCGTTGGTAGGCTGGAAATGAAAAGTCACCAGCACGGCCAGGGCTGCAGTGTTGAGGGCTAACAGGACGGCGCTGCTCATGGTCATCTTCTCCACTGAGGGTTTTGTCAGGTTGGCTTCTTTGTGAAGGGGGATACAGCAGATGTCATGCCAATACTTTATTTCATCAAAATCAATGAGTTGTGTTTGTTTTTAACGGTCGTATGATTGCAATTTGCAATGATGGCTTTTTGGGTTGATGCAATTTGCACGATGTCATTCATGGCTCGGCTTTGCAGGGTGAAAGCTCGATTGTTTGTACAGGGATCGGCCTACACTCGAAAAGCCTACGGACGACATGACAAAACCTACCTTGGCCGTTAACATGCACGCCGTCCGTCGCTGGGCTTTTGGTTTGGCGGTGGGTATTTGTCCCAGTAGCTCAATTGGATAGAGCATCCCCCTCCTAAGGGGAAGGTTGGCCGTTCGAACCGGCCCTGGGACACCATCTATATTCAGGGCATCTAGCTATAGGTGTTCGCTGATTGGCGTGTTGTCCACCCTCTCTCTTTATTGTCGTGTTCACTTGAGGCTCTTTCTTCTATATAGATAGAGGGGAGGGGTGAGGGTGTTTTGAGCTACTTGTTAGAAAATCCAAATTAGGTGTTGACGGCGAATTATATCTGTCTATAATTCGCCCCACTTCCGGCGCAGTCGAAACGGAAAACTCCTTTTTAAAC
>NZ_JBWKUX010000008.1:245178-297094 GCF_059421065.1 Pseudomonas sp. GW821-FHT03A09 | reverse complement strand
ATGACTCCAGCCAAACCCTAGCCCGCAATCCACTTCCACCGCACTGGTGCGATACAACCGCGTCCACTCAAACGGCAATACGCCGTCCAACGTGCCGTCGGTGAGGGTCAGCAATTCCTCGCCCGTTACCATCGACACCGGGCAGCCGTTGGTAACGGTCTTTTCCGAACTGGCGGCGGCATCCCCCTTCGGGTTTTTCCCGGAGGCAGGGACATCGTCGACAAGTTCCTGGCGAACCAACACCGTTTGTTGCGACTTGCTGCGAACCGATGGCACCGGGTTCGCTACTAACTGATCCCCAGCCTTCAACGGCCCAACCGGCACCGTCTTGATCGGTGTCGCCGCACTGCCCAGCAGCAATGGCTTAAGCGCTTCGGCATGGGGTTCCAACCGTGGCCCCACCAGTTGATTCGCCAGCGTCTCCAGCCAGCCACGTACCCGCCCGGATTTGATATGACTCAACACCGGCGCCCCCAGGCGCACAGCAACCCCCATCGCGCCCATCACCCGGACCAACAGCAGGTTGGTCAGCACCTCGCCGGTGATTTCGCCCATCAACTCGTTCATGTCGGGTGGGGGCAGCAGGCGCATCCAGCTGACGACAGCGGACAGGTAGATAAACAACAACGGTTCATCGCTGAGCACGAGCAGGCCGTTTGCGACCGTGTCGCTACTCAATGCCAGCAGTTCATCGAGTTCAGCTTGGGAGAGGTAATGCAGCAGCTTTTCGCTGTTGGGCTGGAGGTCGGCGAGCAACTCAGACAACTGGGTAATGTTGTCCCACAGGTTATAGAGCGCCTTGCCCATGCCATTTAAGAATGCAGCCTCCAGCATCCGGCGCCGGTTCAGCGGCGTCGCATCGGTGTAGGCTTTCCACTGGCCCTGGAAAGTGTTCGTCCACTGTTCGCGCAAGCCAAGTTCCAAGCCGCCGATCACCGACTGATAAGACGCATACAGCGCCTTGACGTGGTCCTTGGAAACGTTGGGGTAGAAGGTGACTTGGTAACGCTGATCGCGAGTGCACTCTTTAACTTCAAGAATGCCGCTGGGGCCGATGGTGTCGTGGATGGGAGGCCCCATCGGGCTGCCATCCGCTGCAATGGCTTGCAGCATCACCGGTGTATTGCCGATGGGCACAAATCGTGTGCTTTCGAACAGATGCACCAGGGTCAGTGAACCCTGGGCTTTGCACATGGCGACGATGGGGCTCGGTGATGGAGAGGAAATAGGCGCCACCAGCGCCACTTCATCACCAACCTTGAACACCTGCTCGACATCCAGCGCCCCAAGGCTCCAGAAGCGTTCAGCCCAGTCGTCAAACGTGTTCAGGCATTCACGAAACTCACGGAAGACGACTTCAGCATCGACCGTTTTTGCATCCATTGGGGTCAGGGCCAGCCTGCCAATGGCCGGATTCAAAACGCAGCCCCGTCAACCGGAACATTCACTCGATAAACCATCTGCAATCCCTCGCACTGTGTGATCAGGCGAGGGACTTTGCAGAGGTTTTCAGGGCGGGGGAGTAGAGCTTATCCGGCGGTTGCGTGGGATGTTTCGACAGCCCGTGTCTTCTCCCGACCCAGCACTAGACTGCACAACGCTGGCAGGAACAGCAGCGTCAACACCGTGCCCACCAATACGCCGCCAATCAGCACATAGGCCAGGGATGACCAGAACACCGAGAATGTCAGCGGGATGAATGCCAGCGCCGCGGCCAGCGCGGTCAGGATCACCGGCCTGGCCCGGCGCACGGTGGCTTCGATGATCGCCTCGCGGATCGCCATGCCGTGTTCCTGGTTCTGGCGGATCTGGTCGGTGAAGATCAGCGTGTTGCGCATCAGGATGCCGCCAATCCCGATCAAGCCCAGAATGGCGTTGAACCCGAATGGCTGGTTGAACAGCAGCAAGGTCGGCACCGCACCGATCAAGCCCAACGGCGCGGTGGCGAACACCATGAACATCACGCCGAACGAGCGCACCTGGAACATGATCACCGTGAGGGTCAACAGGATCATGATCGGGAACAGCGCCGCCAGCGCGACGTTGGCCTTGGCGCTTTCCTCCACGGGGCCGCCGATGTCGATCTGGTAACCGGCGGGCAGCTTGGCGATCAACGGTTGCAGGTCCTTGTACACGGCCATTTCCACGTCGGGTGGTTGCACGCCGTCGATGATGTCGGCGCGTACCTCCACGGTGGCCGCGCGGTTGCGGCGCTTGAGGATCGGTTCTTCCATCACCGCCTTGAAGTGCCCGACCTGGGCCAGCGGCACCGACGTACCAGCGCTGTTGGTCAGGGTCATGTTGTTGAGGTTGCCGAGGTTCTCGCGCTGGTTGCCCTGGGCGCGGGCGACCACCGTAACGGTACGATTGCCTTCGCGCACCTCAGTGATCGGGTTGCCGCTGAGCAAGGCATTGAGCTGGGACTTGACCTCGTTGGGCGTGAAGCCCAGCAAACGCAGGCGGTCTTGATCCAGGACCAGGCGATAACCGCTGGTGCGCTCGCCCCAGTCGAGGAAAGCATCCCGGGTGAGCTTGTTGGCGGCCACGACACGACGCACGTCTTCGGACACGCCGCGAAGCACGTCCACATTCGGCCCGGACACACGGAACACCACCGGGAATGGCACTGGCGGGCCGAACAGTAACTGCGTCACGCGCACGCGGGCCGCCGGAAATTCACCGGCGGCGATGCGTTCACGCATGCGCCGTTTCAAGGCGTCGCGGGCATGG
Source organism: Pseudomonas sp. GW821-FHT03A09 (assembly GCF_059421065.1). NCBI lineage: Bacteria > Pseudomonadati > Pseudomonadota > Gammaproteobacteria > Pseudomonadales > Pseudomonadaceae > Pseudomonas > Pseudomonas sp. GW821-FHT03A09. The sequence continues at coordinate 294,364 of NZ_JBWKUX010000008.1, read as the reverse complement.
GAGTCCGGCGTCTGCACGATCAATTTGGCGAAGGCCGGATCGGGCAACTCAGGGTTCAGTGACAGGAAAAAGCGTGGCGCGCCGCCGCCCACATAGGTGTTCACCAGGCTGGTTTGCGGTTCTTGCAGCAAGGCTTTTTCCAACTGCGCCGCCACCGCCTCGGTGGCTTTGAACGCGCTACCGGGTGGCAGGTACACCTCAAGGATCAGTTCGGAACGGTCGGAATTGGGAAAGAACTGTTTCTTCACCACGCCCATGCCCAGCCCGCAGAGCACAAAAGCGGCTACGACCAAGCCCGTCACCCACCAGCGCCGACGTACGCAGGTTTCGACTAAGCCACGCAGTGCCTGGTAATAGCGCCCGGCGTAAATCGCGTCGTGGCCACCGGGTACCGGTTTGATTGGCGGCAGTAACTTCACGCCTAGGTACGGCGTGAAGACCACGGCTACCAGCCAGGATGAGATCAGTGCAAAACCCACGATCCAGAAAATATTGCCGGCATATTCCCCCGCCCCCGAACGGGCAAACCCCACCGGCAGAAAGCCGATAATCGTCACCAAGGTGCCGGTGAGCATGGGTGCGGCGGTGGAGTGCCAGGCGAAGGTGGCGGCGTGAATCCGGTCAAAACCTTCCTCCAGTTTCACCACCATCATCTCGATGGCAATGATCGCGTCGTCCACCAATAAACCCAGGGAAATAATCAGCGCGCCCAGGGTGATGCGGTCGAACTCGCGCCCGGTGAGCAGCATGATTACAAACACGACCGACAAGGTCAGCGGCACCGCAGCGGCCACCACCAAGCCTACGCGAAAGCCCAGGGCCAACAGGCTGATGACCATCACCACGGCCAAGGCGACGAAGAATTTCAGCATGAACTCATTCACGGCCAGGCTAATGTTTTTCGCCTGGTCGGAGACCTTGGCGAAGTTCACGCCCAACGGCAGGTCAGCCTGGATTCTGGCTTCCTGGGCCTTGAGGCTTTTGTCCAGCTCCAGGCCGTTCCAGTGTTTTTCCATGATCACACCGAGCATCAGCGCCGGGTCGCCCTGGTGGCGGATACGGTAGCTGGGCGGGTCTTCATAACCGCGGCTGACGTTGGCCACATCGGCGATGCGCAGCACCCGCCCGTTGGCTTCCAGCGGGACGTTTTCGATCAGCGACAAGCTGTCAAAGGCGCCATCGATACGGATATAGGCGCGTGCCCCGGCGGTTTCTACAAAGCCTGATGGCGCTACGGCGTTCTGTGCGGCGAGGGCGGCGAAGATCTGGTCCGGCTTGATGCCCAGGGTGGCCAGACGTTCATAGGAGAACTCGACAAAGATCCGCTGCGCCTGCTCACCCAGGATATTGACCTTCTTCACCCCCGGCAGGTTGAGCAAACCCTGGCGCAGCTCTTCGGCCATCTGCACTTGCTGGCGATGGGGCAGGTGTTCGGCCTCCAGGGCGTACAGCGCGAAGTACACATCGGAGTATTCATCGTTGAAGAACGGCCCAATCACGCCCTTGGGCAGCTTTGCGGCTTCGTCGCTGAGTTTCTTGCGGGTCTGGTAGAACAGGTCCTGGACCTCGCTGGGGCGCGTTGACTCCTTGTAGGTCATGCGCATTGACACGAAACCTGGCTGGGCGATGGTCTCGACGCGGTCGTAGTAGTCCAGTTCCTGCAGGCGTTTTTCCAGGCGGTCGGCCACCTGTTCCTGCATTTCCTGGGCCGTGGCTCCGGGCCAGGCGGCGGTGATGGTCATGACCTTGACGGTAAACGACGGGTCTTCGGCGCGCCCCAGCTTGCCGAACGAGAAGACCCCGGCAGCGAGGATGGCGATGATCAAAAACAGCGTGACCGCGCGGTGCTTTACCGCCAGTTCGGAGAGGTTGATGCCGCGCATGCTCAGTGGTCCTGTTGGCGGTTGAGGGCCAGCTCCTGGGCGGGTAACAGGCGCACCGTATCCCCGCTGTGCAGCAGGTGTGCGCCGAGGGCAACGATGATTTGCCCGGGTGCCACGCCGCTGTCGAGCAAGGCCTCCTCCTGGCCGAGGCTGGCGATTTGCACAGGGGCGAAGCTGACCTTGTTGTCATCACCGATCAGCCATAGGCCGCTGCCTGCTCCGGTGTCCTGCAGCGCGCCAATGGGCACGCGGGTTTGTTGGGCTTGGCCGTTGCCTTGCAGGCGCACGGTGATAGTGGAGCCGAGGGCAAAACGCTCGACGGGGCCGTGCAAGACGTAGCGGGCGCGGTAGGTGCGGGTGACCGGGTCAGCGCTGGCGGACAGCTCGCGCAGGGTCGCAGTGACCGCTTGCTCCGGTGCGCCGAAGGGAAACGCCAAGGCTCTTTGCGAGGCTTGGTCGCGCTGGGTTTCCGGCAGGTTGACGATGGCTTCACGGGCGCCGTCATGGGCCAGGCGCGCGACGATTTGCCCTTCGGCGACCACTTGGCCGCGCTCCACACGAACGTCCGTGATGATGCCGTCGCCGTCGGCCCTGAGCACCGAGTAGGTGCGACGGTTTTCGATCTGGCTGGCGTCGGATTGCGCGGCGGCAAGCTCGGCTTCGGCGACGCGCAGGTTGGTCGCCGACTGGTCGAAAATCTGCCGAGACACCGCGCCGGTATTGGCTAGTCGCTGGTAGCGGTTTTCATCATCGCGCCGCTGGCGCAATTGCGCCTGGGCGGCGTTGACGCGGTTCTTGGCAGAGCGCAGGGCCAGTTCGAAGTCGCCGATGTCCAATACCAGCAAGGTATCGCCTCGGGAGACGTGTTGACCGGGGTCGACCTTGCGTTCGATGACCTTGCCACCGACCCGGAAACCCAGGTCGCTTTCGGTACGGGCCGCGACCACGCCGGTGTAGGCGCTTTGTTGGGCGCCCGCCGCTTCGACTTTGGCCGCCAGTACCGGGCGGGGCAGGGGGGCTTCGGCGACGGTGTCGGCCTGGCTGTTGCACCCGCTGAGGATGCTCAACAGGGCCAGAGGGAGGAGAGGACGCAGGGCAAGAGGGTTCATGGCGAACTCCTGGAGATGATCAATCAGAAAAAATTACGAATGTAATTTTTTCAAATATTATGATCGAAATATAAATTAGTCCAGTCCCGGATCATCCCCATGGCAAACGCCTCGACCCCTCACGGCCACCTAGTCACTCCATGTCACTGTGTACAAACGCTTCCCCCAGGAAATCAATCAGGCTGCGCACCGACGGCAGCAGTCCACGGCGCGACGGGAAAACCGCATGCACGATCCCGGTCCTCGGCGCCCATCCGGGGATCAGGTTGACCAGGCGTCCTGCGGCTAAATCCTCGCGCACCACGACGCTGGGCAGATGAGCAATACCCACACCGGCACACACCGCATGCCGCAGTGCCAGCAGGTCGTCCGTGACAATTCGCGGAAAATGCCGGATCACGGCACTGGCACCGTTCTTGCCAAACAACTCCCAGTGATACTCCCGCTGCGCCGACCCCCAAAACACGCTCGGCAAGCCATGCAGATCGCCCGGCAACGGTGGGTTCGACAAGTGCGATACAAACGCTGGGCTGCCCACCAGGCATTGGGTGCTGTTGCCCAGCACCTTCATCACCAAGTCAGTGTCTTCCAGCGGCGGAAAACGAATGCGCAGGGCGATATCGAACCCTTCGTGCAGCACATCCACGCGTCGGTTGGTGCTCTCCAGATGCAGTTCTACCAAGGGGTACTTGAGCATGTAGCGAGTCAGCATCGGCCCGACCCAGGAGTTGAGCAGGGCCGTGGGGCAGCTCAAACGCACAATGCCCTGGGGCTCGGAACGGTTGCGCTCGATCACCTCGGCGGCGGCTTCCGCTTCCACACGCATGGCCAGGCATCGCTGGTAATAAACCTGGCCGATTTCGGTGAGCGAACAATGCCGGCTGGTCCGGTTGATCAGGCGTACACCCAGGCGTTCTTCCAGTTGGCTGATACGCCGGCTCAGTTTCGACTTGGGCATGTCCAGCGCCCGGCCCGCCGCCGCAAAGCCACGATGCTCGACTACCTGGGTGAAGTAATAGAGGGTGTTGAGGTCTTCCATATCGTTCTCCAAATAGAACGCTAAGGGTTATTTTTGCCATCTGGCCCGGCAAAGGTAACGGATTTAAGGTGTGTCCATGCACGGCTTCACCTTTTTGAGAGGTCAATTCGGCCAGATGCCCAACTGATCCACCCGTGCAGCACCCACCCAAGACGGCCAGGCCGGTTTACCGAGCACGGATGGCTGTCGCCCATAGAAAAGAGGAAAAGCCCATGACTACCCATGCACCGGCCAACTTCAGTGGTCACAAACCAGTCATTGACGCCAACGACACGGCGATGCTGTTGATCGATCATCAAAGCGGCCTGTTCCAGATCGTCAAGGACATGGACGTGCCGCAGCTGCGTGCCAACGCCATTGCCCTGGCCCGCGCCGCGACGCTGTTGAATATCCCGGTGATCACTACCGCCTCGGTGCCGCAAGGCCCCAATGGTCCGTTGATCCCTGAAATCCACCAGGCGGCTCCCCATGCCCAGTACGTCGCTCGCAAAGGTGAGATCAACGCCTGGGACAACCCGGAATTTCACGCGGCGGTCAAAGCTACTGGCAAGAAAACCCTGGTGATCGCTGGCACCCTCACCAGTGTCTGCCTGGCGTTTCCCTCCATCAGCGCAGTGTACGAAGGCTACAAAGTGTTTGCCGTGGTCGACGCCTCGGGCAACCACTCCAAGCTGGCGACTGACCTGACCATCGCCCGGTTGGCCCAGGCCGGCGTAGTACCCATCGACATCATGGCCACATTGTCGGAGCTGCAAGGCTCATGGAACCGTGCCGACGCCGAGCAGTGGGCGCAGGTCTACACCCAGGCCATGCCCCATTACCAATTGCTGATCGAAAGCTATCTCAAGGCCCAGCAAGTGGCGACCGAACACGAAGTGCTGGACTCCCAGCGCTGAGTGCAAAAGCGACCCACCCTTCAATCGACGCAAGAGGACTACCCATGACGACTCAATACAAGCGACTGGACAAAAACAACGCCGCCGTTCTGCTAGTGGACCATCAGGCTGGCCTGCTGTCCCTGGTGCGTGACATCGAACCGGACAAGTTCAAGAACAACGTGCTGGCCCTGGCCGACCTGGCCAAGTACTTCCAGTTGCCGACCATCCTCACCACCAGCTTCGAAACCGGTCCGAACGGCCCGCTGGTGCCGGAACTCAAGGCGTTGTTCCCCGACGCGCCTTACATCGCTCGGCCTGGCCAGATCAATGCCTGGGACAACGAGGATTTCGTCAAGGCGATCAAGGCTACCGGTAAGAAACAACTGATCATCGCCGGTGTAGTGACCGAGGTCTGTGTGGCATTCCCGGCGCTGTCAGCCCTGGCGGAAGGTTTCGAAGTGTTCGTGGTGACGGATGCCTCCGGTACTTTCAACGAGATCACTCGCCATTCGGCCTGGGACAGGATGTCCGCCAACGGCGCGCAACTGATGACCTGGTTCGGTCTCGCCTGCGAGCTGCATCGCGACTGGCGCAACGATATCGAAGGCCTGGGTACTTTGTTTGCCAACCACATCCCGGATTACCGCAATCTGTTCACCAGCTACAACGCATTGACCACCACCCCATAAGCGGTTGACCCACAGAGGGCGAGGCGTTGCAGCGCCTCGCTCTTTGTGATTTATCGTCCTGCCTGTGGGACAGTAAGAGCTATATTCACCATCTACTGCTCGATTGGTATCGGATTTAAGGTGTATGCACTTTGGAGGTTCACCATGAAAAAATTGATTGGTATCTACACCAGCCCTCGCGCCCACTGGGTCGGCGACGGTTTTCCGGTGCGCACGCTGTTTTCCTACGACACCATGGGCAAGCACATCAGCCCATTCCTGTTGCTGGACCACGCTGGCCCGGCCGATTTCACCCCCACTGAACAGCGTCGCGGTGTCGGCCAACACCCCCATCGCGGGTTTGAGACCGTGACCATCGTCTACGATGGCGAAGTCGAGCACCGCGACTCCACCGGTGCCGGCGGTAAAATCGGCCCCGGCGATGTGCAGTGGATGACGGCCGCTAGAGGCATCCTCCATGAAGAGTTCCACTCCGAAGTCTTTGCCCGCAGTGGCGGGGCGCTGGAGATGGTGCAGTTGTGGGTCAATTTGCCGGCCAAGGACAAAATGGCTGATGCGGGCTACCAAACCATCGTCGATGGCGACATTCCGGTGTTGTCGTTGGCTGGCGACGCCGGGCAACTGCGCCTGATTGCCGGTGAGTTCGCCGGCACCCAAGGCCCGGCGCGCACCTTTACGCCGATTGACGTATGGGATCTGCGTCTTAACGCTGGCAAAGCGGTCACGCTGGACTTGCACGCCGGGCGCAACACAGCGTTGGTGATTCTGCGTGGCACGGTGCTGGTCAACGGCCAGGAAGTTGCGCGCCAAGGGCAGTTGGCACTGTTCGAACGTGATGGCAGCCAGCTCACCCTGGAAGCCAACGACGACGCCAAGGTGTTGCTGCTCAGCGGCGAACCGATCGACGAGCCTATCGTCGGTCACGGTCCGTTCGTGATGAACACCGAGCAGGAGATTCACCAGGCGTTTGTCGACTTCCAGTCGGGTAAGTTTGGGCAGATGCAAGGCTAACGGTTTGTCACAACCCTTTGTGGGAGTGGACTTGTGTGGGAGCCGGGCTTGCCCGCGATGCAGGCACCGAGATGTGTCAGTCACACCTCGGTGATGCTATCGCAGGCAAGCCAGCTCCCACACAAGCCGCTCCCACATTTTGCTTGGCGCTATACCCGATATCTCGATTTCATGCGATCTTCAGGGCATTCGCCCTGGAGTTGCCTGGATGCCCTCATTTATCGCTGATCACCCGATGTTGTGCGCGTTGGCGCTGATCTTTATCGACATCGCCGTGTGGCACCTTATTTCCACCAACCTGGCCAGTTGGAAACTGGCGGCGCGGTTGGTGATCTTCGCGGTGTTCAGTGCCGTGTTGTTCAACGACGGCATGAACCCCATGCAACTGGCGCCCTACGCCGACGACACGGCCTTGCACCTGGCCGCCACAGCCCTGCAGATCGGCTGGTGGTTGTTCGCGGCGCGCACCCTCACGGTGTTGCTCGGCACCGTGATGATGCAACGGGTCGGTCACACCGGGCGGCTGTTGCAGGACCTGATGGGCGCGGTGATTTTCCTGATCGCGATCATCGCCGCCATGGCCTACGTGCTCGACCTGCCGGTCAAGGGCGTGCTCGCCACTTCCGGCGCGGTGGCGATCATTGTCGGCCTGGCATTGCAGAGCACGTTGAGCGACGTGTTTTCCGGGATCGTCCTCAACACTACCAAGCCTTATCAGCTGGATGACTGGATCTCCATCGACGGCACCGAAGGTCGCGTCACCGATATCGACTGGCGCGCCACACGCCTGCAAACCTCCCAGGGCAGCATGGCGGTGATTCCCAACTCCTTGGCAGCCAAGGCCAAGATCATCAATTTCTCACGCCCGGCGGACATGTTCGGCCTGGCGGTCAGCCTGCAAGTCAGCCCGCATGCGCGCCCGCAAACCGTGATCGAGGCGTTGGAGCGTGCGATGCTGGGGTGTCGGCCGTTGTTGGCCACGCCGGCGCCGAGTGTCGCGTTCAAGACCTCGGCCAGCGGCGGTGTCGAGTATGAAATCAGCGGTTTTGTACCGGCCATGGGCCTCAAGCGCGAAGTGCGCAACCAGTTGTATGACCTGGCTTTCCGTCACCTGCAAGCGGCGGGTGTCAGCCTGCTGTCCGCCACCGAAAGCAGCACGCCGTCCCTGGTTTCCGGGGCGCGGGCCCTGCTGGAGCGCTCGTCGATTTTCTCCACCTTGCGCCAGGAAGAAAAGGACACCTTCAGCCAGAACATGACCCTGCATTCGTTCCGTGGCGGCGAGATGATCATGCCGGCGGGGGAGGTCAGCGACCATTTGTTCATCGTTGCCTCAGGTGTGGTGTCAGTCATGCTGATCAAGGACGGGCACAAGTTCGAAGCCGGACGCATGGGGCCGGGGGAGGTGATTGGCGAGGCGGGAATTCTGTCCGATCAAGGCGTGCCGGCCGACTTCCTGGCCAAGACCTACTGCACGCTGTACCGCGTCGAAAAGGAATACCTCAAGCCTTGCCTGGATGCGCGGCATGACATCAGCGAGGCGATGAAGGCCTTGCTGGACTTCCGCCTGCACGCTGCGAAGACCCTGACTCAGTCAACACCGGTGATGCCAGTGAAGACCGGGTTCCTGCAGTGGTTGAGGAACCGTGGCCTGTAGATTGGTCACCTGTTCTTCGTCCGAATTGGCTATTCCTCCGGAACGCTGCGGTGACTAATCTGCTCACCAATCCCACCGTTCTGGAGTATCACCATGCAAGCTCGCACCGATTTCTACACCGCTTCCCCAGACGCCATGAAAGCCATGCTCGCCCTGGAAGCCGCCGTCGGTAAACTGTCCATCGAACTGCCGCTGCTGGAGCTGGTGCGCCTGCGCGTGTCGCAGATCAACGGCTGCGCCTTCTGTCTCGACATGCACACCGCCGATGCACGCAAGGGCGGCGAGACCGAACGCCGCTTGTACACCGTGTCGGCCTGGCGCGAAACGCCATTCTTCACCCCGCGTGAACGCGCTGCCCTGGCCTGGGCCGAGAGCCTGACCCTGATCAGCCAGACCCACGCCCCGGACGAAGACTTCAACGCACTGGCCGCCGAGTTCAGTGCCCAGGAGCAGATCGACCTGAGCGTGGCCATCGCCACCATCAACAGCTGGAACCGCCTGGCCGTGGGTTTCCGCAAGATGCCGAAGTAAGCTTTAGAAGTTGACCGAAGCACTCAGACGCGCCGTCAAAGGCGCGCCCTGGAACAGATAGTCATCGCCCATGTACTCGCCCGCGTCGCGCCAGTAGCGCTTGTCGAACAGGTTGTCGACGCTCAGGCGAAACACCGTTTCATAGCCGTCGAACTTTGTGGTGTAGCGGCTGCCCACATTGACCACCGCATAATCCCCCACCTCCACATTGCCGGTGCGGTTGGCGTATTTCTTGGCACTGTATTGCACGCCACCGAGCACCGCCAACCCGTTCACCCATGGCAAGGTATAGTCGGCATACAGGCTGGCGCGCAGCTTGGGTACGTTGATCGCTTGATGGCCTTCGTAGTACGGCGTGCCGCTGCCGTTCACCCGCGCACGAATCGCCGCCACGCTGGTGGCGATTTGCAGACGGTCGGTGGCCCAGCCGTTGGCCGACAGTTCCAGCCCGGTGTTCTTTTGCTGGCCTTGTTGGACGTAAGTGAAGTTGCCAGCGCCGTCCGGCTTGGCGTACTGATAAGCCTGGCGGGTCTGGAACACGGCGGCGGCGAAGCTGATGCGGCGCCAGTCGTATTTCACACCGGCTTCGATTTGCCGCGAGGTGGTCGGGGCCAGGGTTTCATCGGAATTGCTGGCGAACCACGGTGCCGCACCACCCAGGGACAGCCCCTTGCTGTAGCTGGTGTACAGCGAGATGTTTTCAATCGGTTTGTAGATCAATGATGCCTGTGGCAGGAACATGTATTGCTGGGTATGGCGCGTCTGGTTGCCATCGCTGTCGAAGGCTTTTTCATCCAGGCGCACTTCGCGGCCACCCACAATGGTTTGCCATTGCTCATTGAAGCGAATGCGGTCGGTGACAAACAGGCCGTACTGGCGGCTGTCGAGGTTGCGGTGGCTGGGGTTCAGGGGTTTGTCGGTGGGCGTGAAGCCAGGCGCGTCTTCGTTGATATTGCCACTGCCGATGTATTCGTTGACCGACTTGCGCTTATCGATCACGCGACGAAACGCACTGGTGCCGAAGGTCAGCTCATGGCCCAGGCCCGCCGTGTCGAACAGCCCGGTCATGGTCGCCTGCACTTCGTCGTCGCGGCGAGTGTCGTCGGGGCTGCGGTAGTCGTAGATGTCGTAGCCGCCTTCCGGGGTGAAATAGTTGCCGACGCCCGTTGTGGCACCGCCCCACGCAAACGAACTGTAATCGTCAATCACCACCTTGCTATGGGCCGCGCTGAGGCTGCCTTTCCACTGATCGCTGAAGCGGTACTCGAACTTGCCGTTGAGGTTCAGTGAATCGATGCCGACCTGGTGGGAGCCCGTTTGATGGCCGAGCAGTTTTTTCGGCGAGGCGTCATGGGGCACCTCGGTGCCGCCCAACAACTGATAACCCGGCACCGAGCGCTGTTGCTTGTTCTGATATTCCGCATCCAGTTGCAGCACGGCATCGGGGCTGATGTTCCAGTCGAAGGCCAGGGACACGAAATCGCGCTGGCCATTGGCGTGCTCCACATACGAGTTCAGGTCTTCATGGGCCACGTTGGCGCGCAGGCCGAATTGCTGTTCGCTGCCAAACCAACCGCCGACGTCGGTGGCCACATAACCGCTGCCACGATCATCGGTGGAGACGGTGACCGAGCGCACATCCTCCGGGCGTTTGGTTACGTAGTTGATCACGCCGCTGGGTTCGGAGATCCCGCTCTGCAAGCCGGCCAGGCCCTTGAGCACTTCCACCTGTTGCTTGTTTTCCAGCGCGACATTCTGCTCGCCGGTGATGGTGCGCCCGTTGATCTTGTAGCTGCTCGCCGCGTTCAGCGAAAAGCCGCGCACCACAAAATTTTCGTAGTAGCCAATTGGGGCGTAGCTGTCGCCCACCGAGGCGTCGTTACGCAGCACCTCGCTGAGCAGGCGCGCCTGCTGGTCCTTGATCAGCGCGGCGTTGATCACGGTGATCGAGGCGGGTGTATCGAGCAAAGGCGCTTCACTGAAGCCACCGACCGAGGCCGTGTCGGTGCGATAACCGGTTTCTTCCTGGCCCTGGACCTGTACCGCCGGCAGTTCTATCTCCGCCGCCAGGCTGTTGCCGATGCTACCGCTGAGCAGCAGGCCGAGGGCGAAACGTGAAGTGACGACGGGACGAAAACGCAAAACCATGGGGGCAGGGCCTTAAAGCGCGGGGCGGGGGGCGCATAAGCTAGGGGGATGTGTCTGGTTTTACAAGATGTAGAGCAAGCCCCCTCCCACATTTAACTGTGTTTCAGCCGAATTTCTGGTGGTGTCTAAGGGTTTCGCTGGGCAATTCCTGAAACAGCGCCCTATAGCTATTGGAAAACCGCCCCAAATGCCAGAACGACCAATTCATCGCCACCTCGGCCACCGTCGTTCCCGGCGAAGTCAGCAATTCGCGGCGCGCACCGTTCAAGCGGCGCAGTCTCAACCACTGCGCCGGGCTCATCCCGGTGTAGGTCTTGAAGCCTTGCTGCAATTGGCGCAACGGCACGCCGGCAATCTGCGCCAACTCCAGCAGGTTGACGGTTTCATCTGGCGCATCCGCCGCCCATTCGCCGATACGGGCCATCAACTGGCGTTCTTCACTGCGGCGCTGCAAGGAACTGCGGTCCAGGCATACGCAGGCGTTGTCGAGAATGAACAGGCAGTCGTCGAGCAATTGCTGGGTGAGGGCGTCGCGGCTGATCGGGTCGCTGATCGACGACAAACGCGTCAGGGTGCCGCTGAGCCAGCGGGTGAACAGTGCGTTCTGCTGGCAGGTCAGCGGCGCCATGAACAAACCGTCCAGTTTCGCCACGTCCAGCCCCTGGCGCTGCACGAACTGCGGGCCGAAGACCACCGCCACTTCACGGTAGTTTTCCGGGGTGATCCAGGTGTTGCGGCTTTCGCCATTGAGCATGTACAGCGCGTTATCACTGCCGTCGAAACAAAACGCCAACGCGCCAGGCGGGGCATTGAAATGCTGTTCCACGCGGGTGTTCATGCACTCTTCGTACACCTCCACACCTTGCAGGTCGAGGTAGCGGATGCGGCCGGCGAAATGCCCGGGAGACATCTGCTGGTACTGCTGCACCCAGCCGGGTGTCGCATTGCATTGAGCGGCCACATCACCGGTGGTGAAGGCCTGTACGCGCAAAGCTGTTGCCTGTGTCATGGGTAACCTGGGCGCACTCTATTGGTGCGTTGTGGTTCGTGCAAAGTGGATAGATGGCCTTTGAAGGCTGGCTCAAGATAGACCTCAATGCGCCGTGAGTACAACCCGGCGTGTGCATCCCACCCATGATGAGGTTCTTATGAACGCCCCCTTCGATCAGCTGTCCGCCTGGCTGAAAGAACACAAGATTACCGAAGTCGAATGCGTGATCAGTGACTTGACTGGCATCGCACGCGGCAAGATTGCGCCCACCAACAAGTTCCTGCATGAGCGAGGCATGCGCCTGCCGGAAAGTGTGCTGCTGCAAACGGTGACCGGGGACTTTGTCGACGACGACATCTACTACGACCTGCTGGACCCGGCCGACATCGACATGATCTGCCGCCCGGTTTCCAACGCCACCTACGTGGTGCCATGGGCCATCGAGCCCACCGCGATCGTGATCCACGACACCTTCGACAAGCAGGGCAATCCCATCGAATTGTCGCCGCGCAACGTGCTGAAAAAGGTGCTGCAGCTGTACACCGACCGAGGCTGGCAGCCGATTGTCGCGCCAGAAATGGAGTTCTACCTGACCCAGCGCTGCGAAGACCCGGACCTGCCGCTGAAAACCCCGGTGGGCCGTTCCGGTCGCGCAGAAACCGGTCGTCAGTCGTTTTCCATCGATGCCGCCAACGAATTCGACCCGCTGTTCGAAGACGTCTACGACTGGTGCGAAGCCCAGGGCCTGGACCTCGACACGCTGATCCACGAAGACGGCCCGGCGCAGATGGAAATCAACTTCCGTCACGGCGACGCGCTGGACCTGGCCGACCAGATCACAGTGTTCAAGCGTACCCTGCGCGAAGCCGCACTCAAGCACAACGTGGCCGCCACCTTCATGGCCAAACCGGTGGCCGACGAACCCGGCAGCGCCATGCACCTGCACCAGAGTGTGGTGGACATCGCCACCGGAAAACCGGTGTTTGTCGATGCCGATGGCAACAAGAGCCAGCTGTTCCTGCACCACATCGGCGGGCTGCAGAAATACATCCCCAAGCTGCTGCCGATGTTCGCGCCCAACGTGAACTCGTTCCGCCGATTCCTGCCGGATACCTCGGCGCCGGTCAACGTGGAGTGGGGCGAAGAGAATCGCACCGTCGGCCTGCGCGTGCCCACCTCCAGCCCCGATGCCATGCGTGTGGAAAACCGCCTGCCCGGCGCCGATGCCAACCCTTACCTGGCGATTGCCGCGAGCCTGCTGTGCGGCTACCTGGGCATGGTCGAGCAGATCGAACCGAGTGCACCCGTGGAAGGCCGCGCCTATGAGCGACGCAACCTGCGCCTGCCGTTCACCCTCGAAGATGCCCTGGCGCGGATGGAGGACTGCGACACGGTCAAGCAGTACCTGGGCGACAAGTTCGTGCGCGGCTACGTCGCGGTCAAACGCGCCGAGCATGAAAACTTCAAGCGGGTGATCAGTTCCTGGGAGCGTGAGTTCCTGCTGTTGAGCGTCTAAAACAACCAAAAAAGGGGTGTCGATATGCGTCTTGTGAAAAAGCTTCTCCCGCTGGCCCTGGTGGCCGCATTCAGCAGTGCAAGCCAGGCTGCACCGACAGTCAGTGTCTACAACTGGACCGACTATATCGGCGAGACCACCTTGGCCGACTTCCAGGCCAAGACCGGGATAAAAGTGATCTATGACGTATTCGACTCCAACGAAACCCTGGAGGGCAAACTGCTGGCGGGACGCACCGGGTATGACGTGGTGGTGCCGTCCAACCACTTCCTGGCGCGCCAAGTGAAGGCGGGTGCGTTCCTCAAGCTCGACCGCTCGCAGTTGCCTAACTTCAAGAACCTCGACCCCAAGCTGCTCGCACTGCTGGAGAAAAACGACCCGGGCAATGCGCACTCGGTGCCGTACCTGTGGGGCACCAACGGTATCGGCTACAACGTCGACAAGATCAAGCAGGTGCTGGGCGTCGACCATATCGACTCATGGGCGGTGCTGTTCGAACCGGAGAACATCAAAAAGCTCAACCAGTGCGGCGTGGCCTTCCTCGATTCGGCGGATGAGCTGTTCCCGGCGATCCTCAATTACATGGGCAAGGACCCGCGCAGCGAAAATCCCAAGGATTACCAAGAGGCCGAAGCCAAGCTGCTGACGTTGCGGCCGTACATCACTTACTTCCATTCCTCCAAGTACATTTCGGACTTGGCCAACGGTGATATCTGCGTAGCGTTCGGTTATTCCGGCGACGTATTCCAGGCCGCCAACCGCGCCAAGGAAGCCAAGAACGGGGTGAACATCGCCTATTCGATTCCCAAGGAAGGTTCCAACCTGTGGTTCGACCTGCTGGCGATTCCCGCCGACGCGAGCAACCCGAAAGAAGCCCACGCGTTCATCAACTACCTGCTCGATCCCGAAGTGATCGCCAAGGTCAGTGCCTCGGTGGGGTATGCCAACGCCAACCCTGCGGCCAAGCCGTTCATGGCGCCGGAACTGGTGAACAACCCTGAGGTGTACCCGCCCCAGGCCGTGCTCGACAAACTCTATATTTCCACCACGCCCAGCCCGGCGACCATGCGCCTGATGACGCGCGCCTGGAGCAAAGTGAAGACCAACAAATGATGCAGTCCAATGACCACGCCCAGTCCTACTACCGGGCGACGGCCAATGCCATGCCTGAGCGTCCTGCACTGGGCGCTGATCTCACCGCCGATGTCTGTGTGATCGGCGGTGGGTTCACCGGCGTCAACACCGCCATCGAACTGGCCCGGCGCGGGCTCTCGGTGATCCTGCTGGAGGCGCGGCGTATCGGTTGGGGCGCCAGCGGGCGCAATGGCGGGCAGTTGATTCGCGGGATCGGCCACGACGTATCAGGGTTCGCCAAGTACGTGGGCGAGGAGGGTGTGCGTTATCTGGAGCGGGCCGGCATCGATTCGGTGGCGCTGGTGGGCGAGCGTATTCGCGAGTACAGCATCGACTGCGACCTGCGCTGGGGCTTTTGCGAACTGGCCAACACCCCGGCGCAATTCGCCGCGTTCACGGGCGAGCAGGACAGCCTGGCGAAGTTGGGCTATCAGCACGAAACCCGTCTGGTGTGCCCCCAGGACATGTCTCAGGTGGTGGGCTCCACGGCTTATGCCGGTGGTCTGGTGGACATGGGCTCCGGGCACTTGCATCCGCTCAATCTGGTATTGGGTGAGGCCCAGGTGGCCGAGTCTCTCGGGGTGCGGATTTTCGAGCACAGCCCGGTGCTGGAGTTGATCCACGGCGACACCGTGCAAGTCCGTTGCACGGGCGGCACGGTGCGCGCCGCGCACTTGGTCTTGGCGTGCAACGCACACCTGGATGAACTGGAACCGCGCCTGAGCGGCAAGGTGCTGCCGGCGGGCAGCTACATCATCGCCACCGAGCCGCTGAGCGAGGCCATGGCCCGACAGCTGATCCCGCAAAACCTCGCCCTGTGCGACCAGAAAGTCGGGCTGGATTACTACCGCCTGTCAGCTGACCGCCGCCTGTTGTTCGGCGGCGCCTGTCACTACTCAGGACGCGATCCAGCCGACATCGCCGCCTATATGCAACCGAAGATGCTCAAGGTGTTCCCGCAGTTGGCCGACAGCGCCATCGAGTTCCAATGGGGCGGCAAGATCGGTATCACCGCCAATCGCTTTCCCCAGGTCGGGCAACTGAAGCAGCATCCCAACGTGTTCTATGCCCAGGGTTATTCAGGGCATGGGCTTAACGTGACCCATTGGTGCGCAAAACTATTAGCCGAAGGCATTCACGCCGGGCAGAGCAAAGGCCTGGATGTCTTCAGCCAGGTGCCGCACATGACCTTTCCGGGCGGCAAGCTGCTGCGTTCGCCACTGCTGGCGCTGGGCATGCTGTGGTTGCGGTTGCGGGAGTTGTAAGCGGTAAGACCTTGCAGGACTCAAGTCGGTCTCAGTATGTCTTGGACGGTCCGATTCTCGCCGTCTAGGATCAACTCAACGGTCATAACAGACCCAGAGCCTGTCTGAGCCAACTTGAGGAATTCGAAGATGAACATTGATGTAAGTGGAAAAGTCGCCATCGTCAGCGGCAGCACCGCCGGGATCGGCCTGGGCATCGGCCAGGCGCTGGCGCAATCCGGCGCCACCGTGGTGGTGATCGGGCGTGACGCGGGCAAGGTCGACGCGGCGCTGGCGAGCATTCGCCAGGCGGTGCCGGAGGCGCAATTGCGTGGGTTGGTGGCGGACCTCGGCACGGCTGAAGGCGCGGCGACACTGTTTGCCGCCGAACCGCGCGCCGACATCCTGGTCAACAACCTGGGCATCTTCAATGATGTGGACTTTTTCGACGCGCCGGACAGCGAGTGGACGCGCTTCTATGAGGTCAACGTGATCTCCGGCGTGCGCCTGGCGCGGCATTATGTGCCGGGTATGGTGACGCAGGGCTGGGGCCGGGTGATCTTCGTGTCTTCGGAGTCCGGTGTCGCGATTCCGGCTGACATGATCAACTACGGCGTGACCAAAAGCGCCAACCTGGCGGTGTCTCATGGCTTGGCCAAACGCCTGGCGGGCACGGGGGTGACGGTCAATGCGATTCTGCCAGGGCCGACCTTCACCGACGGCCTGGAGCAGATGCTCAAGGACGCGACGGCCAAATCCGGGCGCAGTGCCCGGGATGAAGCGGATGTGTTTGTGCGCAGCGCGCGACCAACCTCGATCATCCAGCGTGCGGCCAATGTCGATGAAGTCGCGAACCTGGTGGCGTACATTGCGTCACCGCTGTCGTCTGCCACCACCGGTGCCGCGTTGCGGGTCGACGGTGGGGTTGTGGACAGCATGGCGATCTGAATTTTTTCTGATGTGGAGTATTTCTCGTGGCAACAGCGTCTTCTGTGATTGAAATCCCGGTATCGGCCGATCAGGTCTGGCAATTGGTCGGCGGCTTCAACAGCCTGCCGGATTGGTTGCCGTTCATCGTCAAGAGCGAGTCGGCTGACGGCGGGCGCGTGCGCCATCTGCAAACCGCCGATGGCGGGGTGGTGGTCGAGCGCTTGCAGGCGTTTGATAACGTGGCGCGTACCTACAGCTACACGATCGAACAGTCACCGTTTCCGGTGTCTGCTTACCTGGCGACCTTGCAGGTTGAAGCCTTGAGCGATACATCGGCGAAGGTGACCTGGTCCGGCGTATTTACCCCGGCAGCAGGCACCACGGATGTGCAGGTCGAGGCATTGTTTGCAGGTGTCTACAGCGGTGGGCTTGAGGCGCTGCGGGCTAACTTCCCAGGCTGAGCCGTTCGAGGATCAGGGCGACTGACTGAGCCGGCGTGACGCTCGCGGTGTCGAGGGTCAGTGGCGGCTGAGTCCAGGCTGTGTATTCGTGGGCCGTCACCGACTGCCAAGTCGGTGGCACCAGCCCGGGAATATCGCCCACCCGGGTTTCTACACGGCGTTGGTGTTCCTGCCGATCTGAGCAGATCACCTGGATATCGATCAGTTCGACGCCCGCTGCCGCCGCCACGTCTTGCCAGGCTTGGCGGCTTTCTTCGAGCGGATTCACACAGTCGGCGACGACCTGATGCCCCAAGCGCAGATTGCTCAGGGCCAGCGTATTGGCCACGTGGTAGCCGCTGGCACCCACATCGCCCGCCAGTACCGCAGCCTCGCGCAGCGCCTGCTCGATCACATCGATACGCAAATACACCGCACCCGTCCGGCGGGCCAGTTCCCGGGCAATCGTGGTCTTCCCGGTGCCGGGCAGGCCGCTGAATACAATAAGCATGGTCGATCCTTCGAAGAGTAAGCGCGGCCAGTCTAGCGGTGTCTACTTCAAATAGCAGGCCGTGATCCAGTCCGCCGGCTGTTCTGCCAACTGCTTGGCCACCGGCAGGTAACGGCTGTCCAACTGCGCCGCCAGCCAGAACAGCGTGGCGCTGCTCTTGGGTTGCCAGGTGCCGCTGTAGCCGGCTTCACCGACGTTGGCGCGGTCCTTGTCGAATTGCACATGGGTGTGCACGAACTCTTGATGGCTGCGCTGGCCATTGGCATAGGGCACCAGCCAATCCAGCGCGGCACCCAGTGAGGCGCCATTGGCGCTGAGCTTCAACCAGTCGCCGCCGATGCCGTAGGGTTTGGCGGCCAGTGCGGCCTGTACCAGGGGCTCGAGGTCGTAGACCACGTAGTGCAGGGCATCGCGGTCCTGGAAATCGCTGACTGAGCCGTCGGGCAGTATGTTGTCGGCGATTTGCTGTTTGAACAGCTGCAGCGCCTGCTCCAGCATCGGGTGGTCCCCCAGTGCGGCGGCGGCCACGGTGACCAGCTTGACGCGATGGCTCTGCCAGTTGTTGGTCTGGGTGCCTTTCTTCTGCCCGTGGAATTGCTGGATATGCGCGATGTAGCCGTTGCCCAGGGTGCGAATCAAGCGACGGCTGGCATCGCGGGTTTCCAGGCCCAGGTGGTCGGCGGTGAGCGCGTAGGCGCTGATCAGCATGTCGAGGTTGGTTTCGTCGATCGGGTTGAAGTCGGGCTGATACACATCGGCCCAGGCGGCCAGGTAGTTGTCGACTTGCTTGAGGTAGCGCGGGTCGCCACTGATGCGCCAGGCCAGCGCGGCCTGGCGCATGACCGGCCAGTCCTTTTCTGCCGCGATGCTTGGCTCGCGGATGCCCTGGTTCGGCAACGTGCCTTCGGTGTGCAGATGAGGCAGCGGGTTGGGGGTGTCGCCCAAGTGCCGCTGCGCGGCGGCCAGCAATGCCTTGGCGTTAGGGCTGGCAGCGCCAGGCTGGCAGAGGTTGGCGGCCATGGCGGCGTGGGAAAACAGAGCCAGCACTGCGGTGAGGGCGAGGGTGGTGTTTTTCATAGAAAGCTCGGCTGGGCTGGAACACGATTACGCTAGCACGCGGCCGGATCGGGTTTGATGAAACTCCGGTCAACTCAGTATGCTGGTGCTCTCCGCCCGCTTGTCTACTGGACTGTCCATGCCCTTGCCGTTCGTGAAGATGCACGCCCATGGTGATGATTTCGTCATCATCGACCGCCGTGGCCAGGACGACCCGATCACCGCGCAGGTCGCCCGTCGCCTCGGCAATCGCCATACCGGCATTGGCTTCAACCAGCTCGCCGTGGTGCTCGACTGCGAGGATGCCGCCGCGCGTATTCGGTTCTGGAACGCCGACGGCACGCCGCTGCAAACCTGCGGCAGCGCCACCCGTGGCGTGGCCGACCGCTTGATGCATGAAGCCGGCACGGATTCGGTGGTGTTGCGTACCGACCGAGGGTTGTTGACCTGCGTGCGTGTCAGCGGGCAGCGCGTGTCGGTGGACATGGGCGCGCCTGCGCTGGACTGGTCGGCCGTGCCGCTGGCCGAGGCGATGGACACCCGCTTACTGCCAATCGACGGCCACCCGGCCGCGTGCGGCATGGGCAACCCGCACTGCACGTATTTTGTCGACGACATTGTCGCCATCGATGTGGCTGCGGTTGGCCCGGCGCTGGAGGTTCACCCGTTATTCCCGGCCAGGACCAATGTGCACTTCGTGCAAGTGCTCGACCGCAGCCATATCCGCCTGCGCATCTGGGAGCGCGGTGGCGGTGTGCCGCAGGGTTCCGGTTCGTGTTGCTGTGCAGCGGTGGTCAACGGGATTCGGCGCGGGTTGCTGGATGCCACGGTGGCCGTGCAGTGTGACGGTGGCACGGTGACGGTGCAGTGGGACGGGCAGGGCGGGGTGATATTGACCGGCCGTGTCGAGCCGATCATGCAGGGTAGTGCCTACGTGCTTTGATCCGTCGCGGGAAAGGTCGTACCGTCGGTCACGGGTTATAGCGTTGATAAGGTAAAGTCGGCGCCTTCAGGAAGAAACTTCAGGTAACAAAGCATGGTGGTGATTTTGCGGCAATCCGTTTTGAGCCTGGTGGCACTGCTGCTCGTTGGCCTGTTGAGCCTGGCCCAGGCCGACACGTCACCCATCGGCGTGGCCCTCGACCAGCGGGTGATTGACCTCACCAACACCCTCGACGCGAGCACCACAGCCGGTCTGAAACAACAACTGACTGCCGTCGAACAGCGCAAAGGCGCGCAAATCGCCGTATTGCTGGTGCCCACCACGGGCGGTACAAGCATCGAGGACTATGCCAACCAACTGTTCCGCGCCTGGAAACTGGGGCGCAAGGACGTCAACGACGGCATCCTGCTGGTGGTGGCCAAGGATGATCGCAAGGTGCGTATCGAGGTGGGCTATGGCCTGGAAGGTACCGTCACCGACTTGCTGGCCCATCGCATCATCGAAGAACACATCACCCCGGCGTTTCGCCAGGGGGATTACACGGGAGGCGTGCAGCAGGCGGTCAATGATTTGATTGTGTTGGTGGGCGGTGGCGACTTGCCCAAAGTGGCAGGGCCTGGCCTGAATCCTCAAGCGGTTGCGGTATTGCTTGCCTTCATTTTTGGCGGCGTCGGCGGAGTATTGATGGCCGCTGGCAAACTGCGCTGGCGCAAGGCGTTGATTGCGATGGTGGTACTGACGCTGCTGGTGACGTTCTTCACCGGTGGCCGGGAGTGGTGGGCAAACCTGTTCATCCTGCCAATGACCCTGTTGATCGCCGGCGCCACGTTCGGGGCGTTATGGACGGCACGCACGGTGTTTTACGGCGTGGTCGGGTTACTGGCCTACATCGTGGGGTTGCTGGTGGTGGACCACTGGTATGTCGACGTCGACTTTATCCATTGGTTGGCGTTGCCACTGGGAGCACTGGCCGTGATAGGGGCTTACTGGGTGCTCTGGATGGTCATGAGAAGCGCCTGGAGAACCAGCCGAGCCGGTTTTACCGTGCGGTTGTGCGCAGCGGCGGCGGTGTATGTGGCGGCCGGGTTGATCGCAGACGCGGGCCGCGAAGGATGGCTGGTGGCGTTTCCGATTGCTTCGTTTGTGGCCTTGTTCATCTTTGCCAAGACTGCCACGGGTGCGGGGTCGGGTTCGAGCGACGG
Source organism: Pseudomonas sp. GW821-FHT03A09 (assembly GCF_059421065.1). Taxonomy (NCBI): domain Bacteria; kingdom Pseudomonadati; phylum Pseudomonadota; class Gammaproteobacteria; order Pseudomonadales; family Pseudomonadaceae; genus Pseudomonas; species Pseudomonas sp. GW821-FHT03A09. The sequence continues at coordinate 273,455 of NZ_JBWKUX010000008.1, read as the reverse complement.
GAGCAGTTCGAGCTCCAGCGACTCCAGCTCCAGCAGCGGTTCGTCCGGTGGCGGTGGTTCCAGCGGCGGCGGCGGGGCGTCGGGCAGTTGGTAGCACAGGACTCACTACAGGTTTGGAGTCATCCCAGTTAGTTCGGCTTGTAGCCCACCCACCCTTTGAAACTGAAGCCGGCATAGAACAACTCGACGCCTTCAAACCCGGCTTCCCTCATCAAGGCCGCATCCGCCTCGGGTGACAGCACTGGCAGTTTCTCACTGATTGCCACGATCGCCCGTTCGGCATCGGCTACGGGTACACCCGAATCCACCGCAAACGCCGCATAGCGCTTCAACCAGCGGGCTTTCTCTGCCGGCGCCTGGGGGAAGCTATGATGCGCCACAATCAGCGGCGCCCCTGGCAGTAGTCGTTGCCACAATGCCTTGAGGGTGTGCAGGCGCTCCTCGGCGGGGATGAAGTGCAAGGTCAGCAAACACGTGGCCCCATCAAACGGCCCCAGCGGCGCGCTATCGATATAGCCTTCATGCAACTGCACATGCTCATTCAACGGACCCAGTGTCGCTTCGGCCAGCTTCAACATTTCGGCCGACGGGTCCACCCCGACAAAACGCCAACCCGGTTCGGCCTCGACAAAACGCTTCAACTCCAGGCCGCCACCGGCGCCCAGCACCAGCACATTGCCGCTGGCCGGCACGTTCTCACGCAGCAGCAGGGTGGTCATGCGTTGCAGCCCCTCGAAACCCGGCACCAGGCGCACAGGGCCTTCTGCGTAGCGGGCGACGGCATCGGGGTCGGAGAAAAAACTCATGGAGAGGCTCCTGCGATGTGGGCGGGGGCTAAACCCTACTGTGGTGAATCCGCAGAGGCAACATTCATGGTAAAACGTCGATCCTCACCAGCCCTCGTTCAGGAAGCTCGATGTCTGCCATCACCCTCCGTCCCGCCACGTTCGACGACGCCCTGTGCATCGGCGTGCTGGGCATGCAAGTGTTCCTCGACACCTACGCCACCCAGGGCATTCGCCGCTCGATTGCCAATGAGGTATTGCAAGCGTTTGCCCCGGATGCGATCACGGCACTGATGGCGGAACCCGGCACCGCGCTGGTGGTTGCCGAGTCCAATCAGCACTTGGTCGGCTTCGCCCAGATCAAACTCAACGCCGGCCATCCGATGATCGAGATGCCCGATATTGCCGAGCTGCAGCGCCTGTATATCCAGGAGCGTTTTACCGGCCTGGGCATCGGCTACCAACTGCTGCAAGCGGCGGAGCAGCATGCCGCGCAAGAAGGCGCTTCGATGCTGTGGGCGACGGTGTGGGTAGGCAATGAGCGCGCGCTGGGGTTCTACCCTCGGCGTGGGTATGTGGTGCTGGGAGCGCCGACCTATACCTTCCAAGGGGAGACCCATGGCAATCGGTTGTTTGGCAAGCGCCTGAGCGTCACAACGGCTTAGACAGAAACACCCGACTGCTGCCCGCCGGCTCACACGGGATTTCACCAAAGCGCACCCAGCCGTGTTTTTCGTAAAACCCTGGCGCCTGGAAACTGAGGGTGTACAGCACCGCATGAGCGCAACCGCGACGCCGGGCTTCATCTTCAAAGGCGTGCAGCAACTGGCTGCCCAGGCCCGAACCGCGTAGCGACTCGGGCAGGTGGAACAGGTCGAGAAAGGCTACGCCCAGGCTGGTTTTGCCGGTGATACCGCCGAGGATCGCCTGGGTGTGTGGGTCTTTGATCAGCACGGTCAGTGGCTGGCGGTCGTTGAAGCCGGTGATGGCTTCATTGAACGCCGCCAAGCCGTTGCCGAGGATGCGCTCGGCCTCGGGGCTGGGTTGGTCGCTGATTTCAATGCGCGGTGCGTTCATATCTAGAGCGCCATGACCATTTCATGCCACGCCATGCCACCGTGATCCGACGGCGAAGGCTGCACGTACTTATAGCCCATGCGCTCATACAGCTGCACGTGTTGCTCCTTGCACATCAAATGAATCGTCTGCTTGCCCATGCCGCGCATGCGCTGCACAAACTCAGTCATCAACGCCTTGGAATAGCCCTTGCCCTGATGCGCCGGGTCGACCACCACTGACATGATCACCACATTCGGCGCCTCGGCCGAATGCCCCACCAACTCCTTGAACGCCTCGTCCGACATCACCACCTCGTGGGCGCAGCCAGAGTTGATGAACCCCACCACCTCGCCATCCGCCTCCAGGATCAGAAAGCCTTGCGGGTACAGGGCAATGCGCGTGGCGATCTTCTCCAGGGTGGCGGCTTCATCGCCCTCGTAGGCGCTGATTTCGATTTCAAAGCAGCGTGCGGCGTCGGCGGGGAGGGCGTTGCGGAAGGTGAGGGCGGGCATGGGAATCCTGGGACGTTGAGCGAAAGGCCACATGATAGGCATCGGGTGAGGACACCGCCAGCCACACTGCCGCCTTCGCGGCCTCGCTGGAGCTCGACGGGTCCCACACTTTGATCGCCGTGATCCCCTGTGGGAGCTGTCGAGCCCCAGCGAGGCTGCGAAGGCGGCGGGACAGCCGCCCTCAAACTCCATTCAGACCCCACCCACCAACTTCCCTCCATCCATCCTTCTTTTGTAAGCACTGTCACGACTCGCCAACCAGAAATACAACGGCGACGTCACCACCAACCCCACCACCCAGGACAAATCCGCCCCGTTGATGTGCGCCGAGATCGGCCCCACGTACAGCGGCGTGTTCATGAACGGAATCTGCACCGCAATCCCCACCGCATACGCCAGCAGCGCCTGTGGGTTGTACTTGCCATAAATCCCGCCATCCACCCGGAAGATCGAGGCAATGTCGTACTTGCCCTTATGGATCGCATAGAAGTCGATCAGGTTGATCGCCGTCCACGGCACCAGCACCACCAGCAGCACGAGCACCATGTCGACGAAGTGACCGATGAAGTCCTTGGAGGCAAACACCGCTGCAATCGCACATGCGGCCAGTACCAATGTCGAGATCACGGCGCGGCTTTTCGCGGTGGGGATCCAGCGGTACGCAAAGGTTTGGATCAGGGTGATGATCGACAAAACGGCGCCGTACAAATTGAGTGCGTTGTGGCTGATCACGCTGAGCAAGAACAGCACCAGCATCAATGGGCCGATGGCGCCGGTGGCGAGTTTGACGGCGTCCATGGTGTCCATGCCTACCGGCGTGGCGAGCACGGCGACGGCACCGAAGATGAAGGCCAGGCTGGAACCCAAGGCGGAGCCCAGGTAGGTAGTCCAGAACGTCGACGCTACGGGTACATCGGCCGGCAGATAGCGGGAGTAGTCGGACACGTAAGGCGCGAATGCGATCTGCCACAACGCCGCCAACGACACCGTGGCCAGCCAACCGGAAATGTTGAATTCACCACGGGTCAAAAAGTCGGTGGTCTGCACGTGGGTGAAGATGTAGCCAAAACCCAGCACGATGCCGGCGCCGAGCACCCAGGTGCCGATGCGGTTGAGTACGTGGATGAAGCGGTAGCCGATAATGCCGATGATACCGGAGCCGATGGCGCCAATGACGATGCCCACCGGTACGGGCACGCTGTCGACCACGCCGTGCAGGGATTTACCCGCCAGCACGATGTTGGAGGCGAAGAAGCCGATGTACATGACGCCGGCAATCACCACCACCAGCAGCGCGCCGAGGGAGCCGAACTGGGCACGGCTCTGGATCATCTGCGGGATGCCCATCTGCGGGCCTTGGGCTGAGTGCAAGGCCATCAGCACGCCGCCGACCAGGTGGCCGACGAGAATGGCGACAATGCCCCATAGCAGGTTCAGGTGAAACAGTTGTACGCCGAGTGCACCCGTGACGATCGGCAACGGCGCGATGTTGCCGCCGAACCAGAGGGTGAACAGGTCTCTTACCTTTCCATGGCGGTCTTCCGGGGGCACGTATCCAATCGTGTGTTTTTCGATAAGCGGGGCGGAGGATGTTGCAGTGGTGACCATGACGAGCTCCAAGGCAAGGTGAGTACGTTGACGTACTTCGCTGTGCGCCGCACGGGCGGCGCTTTGTTGTTGGAGTGATCATCTGCAATGGGCGCAGGGAGGTAAATTAGTAAGTTTGTTGCTATAGACCTTAAAAAATATAGCTCACGGCGGATTATGCTCCGGTATGTTGCATGCACTTGAATCCCTGTGAAAAAGCCGATTTTCACGCACTTGTTTGGGGCGAAATCCCACGTTTCTGGAGGTCCCGATGGCTGCTTATAACCTGCGCCAGCTCAGATATTTTGTCACCACGGCCGAGTGCGGCAGCGTCGCCGAGGCGTCGCGCAAGCTGTATATCGCGCAGCCGTCGGTTTCTACCGCGATCAAGCAGTTGGAAGACAGCTTTGGCGTGCAGCTGTTTATCCGCCATCACGCCCAGGGTGTGTCGCTCACCCCCAGCGGCGCGCGGTTTTATCGCAAGGCCCTGGAGCTGTTGCGGGTGGCCCATGAGTTCGAGCAGAACGCACTGGCGGACAATGACGTGGTGGCGGGGCAGATCGATATTGGCTGCTTTGAGACCGTGGCGCCGTTGTATCTGCCGCGCTTGATCGCCGGCTTCAAGGCGCGTTGGCCCGGGGTGGAGATCCGTATTCGCGATGGCGAACAACAAGAGCTGGTGCAGGCGTTGACGGCGGGCAGTATCGATATGGCGATGCTGTTCGAACACGACCTGGGCGGCACGATCGAGACCACGCCGTTGATGCCACCGCAGCAACCCTATGCATTGCTGCCGGCGGATCACCGTTTTGCGCAGCAGGCCAAGGTGTCGTTGGCGGACCTGGTGCTGGAGCCCATGATTCTGCTGGATGTACTGCCGAGCCGGACTTACTTCGTGAGCATCTTTGAAGAACGTGGCTTGACGCCGAATATCGTGTTCAGCTCGCCGTCGATCGAGATGGTACGAGGCATGGTGGGGAGAGGGTTTGGTTTTTCGATTCTGGTGACCAAGCCTTTTACCGAGTACACCTATGATGGGCAGAAGGTGGTGTGTGTGCCGCTGGCCGAAACGGTGACCGGTTCCGGGCTGTCGGCAGTGTGGTTGCGCCGGGCGCCGCTGACCAAACCGGTGCAGTTGTTTGTGGATTATTGCCGGGAAGAACTGGCAAGACTTCTTGGTTAAACACAGGACTAAAAATGTGGGAGCTGGCTTGCCTGCGATGGCATCACCGCGGTGTGACTAACACACCGAGGTGCCTGCATCGCGGGCAAGCCCGGCTCCCACACAAGCCCGCACACACTCAATTTGTATTCGGTTCAGGTGCGAATCGAGTCGAGCATGCGCAACAACATGGCATCACATCCCGCCAACTGCTCCACACTCACAAACTCATCCGGCTTATGCCCCTGGTCCATACTTCCAGGCCCGCACACCACCGTGGGAATCCCCACCGCGTCAAACAACCCACCCTCGGTGCCGAACGCCACGGTGCCGAAGTCCCGCGAGCCGGAAAACGCCGCAATCAGCTCTGCCGCCTGGCTGCGCTCATCGGTGACCAATCCCGGGTATGCCGACAATTCGGTAAACCGGATCGAGCTCTGCTTGCTGACGGCCTGCATGCGCGGCAATACCTGTTGCAGAGCATAGGCTTGCAGTTCCTCGGCCACTTCCTCCGGGTCCATCGACGGCAACGCGCGCACTTCAAAATCGAACCGGCAGTCAGCCGGCACGATATTCAGTGCCTTGCCACCTGCGATCACCCCGGTCTGCACCGTGCTGAACGGCGGGTCAAACCTCGGATCTTGCTGCTCGCGCAGCCGTTGCCCAATCCGCCCCAGCTCGCCAATCAGGTCGGCGGCATGCTCGATGGCATTCACGCCATAGGGCGCATAGGCCGAATGGCACGCCTCGCCATGCACATCGCAACGCATCGCCAGTTTGCCTTTGTGGCCGAGCACCGGTTTCAGCTCGGTCGGTTCGCCGATGATGCACAACATCGGCTGCACCGGCCGCTGTTCCAGAACCGCCAGCAGTGAGCGCACGCCCAGGCAACCAACTTCTTCGTCATACGACAAGGCGATATGCACGGGGATGCGCAACGTGGCCTTGACCAGCTGCGGCACCAGCGCCAGCACGCAAGCGATATAGCCTTTCATGTCGGCAGTGCCGCGGCCAAACAGCTTGCCGTCGCGCTCGGTCAACTCAAACGGCGGCATTGTCCAGGGCTGGCCGTCCACCGGCACCACGTCGGTATGCCCCGACAACACAATGCCTGGCAGTTCCACCGGGCCGATGCTGGCGAACAGGTTGGCCTTGCTGCGTTCGGCGTTGTAGACCAGCTTGCAGGCCACGCCAAAACCCGCCAGGTAATCGCGCACGAACTCGATCAGTTGCAGGTTGGATTCGCGGCTGGTGGTGTCGAACCCCACCAGCGTCTGTAGCAAGGCGCGGCTGCTGTTCATCGGTCGTCTCCGGCCACGCCGTAGCCAGGGGAACGGTCAGGGGCGAGGGCACGGTCGATGTAGTCCTGCACTTGCGGGCGGTAGGCATCCCACAGCTTTTGCAATTCACCAATAGGGTTTTCGTCGGCCCAATCCACCCGCAGGTTGATGATAGGCCAGGTCAGTTCACCCACCACCACCAACGCGGCGGAATGCACCGGGCCGGCTTCGCCACCTGCGGCAATGGCGGCGTGCATCGCGGCCAGAAGGCGGTCTGCCAGCTGGCCTTCGCCTTGTTCAAATACTTTGACCATCGCCTCGATCACGCGGCGGTCGGCAAGCATATTGCCCGCCGCCACGCACTGTTCGCCCGACACTGCATTGTGGGTGCCCAAGGTTTCGCTGCCACTGAAGTGCACGCTGCGCCCCAGGTGATCAATCGCCGTCAGTTGCCGGTACTGGCTGTAGCCGTTGCTCGTCAGGGCCTTGTCGACCGCCTCGGCAGGCGCCAGGCCTTGTTCCAGCAGGTCGAGTACGTCCGGGCCGAGGGCCGGCAGGGTGATGTTCTGGGTCGACACCGCCCCTACACCGGGCCGCAGCCACGGGCAGCGGGCGCCCACGGCGATGCTCGATGAGCTGATGGCGATACCCAGTTGGCCGGTTTCGGCGCAACGGGCGACGATTGAAAAGGTCATGTGCAGCTCCTTACTCGGGAATGACGGCGATCACATCAATTTCCATCAGCCATTGCGGCTGGCCCAATGCCGAGACCACCAGCCCGGTGGAAATCGGGAACACGCCCTTGAGCCACTTGCCGACTTCCTGATACACCGGCTCGCGGTAGCGTGGGTCGATCAGGTAAGTAGTGGTCTTGACGATATGACTGAGGTCGCTGCCCGCTTCTTCCAGCAGTTGCTTGACGTTTTTCATGGCTTGCTCCGCCTGGGCACGCGGGTCGCCGAGGCCGATCAGGTTGCCCTCGAAATCAGTGCCCACCTGGCCGCGCACATACACGGTGTTGCCGGCGCGTACGGCCTGGCACAGGTCGTTGTCCAGGCTCTGGTTGGGGTAGGTTTCCTTGGTGTTGAACATACGGATGCGAGTGTGAGTAGGCATCAAAAAGACTCCGGCAAAAAAGTGATCAGGCGCTGACAGGGGACTGGCGAGCCACCGGGGCGGCTTCGCGGTATTCAAGGTATTGGCGTTGGATCGCGATGTGGTCGGCCACGTATTTGGCGTCGTGCCACACACCCCAGATAAACGACGAGCCCCGGCGCGATTGCCACGGCAAGCCGAGGAAATAGATACCCGATTCGCTGGCCACACCGCGTTGGTGCTGCGGCTTGCCGGCAGCGTCGAAGGCGTCGACTTTCAACCAGCTGTAATCCACGGCAAACCCGGTGGCCCAGATGATCGAGGTGATGCCGGCCTTGGCCAGGTCCAGTTCCAGGATTGGCTGCTTGATGCACTCGGCGTCGGGGAACACACGGCGCGCTTCGGGCTCCACGGGCAGGTCGAGGCCGTTGCGTTCGATGTAGGCGTCGGCCGCATCCAGCAGGGCCAGGTAGTTCTCGTCACCGCGTGCCAGGTTGTCCACCAGGTTGGCTTGGAAGCTTGCGGTGCTGCCGTTGAAGGACTGGGTCAAGCCAACCAGGGTCATGCCTTGCTGGGCGAGCTCGCGGAAGTCGATGGTCTTGCCGCCGTGGGCGCCACTCACGGCAATGGTCACGTGCTCACGACCGGGCTTCATCGCCGCTTGATCCCACTCGCCCAGTACCCCCAGCCACCAGCAGAAATCGCGGTTGCGATAGGCGCGGGGCGGGCGGTCGTGGGCACCGACCGACAGGTACACCTGGCGCCCGGCACGTTGCAACTCATCGGCGATCTGTACGCCGGACGAACCGGCACCCACCACCAGCACAGCGCCTGCCGGCAGTTGCGCGGGGTTGCGGTAGTCGGCGGAGTGGATCTGGTGCAGAGCGCTGTCTTTAGGGGCGATGGCCGGAATCACTGGCTTCTGGAACGGCCCGGTGGCTGCGACCACACGGTTGGCTTCGATCACCCCTTCGCTGGTGTGTACGGTGAAACCGGGGCGGCCCGCATTGCGCACCACAGAGAGCACGTCGACGCCGGTGCGTATTGGCGCATTGAACTTGCGTGCATAGGCTTCGAAGTAGGCGGCAACGCGTTCTTTAGGCGCGAAACCGTCGGCGGCGACGTCATCAAATTCCAGCCCTGGAAAACGGTCATGCCAGGCCGGACCGTTGGCGACCAACGAGTCCCAACGCCCAGTACGCCAGCGCTCGGCGATACGGCTGCGCTCCAGCACCAGGTGCGGCACGCCTTGCTTACTCAGGTGCTCGCTCATGGCGACCCCAGCTTGACCCGCTCCCACTACCAGCGTGTCTATTTTTGTTATTGCTTCAGTCATGTGTCTGTCCTTGCGTAATGCAGTTGGATTCAGCTTGGGCATGACTTCAAGGCTAGGGGGAGGGCGGTTTTTAATAAAATATTATTAAGCTGGGAAGTGAGCATAAATATCGGATGCAACCTCACCCTATCGGGTGATTCCGGTGACGAGATAGCTGTGTGACCATCCTTGCAGTTCTTTGAGCGAGTCTTTGAAGTGGAAAACGACCGGCTTTCTTCTGCGCAATGGTTCGACCAGATGGCCCGGGTGACGACGAGCATCGGGCAATCGGGGTTCGCTGCCACCTTGTTCGAGGCTCTCGGTTACATCCAGCCGATCCAGGCCACCACGTTGTATTTCTATCCCCGTGGCGGCATGCCCAGCGCGTTGTTCGAGGTGGAGGGACCGTGGTTGCCACAAGGCAATGTGCGCCAATACCTGTCCGGCTTTTATGTGCTCGATCCGTTTTACGGGGCCAGCGTCGAAGGCGTCAGTTCAGGTTGTTACGACCTGGCGGACGTCGCGCCCGATCACTTCGAACTCAGTGAGTACTTCCAGTCGTTTTACCGCCACTCACATCTGGAAGATGAGCTGAACTACATCCTGCAGTCGGGCAACGGATCAAGCCTGGCCGTGTCGCTGGCGTTTACGCAGAAGCTCGATGCCGCCACCACCGAACAGTTCAAGCGCATCGCGCCGTGGGTGCTGGCGGCGCTGGGCAAGCATTTTGTCGGTTTGGATGGCCACGGTGCGCGCTTCGAAAACGTGCTGGAGCAGCGCATTCACTCGGCACTCAACAACTTTGGTTCGTCGATTTTGACCGAACGAGAATGCCGCATCGCCCAACTGATCCTGCGTGGGCATTCCACCCGCTCGTTGGCCGAACGCCTGGATGTCTCTGAAGACACCATCAAGTCCCACCGCAAGCACATCTACACCAAGCTCGATATCGGCGCGCAATCGGAGCTGTTTGCCTTGTTTATCGATTCGCTCGCCGAAGCCCAGGGCGTGCTGAGCAAAGACCCTTTGGAAAGCTACATGAGCAAGCACCGCTGAGCGGCATTGCTCCCCCTTGCGTTATCACTAATAAGAGAGAAAAACCATGAACCTACCCGCCCAATTGCAACGCCGTACCGAGGACTATCAGAAGGCGGATGCGGCCCATCATATTCATGCCTTTGTCGATCAAAAGACGCTGAATGCCGAAGGCCCGCGTGTAATGGTGCGCGGTGAAGGCCTGTACCTGTGGGACAGCGAAGGCCAGCGTTACCTGGACGGCATGTCTGGCCTGTGGTGTACCCAACTGGGCTACGGTCGCAAGGATCTGACCGCTGCCGCCGCCACGCAGATGGATCAGTTGGCGTATTACAACATGTTCTTTCACACCACCCACCCGGCGGTGATCGAGCTGTCGGAGCTGCTGTTCAGCCTGCTGCCTGGGCACTACAGCCACGTGATCTACACCAACTCGGGCTCCGAGGCCAACGAGGTCTTGATCCGTACCGTGCGCCGCTACTGGCAAGTGGTCGGCCAGCCGCAGAAAAAGATCATGATCGGTCGCTGGAACGGCTATCACGGCTCTACTCTGGCCGCGTCGGCATTGGGCGGCATGAAGTTCATGCACGAGATGGGCGGTCTGGTGCCTGATGTGGCGCACATCGACGAACCCTATTGGTATGCCCATGGCGGCGACCTGACCCCGGCCGAATTCGGCCGTCGCTGTGCCTTGCAACTGGAAGAGAAAATTCTGGAACTGGGTGCTGAGAACGTCGCGGGCTTTATCGCCGAACCGTTCCAGGGCGCGGGTGGCATGATTTTCCCGCCGGAAAGCTACTGGCCCGAGATCCAGCGCATTTGCCGTCAATACGATGTGCTGCTCTGCGCGGATGAGGTGATTGGTGGTTTTGGCCGCACCGGCGAGTGGTTCGCCCATCAACACTTCGGTTTCGAGCCGGATACGTTGTCGATTGCCAAGGGCCTGACTTCCGGCTACCTGCCCATGGGCGGCCTGGTATTGAGCCAGCGCATCGCCGATGCCTTGGTGGAGCGCGGTGGTGTGTTTGCCCACGGCCTGACCTATTCCGGGCACCCGGTGGCGGCAGCGGTGGCGTTGGCCAATCTCAAGGCGCTGCGGGATGAAGGCATCGTGCGCCAGGTGAAGGACGACACCGGGCCGTACTTGCAGAAGATCCTGCGCGAGGTGTTCGGCAACCACCCACTGATCGGCGAGATCCAGGGCACGGGCCTGCTCGCGGCCTTGCAGTTTGCCGAGGACAAAGGCACGCGCAAACGTTTCGACAATGAAAACGATCTGGCCTGGCAATGCCGCACCTTTGGTTTTGAAGAGGGTGTGATCATTCGCTCGACCCTCGGGCGCATGATCATGGCGCCGGCCCTGGTGGCCACGCGCGCGGAGCTGGACGAACTGGTCGACAAGACCCGTATCGCGGTCGACCGCACCGCACGGATCGCGGGAAAACTGTGAAGTGACCTGCCCACCACCCCAGGCCGGGGTGGCGGGCAACCTCCATCAGACAAGGCTTGAACGGCATCGACGTGATCGCATGCCGCGACGCCCTGCATCCCATTTCCAGGAGTCACCCATGAATACAATAACAAACGTGACCGATACACCCGCCCATCGTGCCTCACCAAAACCCGCGTCGTCCCGACGCTTTCGCCAGCCCTTGGGCCTGGTCGGGCTGGTGCTGTTCGGGCTCGCGTATATGGTGCCGCTGGCGGTGTTTACCACCTATGGGCTTGTGACCCAGATGACCAAGGGGCACTTGCCGACCGCCTATATGCTGACCCTTGCCGCGATGCTGCTGACGGCCTACAGCTATGGGCGCATGGTCCAGGCGCATCCGTATTCCGGCTCGGTTTATTCCTATACGCGCAAAGCGTTTGGCGCCTATTTCGGCTTCATCGCTGGCTGGACCTTGTTGCTCGACTACATCTTCTTGCCGCTGCTCAGCTACTTGTTGATCGGCATCTACATGACCGAATACTTCCCCGGGGTGCCAACTGCCGTGTGGGTGCTCGGCTCCATTGCCCTGGTGACGACGCTCAACCTAGTCGGCATCGAGTCCATCACTCGGGTCAACTGGATACTGATCGTGGCCCAGTTGGTGTTCATTGTGGTGTTCGTGGCGTTGTCGGTGCGCACCCTCAGCGAGCAGTCCGCACCCGTTGCGTTGCTCGCGCCATTCCACCACGACGGTTTCAGTGCGCCGTTGATCATGGCGGGCGCGGCGGTGCTGTGCCTGTCGTTTCTCGGCTTCGATGCCGTGTCGACCATGGCTGAGGAAACCCCCAACCCGCGACGGACTATCCCGCTCGCGATCATGGTGGTGTCGCTGTTCGGCGGCCTGTTGTTCCTGCTGGTTTCGTATTTTGCCCAGATGGTTTTCCCTGAATGGAACAGCTTCGTCGATCCGGATTCCGCCTCGGTGGACGTCATGCGTCGCGTGGGGGGCGAGCTGCTGGTGACCGCTTTTACCGCAACCTACGTGGCCGGCTGTTTTGCCTCGGCGATGGTCTCCCAGGCCAGCGTGTCGCGGGTGTTGTTCGCCATGGGGCGTGACGGCGCGCTGCCCCGTGTACTCGGCAAGCTGGTGACGAAAAAGCGCGTGCCAGCCACGGCGATCCTGCTGGTCAGCCTGTTCTCGTTGATTGCCCTGTTCATCACACTGGACACCGTGGCCAACATGATCAGCTTCGGGGCGTTGTTCGCGTTTTCGGCGGTGAACCTGGCGGTGATCAAGCATTACCTGGTTGACCAGAAGTTGCGCGGCGTTCGGAACTACCTGCTGTACGCCGCACTGCCGGCCCTGGGGTTCCTCAGCACGCTATGGCTGTGGACCAGCCTGTCGGGCCTGTCCTTCACCATCGGCTTGTGCTGGATGGGGCTTGGGCTCGTGTGTTTGCTCGGCATCACGCGGGGACTGAGCGTGAAGATGCCGGAACTGCAGATCGCTGAATAACCCTTCTTATCCCTCGACCTTCATTGGGAGTACACCGTGTTTGATCTTGACTACTGGCAACAGCGTGTTGCCCGCCAGACATTCATCGACACCGCCTTGATCGGTGGCCGGTCCGTGAGCGCAGCCTCCGGGGCCACTTTCGATAGCATCAACCCAGCCACGAACCAGTTGTTGGCGCGTGTGGCGGCCTGTGGCGAAGCGGAGGTCGATCTGGCTGTGCGCAGTGCACGCCAGGCCTTCGACACCGGTCCTTGGCGGCGCATGTCACCGGGGGAGCGCAAGAAAATCATGATCAAGCTTTCCGAGTTGTTGATGAGCCACCGCGAAGAGCTGGCGCTGCTCGATTCGTTGAACATGGGCAAGCCGGTGATGGATGCCTACAACGTGGATGTACCTGGCGCGGCCAATGTGTTCGCCTGGTACGGCGAAGCCCTCGACAAGCTCTACGACCAAGTCGCACCCACCGCGCATAACGCGCTGGCGACCATTACCCGCGAAGCGCTGGGCGTGATTGCGGCGGTGGTGCCGTGGAATTTCCCCTTGGACATGGCAGCGTGGAAGCTGGCACCGGCGTTGGCTGCCGGTAACAGCGTGGTACTTAAACCCGCTGAGCAATCGCCGTTTTCTGCTTTGCGTCTGGCCCAACTGGCGCTGGAGGCGGGTATCCCCGAAGGGGTGTTGAACGTGGTGCCGGGCCTCGGCGAAAGTGCCGGCAAGGCTTTGGGGCTGCACCCGGACGTGGATGGCCTGGTGTTCACTGGCTCGACGCAGGTCGGCAAATACTTCATGCAATATTCTGCTCAGTCCAACCTCAAGCAGGTGTGGCTGGAGTGCGGTGGCAAGAGCCCGAACCTGGTGTTCGATGACTGCCAGGATCTGGACTTGGCGGCGGAGAAGGCAGCCTTTGGCATTTTCTTCAACCAGGGTGAGGTGTGTTCGGCCAACTCCCGGTTGTTCGTACAACGTTCCATCCATGATGAGTTCGTCGAACGGGTGATGGCCAAATCGCGCGCCTGGATGCCGGGTGATCCGTTGAACCCCAGCAGTGCCGCCGGCGCCATCGTTGACAGTGAGCAGACCGCGCGCATCATGAAAGCCATCGGCCAGGCCCACGGCGAGGGCGCCAGGTTGCTGTGCGGTGGCGAACAGATGATCATCAATGGGGCCTCCAACTTTATCCAGCCGACCATTTTTGCCGATGTGACTCGACACATGGTGCTCTCCCGTGACGAGGTGTTCGGCCCGGTGCTGGCCATCAGTGCTTTCGATACTGAAGAGGAGGCGGTACAGCAAGCCAACGACAGCCTCTATGGCCTGGCCGCCTCGGTATGGAGTGACAACCTCAACCGTGCGCACCGTGTGGCTCGTGCCCTGAATGCCGGCACGGTGTCGGTCAACACGGTCGACGCCCTGGATGTCACGGTGCCGTTCGGTGGGGGCAAGCAGTCCGGGTTTGGGCGTGATCTGTCCCTGCATGCTTTTGACAAGTACATGCAGTTGAAAACCACCTGGTTCCAGCTGCGGTAGCTCAAGCGGTCCTAGAACTCCCCGGAGTACTTCACCGCTGCGGCCGCACGCGAGGGCACATCCAGTGCGCGCAGCAGCGACGACACATGGATGCGCACGGTAAACGGCGAGATATCCAGGGCTTTGGCGATTTCCTTGTTGGTCTTGCCCTGGGCGATCAGGCGCAGCACGTCCTGTTGGCGGGCGGTGAGGGTATGGGTGTCGAGGGGCAACAGCCCCGAAGGGGCGAACTTGACCAGCACCTCGCCTTCGCGGATCGCCAGCAGCGCCTGGCCGATCTCGTCGGGGGCGATGTTCTTGCCGATAAAACCGTCCGCGCCCAGGGCCATGACCTGATCGATCAGCGCTGGGTCGTCCACCATCGACACCACGATCAACGTGGTGCGCCGCAGTTGTTGGCGCAGGTCGGCCAACTGGCTCAGGCAGGTCAGGCCGGGGAAGCGCAGGTCGAGGATCAGGGTATCGATTTCGCCGCCTTCGCGGGCCAGCCTGTGCACGGCGTCCATGTCGCCAGCTTCCTGCACAAGGGCCTCGGGCAGCAGGCGCTGTACGGTGCGCAGCATGCCTTCGCGAAACATCGGGTGGTCGTCGGCGATGATAATGCGACCGGTCATGAGGGGCTCCTTCCTGGGGCAAGGTTGTGCGGTTGCATGCTACCTTACCACCGTGCCCGAGGCTTGCCTGGGGTGCCCGCTGGATTTGATGACTGCCGCACAAGGACGTAAATCATGGGTGCCGAGACCAACTCCGAACTCGACCAGGCCAACCTACGGATCGTGGTTGCCAGCATCGCTATCGTGTACATCGGCGCGCTGGGCTTCCTGCCCGGGCAGTCGGTGGACACCTACCTGCCGGTCATTCTCTACATACTTGTGTTTCTGCTGGCGTCCATTGCCTTGCGCCAGGTGATTGCACGGTGGCCGGGGCATTACCCGGCGCGGCGGATTTTCGGCATGATTCACGACTACACCGGCACCTCGTTCGGCATGGTGGTGGGGGGCGAGGCGGCATTGCCGCTGTATGCGGTGATGGTGTGGGTCAACCTGGGCAATGGCATGCGCTATGGCTCGCGCTACCTGGCGATTGCCACGGCATTGGCGTTGTTGGCGTTGCTGATCGTGTATCGGCTCACGCCGGTGTGGCAGGCACAACCCTTCATGGTGTTGATGCTGATGATCACCAGCACAGTGATCCCGGTGTACGCGCATATCCTGCTGGAGCGCACGCGCAAGGCGTCTGAGCAAGCCATCGCGGCCAACCTGGAAAAATCCCGTTTCCTCGCCCAGGCCAGCCATGACCTGCGCCAGCCCATCCACTCTATCGGCCTGTTTACCGCTTGCCTGCGCGAAGCCCGCCTGGGGGATGAAGAACGGCGGCTGGTGGACAACATCGATCGCTCGCTGCTCAACGTCTCGCAATTATTCCGTTCGATTCTCGACCTCTACACCCTCGACAACGGCCGCCTGTTGCCCAAGTACCAGAGGGTGAACCTGGGCGAGTTCCTGGCCGACCTAGTGCGCCAGAATGCCGAGGCTGCGCGTTGGGCCGGTGTGGAACTGCGATTGCGGCCTTGCGCTCACTGGGTACAGGTCGATCCGGCGTTGTTGGCAACGATGGTGCAGAACGTTCTGTCCAACTGCTTCAAATACGGCGCGCATCGGCCAGTACTGATCGGCGTGCGCATTCGTGACGGTGGCTTGGCGGTGGAGATTCATGATCGGGGTCGGGGGATTGCCGAGGAGCATCTTTCCAAGGTCTTCGAAGAGTTTTACCGCGTGCGCCACTTGCGTGACAAAGACGTCGAAGGGGTGGGCTTGGGGCTGTCCATCGTCAAGCGCCTGGGGCAACTGATGGGGGTGCAAGTGAACCTGCGTTCCCGGGTTGGCCGTGGCACGTCCGTGAGCTTGTACGGGCTGGCCCTGGCGACCGCGCCGCACACGACGGCACCGCGTGACGAGGCGCGACAGGTTGGTTTGCTGACCGGTTTGAAAGTGTGTCTGGTGGAAGATGACCAGAACGTGCTGCTCGCTACCCAGGCGCTGTTGGAGCGCTGGGGGTGCGAGGTACAGGCCGAATTGTCAGGGCGTGACTTGATCAGCGATTGCGACATCATCGTCGCCGACTACGACCTGGGTAACCATGCCACCGGTATCGAGTGCATCGACGCCCTGCGGGCGCAACGCGGCTGGGCGGTCCCGGCGCTTATCCTCACCGGGCACGATGTGGAAAAGATCCAGGCCGCCTTGCACGACCGTCAGATCGCCATTCTGTCCAAGCCGGTGCGCCCGGCAGAGCTACGCAGCACCCTGCGCGACCTCGGCCAACAGACTGTTACTGGTTGAACGGGGTCAAGCCATTGCCGCGAGCGCCTTTGGGTTGGCAGTAAGCGGCCGGCTTCATCATGCCAAAGCTTGCGACGGCGAACATGCCACCGCTGGCCCCGCTGGGCACGGAGCAGTTGTAATCACCGCTAGCGGTGCTGGCGATGTAGTAGGTCGTCATGGAGTCATTGCGTACGTTGGAGATGCGCTTGACCGGTTCGCCCAGATTGGTTTCAGACAGCGTCTTGAGGTGGTCTTCGGAGGGCTTGATGTTGCTGCAGCCGGCAACGCCGACGATCAAGGCACCCAGCAGGGTGAGGCGGGTCAGGGGGGAATACAGATTCATGGTGCGTCTTCCTTGGTTTTCTATGGTTTTTCCAGCGCGCAACCATCCCTCGCGTAGCGTATGCGCGGTGTCATGGGGAGCGTTGGAAGTGCCGGGGAATATAGCGCCGCAGGGGTGAGGGGTCGATTAGCACAAGTGGGCTAATGGCACGGTGATGTCATTTGGTAAAGTGGCTGGCCGCGATCTGAGTCACCCAGAAGATCCCCGGTGGTACTGTTGGGATAATGGTTGGCTGACACACCGCTTTCGCAGCCTCGCCAAGGCTCGACAGCTCCCACACTTGATCCGGGTCACCCTGAACTCGCGGGCGTGTGTGCCGATGGTGAAGCGACTGGCCGCTATCTGAATCACCCAGAAAATCCCCGGTGGAACTGTTGGGATAATGGTTGGCTGATCCACCGCTATCGCAGCCTCGCCAAGGCCCGACAGCTCCCACACTTGATCCGGGGCACTCTGAACTCGCGGGGGTGTGTGCCAATGGTGAAGCGACTGGCCGCGATCTGAGTCACCCAGAAGATCTCTGTGGGAGCTGTCGAGCCCCAGCGAGGCTGCGAAGGCGGCGGCACTGCCGGAACAATGGTTGGCTGACCCACCGCTTTCGCAGCCTCGCTAAAGCTCGACAGCTCCCACACTGACTCTGAATCACCCTGAACTCGCGGGGGGCTTCATCCGGTACTGAAAGCGGTGCGCAGCCGTTTGATCACGTGCTCAACCGACTCGCCCTGAACTCGAGGTGGCGTAGGGCTCTCCCCAAATTCGCGCCACACGAACAGCGTCAGCTCAGCACCATCTGTCAAAGCTTGCTCCTGGTCCGACGTAGCAAAGCGTTGCAGCAGTCGATAACGCTCGTCCCGCCAGAACGCGTCCTCTACCCAGTCGTATACGGGGATGAAGTGAAAGTGCAGTGGGAACCCAGGCATGTGCCCATAGCGGCTGATGTACAGCCATTTCGGTTGGAGCTCTACCTCCATCACGCGCTGGGTTCTGGCGAGCAATCCACCCAACTGCGCCAGTGCCGCGTCTGGCATGTCGGCGAGGGAATGAATCGGTGCCTTGGCACCCAACATCACATAGCCCGGCAAGGCCGAGGTCATGTGATGGTTCAGCACCCAGTGTTCGGTTTCATGGAGGACAAAGGCAGGGTCGATTGGCATCAGCGCAGGTCCATGGGGGCAGGGCGTCAGCATAACAAGCAAGGGCGCCTGTATCCCACAAACCCGTCGCATCTGTGTCTATCGCCCACGGCATTCGCCCGGTACTTTCACGCCACGTTAACTGACGACCGAGTTTCCCATGGATCTTACCGCTGTCCCGTTTGGCACCACGGATTGGGCCAGCCTTGAGCCTGTCGTCCATCCGGGCATCACCGGCAACGCCTTATGGCGCACCTGCCAGTTCGGCACCACGCGTGTTCGGATGGTGGAGTACACGCCGGGGTATCTGGCGGATCACTGGTGCTGGAGAGGGCATGTGCTGTTGTGTCTGGAAGGAGAGCTGCGCACGGAGCTGGAGGACGGTCGCCAGTTCATTCTGACGGCCGGGATGAGTTATCAGGTGGGCAATGACATGGAGGGGCATCGCTCCTCGACGGCGCTGGGTGCGAAGCTGTTTATCGTCGACTGAACATTGTAGTGAGCGGGCTTGCCCCGCGCTGGGTGGCGAAGCCGCCCCAACAAAGCCATCACGGTGTTTCAGAAAGACTGAGGTGCCTGGGTTTGGGGCCGACACGCAGCCCAGCGCGGGGCAAGCCCGCTCACTACAGCCATTCCGATCAGTGCATCTTGCTGTGGTCCATGCCATTGAGGGCACGGGCCGGGGCTTTTACTTCGATGGACTGTTTCTCGCCTTTGGCATCTTGCACGGTCAAGGTCAGCGGCACCTGGTCGCCTTCCTTGATCTGGCCGGTGAGGCCCATCAGCATCACGTGGTAGCCGTCCGGGTCGAGCTTGACGGCTTTGCCGGCGGGCAGGGCAACCGAATCCACCGGGCCCATGCGCATCACGTCGTCTTTCATGCTCATTTCATGGATCTGCACGTCCTTGGCGACTGGCGATGCCACGCTGAGCAGCTTGCTGTCGCTGTCGGCGGTGACTGTCATGAACGCGCCGCTGGACGGTTGGCCCGGCACTGTGGCGCGGACCCAGGCGTCGGTCACTTGCACCTGGGCGCTGGCGTGGGCGGCAAGGCCCAGCAGGGTCAGGCCGAAGGTGATGCGTTTGAGGTGTTGAACGGCAGTCATTAGCAGACCTCCATGACGGTGAGCAGGTCTTCTGCGCACTCTTTGGCAGTAAGGGATGCCGACAAGCCCAGGCGCAGGTTGCCGCGGGTGTCGAACACGAAACTGGTGGATGTGTGGGACAGGGTGTAGGTGTCACCGGCGGGGATCTTTTCATAGAAAATCCCGAATTCCTTGGCGGCCACGGCGATTTCTTCCGGGGTGCCGTACAGCGCTTCGAAGCTGGGGTCGAAGGCCTTGACGTAGCGGTCGAGCAGTTCCGGTGTGTCGCGCTCGGGGTCGAGGGTTATGAACACTACCTGCATGATCTCGCCGTCGCGGCCCATCAGCTTCTTGGCCTGGGCGGCGCGGGCCAGGGTGGTGGGGCACACGGCCGGGCACTGGGTGAAACCGAAGAACACCACCGGCATCAGGCCGCGGAACGAGCTCAGGGTGACGGTTTCACCGGCGGTGTTCTTGAGCTTGAAGGTGCGGCCCATGATCTTGTCACTGAGGTCCTTGCCGTACTTGAAGTTCAGCTTGGGGCTGTAGTCACAGCCGCCCAGCAGGCTGCCCAGGCCCAAGAGGCCCATGCCGGTCAGCACTTTGCGGCGGGTGAATAACGTACTCATCAACTGTGCATCCTGTGAAACGCCTGCATTGCTCTGGATCTACCCATCAGGCTTTGAAAAGGCTTTGAAACGTAGAAACGAGGAGGGTGGCAAGTCTACCAACCCTGGCCAGCCCACGTAATCTGCGACGTTCTGCCACAGGGGCGCGCCGCGCTTCACCGTTTTGCGGCTTCGGTGGTAGAGTCGCCGCCATGAAATTGAGCCTCCCCGACCGTTCGCTGATCGCCTGGACCCTGTACTTCTGCGTGCTGATGAACGTGTTCGTGTGCGGTTTGGGCCACGGGCAAATGTTGGGCCAGCAACTCAATGGCATCGGCGGTGCGTTCTGTTCGGTGGACGGTAGCCAGGCGCCACTTTCCGACAAAGGGTTGGGCAGCCCGTCGTCCAGCAACATCTCGAACTACTTTGCTTGCCCGGTGTGCAACGCGGTCACCGTGGCCATCGTGTTCCTGATCGGCCTCGCGTGGTTGCTGAGCCTTCAGCAAACCCCACGCCCGGCCCATGAGCGGCGCAACAAAGCGCCGCCGCGTTATTCCTGGCCCTCGGCCAACCCCCGCGCTTCTCCCGCCGTCTGACGTGTGCCTTGGGCTTCCTGTGATCAGGAGGCGTTCTATCGTCACGACTGTGAGTGCATCTGATGAACCACCTATTGCCTGCAGGCGCCAGCCGCCTGGTCAGCAAGGCGTCCCGTCGCCTGCGTGCGGAGCCGGCGTTGCCGGAATACCCAAGCAATTCCCGCTGCTTCGTGCACCTGGATGCACGCCTGCTGCCGCACTGGCACACCTTGTTCGATATCTGCCCGGCGCTGCTCAAGCTCGACCCTCCCGAGGGCTTGAACCTGTTCCGCAGCTTCATGACCTGGGCGTATCGCAAGCAGCCGCCGTTGGATTGGACCTATCACCTGAATGTGTGCCGCTGGCTGCTGGGTTCTGCGTATTGCACGCAGATCGACGATGAACCTATCGAAGCATTCATGGCGGCAGCGGCGGCGTGTTGGATCATTGCCGACGACAGCCAGGCCCGGGGGATCGCCCTGGCCTGGCAAGGGACGACAGTGTTCGATTGGAAGGGCGCTGCGATCTCCAGCGCAGAACAGCAGGTCTTGCCGGCCTCTCCATGGGACTTTGCCTGGAGCGCGCTGAACGCCCGGGGTGAATTCAGCGGCTGGTTGCCGGTGCCTTGAGGAACGGCGGATTGTTACGCAGGCTGTAAAAGTGAATCGTGGTTTTACCGGCTATTTCCGAGGCGGCTGAGTCTATACCGTGCGCGGTCCCGTCAAATGCGACACGCCAATGGCCTGCAACAAGAACAGGCCGGGGCGCAGACGGGATTGCCTCAATCACTTCTCGGAGCCTTCATGAATCACAAGACTTGCCTGGCGCTCGCTGTTTCCCTGGGCGCTGTGCAGCAGGCGGCTGCGTCGGGTTTTATCGACGACAGCAAAGCCACCCTCGACCTGCGCAATTTCTACTACAACCAGGACACCCGTAACGCCAGGGCCGCTTCGGACAAGGAGTGGGGCCAGGCGTTCATGTTCAACTATCAGTCCGGCTTCACCGAAGGGACGGTTGGCCTGGGTCTGGATTTGCAAGAAATGTATGGCTTGCGCCTGGACGCTTCGGGCCGCGCAGGCAAGGCCGGTGAAGACAACACCCCTGGCAGCGTTTTCCCATTGTCTGATGGCAAGGCCGCCCATGACTTCAGCAAGACGGGTGTTACCGGCAAAATGCGGATCGCCCAGACTCAACTGAAGGCCGGCACCTTGATGCCCAGGATTCCTGTGCTGATGACCGAGGATGGCCGCCTGTTGCCCCAGACCTTTCGTGGTTATCAGGTGGATTCCAAGGACCTGAAGGATTTCAACCTGGTCGCCGGTAAACTCGAACAGGTGCTGGACCGCAATTCCAGCAACGGCCAGGGCATGTCCATTGCCGGCGCCAACGATCCGAACAAGGGCAAGTTCAGCAACCAGTTCTACTACGCGGGTGTCGATTACGCCGTCAGTAAACAGCTGCAAGTGCAGTATTACTACGGCAGTCTCGAGAACTTCTACCAGCAGCATTTCCTTGGCCTGGTGCATAACTGGCAGCTGCCGGTGGGGCAATTCAAGACTGACCTGCGCTATTTCTACAGCACGTCCGATGGCAAGAATTCCAGTGCGGCGGGGCGTGCGGACGGCTATGTCAGCTCGGGTTACTACGGGCCCGGCGTCAACGCCGGCAAGGTCGACAACCGCTTGTGGAGCGCGTTGTTCACCTACGCACTGCAAGGCCACTCCCTGAGCCTGGGTTATCAGAAGACCTCCGGTGACAGCGACTTCCCCCATGTCAACCAGGGGCAGGGCCGCTCCGTCTACCTGATCACCAATTCCCAGTCGTTGAAGTTCATCAATGCCGGCGAGCAGGCCACCGTGGGTAGCTATGCCTATGACTTTTCCGGCCTCGGCGTGCCTGGCCTGAAGTCCAGCGTGACCTACATCCGCGGTAGCAACATCCGCACCGCAGGCCGCGATAACAGCGAGTGGGAGCGTGACTTGCGCATCGACTACGTGATCCCCACTGGCACCTTCAAGGGCCTCGGTCTGACGTGGCGCAGCGCGGTGCTCAGGGGCAATGACACCCCGGACAAAGACGAGACCCGTCTGATTGTCAGCTACAGCATCCCGCTGCTGTAACCGCGCAATTGCAATGAAGGCGCCTACGGGCGCCTGTCTTCATTCAGATTTCAACCTGCAACACTTCCAACCCCAGCTGTTCATACGCCTCCACACTCGGCATATGCCACTCGGTAATCAGCGTGTGAATGCGGTTGCACGGCGCTACCACAAAGGGTTCTACCGCGCCGAGCTTGTCCGCCATGGCCACGGCCACCACATGGGAGGCGCTGTCGAGCAGGGCCTGCTTGACCACCACTTCTTCGAAGTGCAACGAGGTGATACCCACTTGCGGGTGCAGGGCGCACACGCCGGTGAACAGCAGGTCGGCCTTGATGCTCTGGATCAGGCGCACCGCATCGTGGCCGCCGGTGGAGAGGGTGGCGGGGTTGAGCGGGCCGCCAGCGAGGATCACTTTCACATGCGGGTGGTCGGCCAGGGCGATGGCAATCATCGGGGATGGCGTGACGACGGTCAGGCGAATCAAGCGCGGCAACGATTGGGCGATTTGCAGGGTGGTGGAGCCGGAATCGAATAGCACGATCTGGCCGTCTTCTACACGGTCCGCTGCCAATTGCGCGAGGTGACGCTTGGTCTCGTTGGTCTCGCCGACACGGGTGAAGACATCCTTGCCGGTGTCCTTGGGCCGAGGCAGGGCGCCGCCGTGCACACGCTGCAATAAGCCAGCGGCGGCCAGTTCGCCAAGGTCACGGCGGATGGTGTCCTGGGAGACGGCGAAATGCTCCACCAATTCCGAGGCGGTGACTTTGCCGTCGCGCTCAAGCAGCAACAGGATCTTCTGTTTGCGCAAGGAAGGCAGGTCAATGGCTTGATGAGTGTTGTGCATGTTTGTGCGCTATTTTGCGGGTTTGTGCGAGGTTAATCTTCGCTAGATATAAACGCAATGGGTGGTTGCGCGGTCGATGGGCGGTTACTCTGCGGGTTCAGTTCAGGGAGAGGTGACCTAGATGACGTTGATCACAACCATCGAAGACTTACGCAAGCTGGCGCAAAAACGTGTCCCACGGATGTTCTACGATTACGCCGATTCCGGCTCCTGGACTGAAAGCACCTACCGGGCCAACGAAGGCGATTTCGCCCAGATCAAATTCCGCCAGCGCGTGGCGCGCAATATCGATCAGCGCTCGATCCGCACGACGATGATCGGCCAGGACATGGCCATGCCAGTGGCCCTGGCACCGACCGGCCTGGCGGGCATGCAGCATGCCGACGGCGAGATTCTCACCGCCCGCGCCGCTGCCGCATTCGGCCTGCGCTACACCTTGTCGACCATGAGCATCTGTTCCCTGGAAGATATTGCCGAGCACGTCGGCCAGCCGTTCTGGTTCCAGCTGTATGTGATGCGTGATCGAGGGTTTATCGAACAATTGATCGAGCGCGCCAAGGCCGCTGGCGTTGATGCACTGGTGCTGACGCTTGACTTGCAGATCCTTGGGCAGCGTCACAAAGACTTGATCAACGGCCTGTCGGCGCCGCCCAAATTGACCCTGCCGAATATCCTCAACATGGCGACCAAGCCGCGCTGGGTGATGGGCATGCTCGGTACGAAACGCCGAGGCTTCGGCAACATTGTCGGGCACGTAAAAGGCGTGGCGGACATGAGTTCGCTGTCGTCATGGACCGCCCAGCAATTCGATCCACGCCTGAGCTGGGACGATGTGGAGTGGATCAAGAAATGCTGGGGCGGCAAGTTGATCATCAAGGGCATTCTCGATGTGGAAGACGCACGCCTGGCGGCAAACGCCGGTGCCGATGCGCTGGTGGTGAGCAACCACGGTGGCCGGCAGTTGGATGGCGCACCGTCGAGCATCAGCCAATTGCCGGCAATTGTGGAGGCGGTAGGCAACCGGATTGAAGTGTGGCTCGACGGTGGCATTCGCTCCGGTCAGGACGTGCTCAAGGCCGTAGCATTGGGCGCTAGGGGCACGATGATCGGTCGTCCCCATTTGTACGGTTTGGGTGCCATGGGTGAGGCGGGAGTGACCAAGGCCCTCGACATCATCGCTAGGGAGTTGGACGTGTCGATGGCGCTGTGCGGCTATAACGATATACGCGATGTGAATCGCGAGATTTTGCTGCCAGGCACCTTTCCCAAAGGGAATTACTGAGCAAAAAAAACGTAAAAAAGTAAAAAGAGTTGTCCACGAAAACCGTGGGTATCTCTGTGGATAACTTTGCAAAGGCCCGGCTGGGTTGGCGATTTAACCTGCGGTTAATATTTGATCAACTGGCGACGAGGGCCAGTATGGGCAGGGTTTGCGCTTGACACGCAAGCGCGAACCCAGTGCCGAAATGCGTCTTCAAGAGTCGCCGTTGGGCGCAGTGGAGTGTGTGACAACCTGGGGTGATGCCTTCGCTTGCATCAGCTTGTCCAGCGCCTGGCCATAACTGCGACCCGCCAAACTCATGCTGTTGTTGTGGGCGCCGCCGGGCACCAGCAGCAGTCGCTTGGGCTCCCGGGCCGCTTCGAATAATTGTTCGCTGAAACGCGGTGGCACGTACTGGTCGGCAAGGCCGTGGACGACTAGCAGCGGCATGTGTACGTCGGCAATCTTGTCGATGGAATCGAACTTCTGCGACAGCAGCCAGCGCACTGGCAGCGAAGTGTTGGCCACGGCCGTCGCTGCATCTCCCAGGGAGGTGAACGTTGACTCGATCACCAACCCACGCACGGGGATCGGTGTTTGCCGGCTCAATTCGGCCGCCAGGTCAATTGCCACTGCACCGCCCAGGGAGTGCCCGTAGATCAGGCGCTTGCTCGGGTCGGGCTGCAGCACTTGGAGGCGCTCCCAGGCGATGCGCGCGTCGGCGTATACGCTGGTTTCCGACGGCAGATCACCGTGGCTCTGGCCGAAGCCGCGATAGTCGATGGCCAGCACCGAATACCCCAGGGCATGCAATTGCTCGATGCGAAACAGCTGGCCGGTGAGGTTCCAGCGCACACCGTGCAGGTAGAGAATCGCCGGCGCATCCTTCTTGGCCGCGGGGTACCACCAGCCATGAATATTCTGCCCTGACTTGAAACTGGCGGGCTTGATGTCGAATTCCTGCACCGCCTTGGGCAGCCCGGTATACCAGCCGGCCGTGCCCGGTTCGATGCGAAACACCAGTTCGCGCTCCTTGTGTTGCAATACGGCGCACCCCACCGGCAGGCCGACGATCAACAACGCCATGCACAGCAGGGGAAACCAGCGCAGGCCGAGGCGAGACAGAAAACGAGAAGACATGAAGGTTCCAGGGCAAAAGCGAAGCAGGGGTTTTACCAGATGGCTAATCGGGTAAGGAATTAATTCGACAGTCGTGCGTGGGTATTGCTTGCAAAGTGTTACATCGCAGCCACCAACTGAACCCGATTACGTCCTTGCGCCTTGGCCAGGTACAGCGCCTGGTCAGCCTGGGACAGTAAATGCGAGAGGTCGTGGCCGGCCTGGTCGGTGGTGACGATGCCGATGCTGACACTCAGGAAGCCGGGCGCCAACAGATCGAGCCGGGCAAACGCCTGGCGGATCCGCTCGGCGACTTGGAAGGCCTGGGTTTCATCGCTGTCGGCGAGCAGGCAGGCAAACTCTTCACCACCAATGCGCGCGAACACATCCTCTTTGCGCAAGGTGGCCTGGGTCACTTGGCTGAAGGCGATCAGCGCCTGGTCGCCCATGGGGTGGCCGAAGCTGTCGTTCAGACGTTTGAAGTGGTCCAGGTCGCACAGCAGCAGGGCCACTTTGTGCTGGCGACGATTGCTGTCGGCCAGCAGTTTTTCACCCTTGAGCATAAACGCGCGGCGATTGCCTATACCGGTGAGGGCATCGCTGAGCGCGGCGGCCTTGAAGCGCAGCTCGGCTCGCTCCTTGACCATCGCCAGGGTGACGTAGGCGATGCCGATGGCATACAGCATCGATTCAAACAGCATGAACGAGAAAAACGGTACGCCTTCACCGCCCGAGGCCTGGGCGCTTTTGATCGGCATGCCGGGGTCGGCGATGGCGCGAATGCCGTAAAACGCGGTGTGCAACAGCATCAGCACCAACGCGGGCACATAGGCGACTTCCAGGCTGTCGCGCCGGCGCCACAATTCCAGTGCCGACAGCACGCCATAACTGGCGGCCAGCAGCGAATACAGCGTGACCCGCGCCGACAGCGACCCGTAGAACTGCGGCACCAGGCACATCAACAGCCACACGCCGGCACCGGCAAAGATCCCCGGCACGTTGGGTTTGCGTTGCACGAACGCGCGCATGGCGGTCCAGTTCATCGCTGCACTGAGCAGCAACACCACATTGCCCAGGATCAGCGCGACAAAATCCATGCCCACGCCGCGCACCACAATCAGCCCGGTGCCGAGGGAGGCGAACAGCAACATGATGCCCAAGTAACCCAGGGTTGGTTCGCGGCCACGGCTCCAGGCATGCACTGTGAGCATGCCCATCAGGCAGAACACGAACACGGCGACTGTCAGTAGCGTCGGGATGTGCAGCATCATTTCCTTGACCCTGGAGAGAGATCCTTCGTGGAGCGCGATTGTAGCGATATCCGCGACAACCCGTGACTTCCCGTCAACTTGACGTTGGCCCGTGCTCGGGAACATGCTCGCGCTCCCACGTACAGAGGCCCGACCATGGACAACAGCCCCGTTCGCATCACCGCCGAAGAAACCCTCTCGAAAAACTGGTACCTGCTGAAAAAGTACAGCTTCGACCTGCGCCGCCAGGACGGCAGCTGGCAAGCCCAGACCCGTGAGGTGTATGACCGCGGCAATGGCGCGACCATCCTGCTGTACAACCGTACGCAACGCACGGTGTTGCTGATCCGTCAGTTCCGCATGCCCACCTTCGTCAACGACTACCACGGCTACCTGATCGAAGCGGCGGCCGGTTTGCTCGACAACGCCAGCCCCGAAGAACGCATTCGCCTGGAAGCTGAAGAAGAGACCGGCTACCGCGTCGGCCACGTGGAAAAGATCTACTCGGCGTTCATGAGCCCGGGCTCGGTGACCGAGCGCATTCACTTTTTTATCGGCGAATACCAGTCGGCGGATCAGGTCGGCACGGGCGGCGGTCTGGAAGAAGAGGGCGAAGACATCGAAGTGCTGGAACTGGGGTTCGAACAGGCGCTGGCGATGGTGCAGAGTGGGGAGATTGTGGACGGCAAGACCATCATGCTGTTGCAGTATTTGGAGTTGCGGATGTTGAAAGAGAGTTGGTGAAGCCTCCCGGCTGCCGCCAACACCGATCAACTGTGGGAGCAGGCAAGCCAGCTCCCACAGTTGATCTCTATCGCTGGCGAACACGCGCCAGACGCGATGGCCGTATTGGCAGTGTTTCCCCAAACACCGCCAATCTCCTGTGGGAGCTGTCGAGCTTCAGCGAGGCTGCGAAGACGGCAGCACAGGCGACCTACTCATCGGCAGTACCGCCGCTTTCGCAGGCAAGCCAGCTCCCACATTTGATCTCTATCGCTGGCGAACACGCGTCAGACACGATGACCCCCAAACACCGCCAATCTCCTGTGGGAGCTGTCGAGCTTCAGCGAGGCTGCGAAGGCGGCGGCACAGGCGACCTACTCATCGGCTGTACCGCCGCTTTCGCAGGCAAGCCAGCTCCCACAGTTGATCTCTATCGCTGGCGAATACGCGCCAGACGCGATGGCCCCCAATCACCACCAATCTCCTGTGGGAGCTGTCGAGCTTCAGCGAGGCTGCGAAGGCGGCGGCACAGGCGACCTACTCATCGGCTGTACCGCCGCTTTCGCAGGCAAGCCAGCTCCCACAGTTGATCTCTATTGCTGGCG
>NZ_JBWKUX010000008.1:244971-245080 GCF_059421065.1 Pseudomonas sp. GW821-FHT03A09 | reverse complement strand
TTCAGCGAGGCTGCGAAGGCGGCGGCACAGGCGACCTACTCATCGGCTGTACCGCCGCTTTCGCAGGCAAGCCAGCTTCCACATTTGATCTCTATTGCTGGCGAACACG